>CALVUG010000005.1 GCA_944363535.1 uncultured Bacilli bacterium
GGTTGAAGGGGTGGGCTTGGAAAGCTCATAGGTCTCGAAAGGGGCGCAAGGGTTCAAATCCCTTTTTCTCCGCCATCATCGATTGTCGAGACACGTACGCAAAAGTGCGTGTTTTTTCTTATTTTTGGGCATTTTTCACCATGTTTAACATAGTTAGTAAATCAACAACCCACTAGTAACGGGCAACATAAAAACCCCGTGAAAAAAACTGGACGGACACGAGGGTTTAAATCGCGCGCCCATAGAAAAGAATCTGCATTTCAAGACTCAATTTCTAATATTTAATGTTTTATGCTAAGTAACTTATCTTAACCACATTAAAAAATGGCTTTAAAATAGCACTTCATTATAAATGTTTTAGTAATAATGGCACTGTATAATTATCTAATTTATAAACCATTTTTAATGTTGATGAATCAATCCCAATTAAAATGTCTAATAAATCTTGTCTTCTTACATCTTTTTCGTCATAAGAATTGGCAGCTTTCTGAACAATGCTTTCAAAGCATCTTTCATCTTTTAGCGAATCAAACCATATTTTAACATCCACATTGCCAATTAGAGATGAGGCGTTAGGAACAAGTTCTTTGATTTTTTTCACAGCTTCTTCAAATAATTACGATAAGACACTAAGTAAGGTGAACTGGTTGAATACCAAGCACCTCTTGCTCTATCCCAGTCTGTTGTTTTGCAATTACATTATGAAAACTAAATTCAAACTTAAATACAGACTCTGCATTAATTAAAAACAGACCCCATTAATGAAATCTGCTTTCCGTATTATTTGTTTTGTTCAACTGCTTTTTTGAATCTATCATCGCTATATAAATTAACGTAGAAATAATCGTCTTTTTTAATTATTCCGGATTTAATTAATAGAGAAACGTATATTGAATCAAAAGTATCAAACATTGTCTCCTCTTCGCCTTCAGAAGGTTCGGTATCAAGCGAGAGGCCTAATCTATTAAATAATAATCCTAAAAATGGATATGGATCTTTTACTTTGAGATTGTGACCATCAAAATTATAGAAGGCAAGCATAAAATTCCATGCAGGATATCTACCATTAATAGATTTTTTTAAATATTGAAACCATTCATCAAAGACAATTTGTTCGCCGTATTCGTTAATTAATTGCTTAGCAATATCGGACAAACGTCCAACTTCGTCTTCTGAAAAATCACTTTGAAAATCAACACTAAATAATACCTTGTTAATGTCTTTGTTGTATTCCTTATTCATAGAATAATTCCTCCTTTAAAGTCTTTGTGCTTAGGATATTTTTTGAAAGCTTCGTCCGCCCATTTCATAGATTTAGAATTAGGACGATAATGACCACTTTGATTGTCGAAAGAATATATTTTTCCTCCGCGAATATCAACTATGCCAGCCATTTTTACTTTCGGATCAGTGCCACCAACTAATGTTGGGTGTGGTGTGGGTGTTTTGCTTGGCGTTCTACCGTTTCCATTTCTGCTACCAATAATTACTCGTTCATCAGTGGTAATTACGTATGGCATTTGTTTGTTGTAATGCTTATCAACAATATAATTGCCATTAATAGTTGAATCCAAATATTGGGTTGTTGGGTTCTTTGAATAGCCAGTGCCTATCTTATAAACACCATGTTTGATGTCTTTCTTCATCATTTTAGACAATTAATCTTTAAGGCATGCAAGTGGGATGACGTAAACTCCATCATCTCGTTTCATACCGTATCGTGTTCCAGTAATAATAATCTTTAAATCAGGAAGTCTTAACGGCACTTGTTTTTCATTTTTATTATATTCTTTAATTAGCCTTTCAATTTCAAGTAAGTCAGCCGCACCTCTATCAATTTCATTTTGTCCCAGCTTAAACTCTAATAAAGCATATCTTCCATCCTTAAGATGTAATACACTATCAGCTTCTAAACCATATCTATCGCGGTAATATGACATAGTTCCATTCATCTTATTTGAATAAATTTTTAAATCTCTAACGCACAAGGATTCAAATAGAAAGCCTAGTGTCTTAAAGTCAGTATTAAAGAATTCTGGTTTGACACCTAGGGCTGCGACAGCAAGTGATGGATCAATTAGATTACGTTTAGCGCTAGCGCGAATAGCTTCTCTTGACCTAATGGCAGGACACCACGCAGGAATATCTTCGATAATATATAGCTTTTCAAGGGCGTGAACGTAATCTAAAAATGTCGGCTTACTTATGCCTGTAGTAGATGTAGCGTCACCATATATTGTCTTCGTCTCAGCAGTCGTACAAATATTTCTTGCATAAGATTTAAGTATTTTTTCTGCCCATAGCGCATTTCTTTTAATTCCATCAATCTTAGAAATGTCTTTGTGACAAGTTTGATAATAGATATCTTCCGCAATAGCTAATTGTGATTCTTTCGTTTTATTTTTCAAACTCTTTGGCCAACCACCACGACAAATAGCAAATATTAATTCATCAATCGATAGATTAGATTCAACAAATTCAAAGTCTTTCCCGTCAAATAATTCCATCAATGATATTTTTCCACTGGATTCACCACTTTCATATAGGCTCATCGGATACATTTTTAACGTCGATATTCTGGCTGTACCAGTATGAGCTGTTTCGACATCATTAGAGGAAGAACCAGTTAAAATGTATAAGCCATTCTCATCGCTATTATCGTCGACGCTCTTTCTAATCGCACCCCAAATTTTAGGAGCATCTTGCCATTCATCAAATAGTCGTGGTTTTTCCCCAATTAGTAACTTTGATGGCATAGTCTTAGCGGTCGCTAAGTATCCATCTCTTAAATCTTCATCTTGAAATTCGATGATGCTTCTAGCTTTTTGACTTGCGGTTGTGGTTTTACCACACCCTTTAGGACCTACAATTAAAGTCGCGCCAAAAGTGTTCAATTTAAAATCTAATAAATCATCAGCAATTCGCTTTTTATAATCTTTTATTTTCATAGTATTAACCCCACTTAAATTTTAGAAGAAAAACGTAAAAACATCAACAGAATTTAACGTTTGTGTGGCAATTCATTTAACGTTTGTGCGGTATCTTACTTTACATTTGCGAAGTATTTTACTTTACACTTTTGTGCTATTTAACGTTTGCGAAAACTGTTTTTATATAAACTTAATTTAAATCTTAAAGCATGTTGAAGTTTAAAATGTTAACTACCAATCGTTAAAAGCCTATCTATTTTTTAATAAATTCAATCGCTTATTAGGAGGATATATAAGCAAATAATAACTTGACTTTAAATATAATTTAAATAATAATCTCTATACTGATAAAAGGACACTAATTGTCCTTATATCAAAAAATTTTAAAAATAGAAAATTGAATTATTTCAATATTAGAGGATAAATATGCAATATAAAATAATCGTCGATAGCGCTTGTGATCTAAAAAATAATTACTTAAAAGAAACTTATAACGAAGAAGAGATTGGCTTTGCTATCGTTCCTTTTATCATCGACGTCGATGGAAAAGAATTCGTAGACGATGATACTATAGATACTAAAGTTCTTTTAGAACATTTAAATAAGTCGAAAAGATCACGTTCTAGTTGCCCTTCAACTTTAGATTTTGAAAAGGTGATGGACGCTACATTTAATTTTGTCATCACCATTTCTTCTAAATTAAGTGGCTCTTACAATTCTGCGAACGCTGCTAAGAATGCACAAGATAAACATAGTTTTATCATCGATTCGAAAGGCACCGCTGGCATGGAAGAATTACTAGTAGATAAACTTTATCAACTAATTAAAGAAGGCAAAACTTACGAAGAAATTAAAAAGGATATCATCGCCTACCGCGATTCTTTAACTCTCTACTTCACCTTAGCGAAATACGATAACTTGGTGAAGACAGGTCGAATCAATCGTCTTTTAGCTAAGATCGTCACTCTCGCTCGTATCAAGGCGTTATGTAAAGCAAACGATGGTGAGATTGCTATCGCTAAAAAGTGTTTAACTTACAATCAATGTTTAAAGACGATCATTAATCACCTGCGTGAAAGCAAACAAAAATATGAAAAATGTGTCATCACTTACTGCATCGAAAACAAAGTAGCGAATGAACTTAAAAAACAATTAGAATCTTTAAATATCTTTAAGACAATTGTGGTTAGAAACGCTAAAGGCTTAGATGCATTTTATGCTTTAGAAAATTCTTTAATCGTCGTCTTTTAACTAAAAAAATAAGGTAAATCGCCAATTAAATCATAATATTAGCTTAATAAAACGTAATCATCAAAGTTTGGTTTACCTAAGTTTACCGTCGTATAATCGTAACTTAAAATAGTCGTCAAATGTTCGTTATTCACCTTAGAATACACTAGATGATAATTATCGATTTCTACTTCAAAATTATTAATTTCATCTACTTCCACTTCCGCATGTAATTGACCTAAATTATTCGAATAATAAGCGTATGAATGAACTTGTTCTTCGTCGACATTCGTAACAAGAGAAGCATTTTGTGAGGTGAAATCTAAGACGTCATACGCTAATAAAGATAAGCTTTGTACTCTACTTAAAAAACTTTCTCTTAATGGATCAGAATTTCCACTCGCACTCGAGAAAAAAACGTAACTACGCGTACGTAAATAAGTTCCATCCTCTTGTCTAACTTCTCTAACATCATGTAAATCTTGATGATTTTGAAAGACCCAATGTCTTTCCATGATGACATTATCTATGTAGATAGAATAATAAAAATAATTCGCACTTAAATCGTAACGTTCATATCTTTCATTGTAGGAAGTACCATCATCTTCGATAAGATGAGAAGAAAGCGCATTCGAGGCTTCCACTTCTTGACGAGCGATTTTATCTTCGATATCTAAAGCGTATTGTTTGGCTGTTAAAATATCGATGCTCGTCGGATTACAAGCACTTAATAATAAGATAGGTAATAAAGTTAATAGAATTTTTTTCTTCATAGTTATTTAGAAAGCAAAAAGAGGCTTAAGCCTCTTTTATAAACAAATTATTCTTCCTTCGTTTCTTCGCTTACGACTTCGTTAAGTCTTTCGAGTCGACGCATGCGACGGTCATGTTCACGGTCAGATTTCTTCGCATTGACAAGTAAAGTGATGATGGCCACTAAAGCGCCCGCTGCTAAGACGACGAGTCCTAAGTTTCTAAAATTCATGTGGAAGCCAGCGCTATCCATCGCTTGTTCAGCTTGTTTGATTGGATTTAAATCTAGCGCGACGCCCATATTATCGCCCACTAAGCCAGTGACAAGTAAGGCTAAAGAGCTCACACCTAAGAAGATAGCGATGCCAAGGAAGATCCATTCCTTCCAAGAAATACGATGTTGTTTTTTACTTTTTTTCATACCTTTTTCTTTCATAAATCGAACTTATTTTAACAAATGTTGACGTAATTTGTCATTAACTTTGTTAATTTTCTCCTTTCCTTAAGCACTATGATCTTCGTGATGTTCACTTTCCATCATCTTATTTTTTTCCGCTTGTTTTCTAGCTTGCTCTACCAATTCTTTATATAACGGATTATAAACATCTTTCCAAATGATTTCATTTGGTCTAGTGTATTCAGCAATATGTTTGATCGTATCATTGAAGACATCTGGGAACTTTTTACCACTAGGTAAGTCTCTTTTACCAGAAATCATCTCCAATAGACGAGAAACTTCATCGAACATATTACGCGTATTTTCGTCAGTGAGCCTACAATGGTTTTTAATGAAATTAAAGAAACCAAATATTTTTTGAATTTCTTGCGAGATGTAATTTGATTGAGGCGTCGGCTGCCCTTTAGTTTCGTTCATCGCCGTTTGGAATTCTTTGAATTGAGCGTATAAATCTTTACAAAGTTGTAAGTAGATAAAACCACGATAGAAAGCATCGTTCGTGCGCATAAGTTTTTCAATTTCAGGTTCGAGTTGATTATTTTTCTTCGCCATGGTGAGATAGCCATAAAGAATATCTAACATCGTTTCGTAGATGCCGATGACGTAACTATAAATTGCCATGTGTTGCGATTTATCAACTCTTAGTTCTTTTTCAGGCGTCACTTTGATGATGATCGAATCATCGCCGTAAACTTCATCATGGAAAGTTTTAATCTTATTTTTAATATCATCGCCTAAATGTTTTTCATCTTGATTATTCTTTTCTAAGAAAGAGCCTAATGGGGTATTAGGTTGAATGCCACGTAAGATTAAATCTTTACGCATCAAATATGATTCGTAACTATAGGATGGCTTATCCATCGTATATTCCAAAGTATCACGAATCATGATGGAATAATGATAGATATTTAGGATGTAGATTGAGATGTTATTCATAATTAATACTCCTTATCTTCCTCGTAGATGAAACGAGCGAGGTCATAGTAATGTTTGACGATATGCGTCGCATATTTTTTCACCGTATTCGAAGCATGCGCCATGCAGACGTTATGTTTGAACTTTTCAAACATCGTAATATCGTTTCCAGAATCACCCGCGACGAAACATTCATCGCTAGGAATATTGAGATAGTTAAGATATTCGCTGATGGCTTTAGATTTTTCCGCTCCCGAAGGAGTAATTTCGATGACTTGATTCGACCAAGAAAATTCGAGGTGAGAAAATTTGGCGCGTAGTTCTTTATTCACCTCTTTGTTAAGTTCGATGTATTTCTTTCTTAAACCCATGAAGATGAGAAGCTTAGAAATTTTATTCGTCTTCAGTTGGTTATTAAATAAGCCATCGGCTTTATTACGATCAGAAAAAGTATATTTTTCCGCGTAGCTAAATTGAAAAAAATACCAGATACGATACATTAATTTCAAGATGATGTTACGTCTTTTAGCGGCGACGATAGAAGGAAAATTATCGGTCATGATGATGTAAGCTAAAGGATGATATTTTTCATCCATGTAATCGATGACACCTTGCACATCTTTCCCGCTCATATATTTCTGTCTAACCATCTTAGCGTCCACCATCATGTTGGCTCCATTGCAGGACATGGAATCGATCGGACGAGCAATTTTCTTTTCCACTTTCTTGATGAAGTCTTGGCTTCGACCAGTGATGAGAGCGACACGTCCACCATCATCGATGTAACGACGTAAAAAATTGACGTTTCTTTTAGCAATTAATCTAAATCGACGCCTGGGGTAGAAAAGTGTTCCATCTAAATCTGTCGCTAATACTTTCTTCATATGTATAAGCATTATACACTCACGCAATAAATTTACATCATAAATTTTCGTTTCAAAGCATAAAAAAAGGACTAATCTAAGACTAGCCCTTACAAAATTAAGTATTAAAGTTTGACGTCGTTCTCAGCTTGGAGTAGACCAATTCCACCATCGTGACGATGATAGACGATGCTAATTTTTTCATCTTCGCTATCAAGATACATGAAGAAATCATGATCTAATGCATCCATGCGTACGACAGCTTCATCGATGCTCATCGGTTTAAGATAGATCGATTTCGTACGGACGACTTCTTCATTATCTTCCACTTCTTTTTCTGCTTCGAAATTTTCAAAAGCAATAGCTTTACCTAAGCTCACACGCGTATTCTTACGTGACATACGCGTCTTCAATTTGCGCATTTGACCTTCGAGTTTATCGATGGCTTTATCGATGGCAGAATATAAATCTTCATCGACGACCTCAGCGCGGAAATCCATCATCTTCGTGAAGATGGTCACTTCCACTTTTGCGCCACGCTTATAAGATCTTACGACGACGCGGCAAGTCACATCATCTGTGATGACGAAATATTTGTCCATGCGAGAAAGTTTAGTCTCGACAGCATGACTAATACCTTCGGTCACATCGATGTTCTTACCAATAATTTGGTATTTCATATCATGTAACTCCTTTCAAAGAATTTGTGATTAGAAAACTCTACTTATATCGTAGCAAAAAACGAGCAAAAATCATATGCCTTTTTACGCATTTTTTTATCTTTTCATAAATGTGAGACTAATTATTTGTAAATCTTTAAAAATTTGTTAGAAAAATTAACTTACTGCTCAACGTAAGGATGTGAAGCGATATATTTTTTAATCTCTTCGACCTTATCAAGTCTTTCCCAAGGCAGGTCTAATTCAAGATGGAAGAAGGCTGAATAATTCGAAGTATCGCGGTAAGAAAAAGATGGTTGATGTAAAGAGAAATTTTTGATGATGAGACCTGGTCTAGTTGGAAAGATATGACGCACTAAGCTAATGAGATAATCATCGCTATAAGGTGAAGTCTTAAAAGTTTCGATCATCAAAGATAAAGCATCTTTTTGACCGATGACGTAAGATAATTCAATTTCAAGACGCTTCGCTACTCCAGCAGCCACTAAGTTTTTAGCGATGTAACGAGCTAAATAAGCTGCACTTCGATCAACTTTTGATGGGTCTTTGCCGGAAAAAGAGCCACCACCGTGACGAGCAAAGCCACCGTAAGTATCGACGATAATCTTTCTTCCAGTTAAGCCAGTATCGCCAAGTGGCCCACCTAGTACAAAGGAACCAGAAACGTTGATGTAAGGCGTAAAATCACGGTTTAGATGATATTTATCGATGATCGGATAAATAACTTCTTCTAACACGTATTTTTTAAAATGTTCATCCGCAGCATGGGGGTCGTGTTGGATGGACATGACGACGCTTATAACTTTAGGTTCTTTACCTTTTTCATATTGGACGCTTACTTCTGATTTCATATCAGGTCTTGCCCCTTTAAAGTCACCGCTTTTTCTTAGTTTCGAGGCTCTTTTCACTAATTCGATAGCAAGAAGATGCGCTAAAGGTAAATAAGCTTCCGTCTCATTGGTAGCGTAACCAAACATGATACCTTGATCACCTGCTCCTAAGTTTTCGATATTGATATCGTTAACGGCATCTGCGATTTCCTTCGATTGGGTGTGAATATGATTTTCGATGATGACATCACGGTAATTTAATAAACCGACATCGTCACGATCGTAACCGATATCTTTGATGACTTCTTTAGCGATACTTTCATAATCGATGGTGATGTTTGGTTTACTAAAAGAAATCTCTCCTCCTAAAATCAAAAGCTTTTCAATGAACATACATTCGCACGCTACATGAGCGAGACTATCTTTAGCTAGACATGCATCTAAAATTGCATCTGCGATTTGATCGCACACCTTATCTGGATGCCCTTCTGCTACACATTCTGAAGTATAAATTTTTCTTTTTGCCATCTTCTTTTTCCCTCCTATATATGAATAAAGGCTTCCTCAATGAGAGAAAGCCCATAATTTATTTTTTAATTTGTTCCTCTCATCGTCATCTGAGGCGAGCACTTACTAATCGGATTTCATTAGAGTTGCTACTATCTTTTTAAGCCTCGAAAGATAGTTCTTGATGAGGCAAACTTGCGTTTGCTTATTTATAATTATGCTTATTTAGAAAAATTTATCAATATTTATTTGATAAGTTCACCATAAACTTCACCACTTAAGTGCGCGGCATTAGCTTCGTCGGTGTCGATATGCATCGCTAAAGCGAACTTTTCGCTCACGCGGATGACGACATCATCATAAATTAAAGAACGATCAGCACTTGTGACTTTAACCTTGACGACATCGCGGTCCTTAACGCCATATTCTTCCGCATCTTTTGGCGTCATATGGATATGTCTTTTGGCGACGATGACACCATTTTCTAAAGTGACGCTACCGGCTGGACCAACTAAAGTGATACCAGGAGTATTATCGGTATCACCGCTTAATCTAACTGGAACGTTAGAAAGGCCTAAAGTCCTCGCATCCGTCAAAGAAATTTCCACTTGGTTACGACTTCTTACTGGTCCTAAGATACTCACGCCTGAAATCGTTTTCTTTGGTCCGACTAAATCAAGTCTTACATCACTTGCGAATTGACCAGGTTGAGAAAGCATCTTTTTGACGCCTAATTCATCTTTACCAGTTAAAATTTTTAAGGTTTCTAAGGTGACATGTACATGTCTTGCACTTGTTTCAACTAAAATTTTATTCATAAATTCATTTCTCCCTTCATTCCTAATATTATAGAGATTAACAATCTAAACTCAAATAATTTGAATTGTTATCATCACTATTAAATAACTTTTGTTAAACCTAACTTCCTATGCATTTCACTTTTAGTGTCGCCACTAACACCAGCTAAGAAAAGTATCATTTTTTAATTGAATAATTTCATCGTTCACTTTATAATAACTAACGCTGCACGAATGGCGGAACTGGTAGACGCGTACGTTTGAGGGGCGTATGGGGCAACCCGTGTGAGTTCAAGTCTCACTCCGTGCACCAAATAAGTGAAAAAAAGTAGGCCTTATGGCCTACATTTTATTATCATCAACTGCATTTAAGTAACGTTTGACTGGGCCAAGCGCTTTTTTAATATTACCATCTTCGAAAGGAATTCTTAATCCAGCATGTTTTAACAATGACTTAAATGGATACTTTCCACCCATGCGACATAATTTGACGTACTTTTTAAACGCTTTTTCGCGGTTTAATGCGAAACGATGGAAGAATTCGAACGCCACTACTTGCGCTAAGGTGTAATCGATGTAATAGAACGGGGAAGAATAGATGTGACCTTGTCTCATCCAATAACCACCTTTCGCTAAGAATGGTTCATCAGAATAATCTTTAAAATATAAATATTTTTGTTCGATCTTTTTCCAAGTAGCGCATCTTTCTTCATGCGTCATCTCCGGATGAGCGTAAACTTCATGTTGGAATTCATCGACGCTTGCTCCATATGGTAAAAATAAGACCGCATCCGCGAGATGGGAGAAACGATATTTATCGACTTGATTGCCGAAGAAATCATCCATCCACGGCCAAGAGATAAATTCCATGCTCATCGAATGAATTTCGCACGCTTCTAAAGTTGGACTACGGTAAGCAGGAACGCTGATGGAAGAAGATTCGTAGCCTTGAAAGGCGTGACCCATCTCATGCGTCAAAGTAGCGACGTCTTCTTTCGTCCCGTTAAAATTTGCGAAGACAAAAGGCGCTTTATAAAGCGGGAAATAAGTCATATAACCACCCATATCTTTTCCAGGTCTAGCCTCTAAATCCATGAGATGATGATCGAGCATAAAATTGAAGAATTCGCCGGTGACAATAGACATCTCTTCATACATCTTCTTTGCTTTTAACACGAGTTCGTCTTTCGTTCCAACCGGAGTAGCGTTCCCATCTTTAAAAGTGAGACTATAATCGTAATATTTTGGATTTTTAATGCCGACTCTTTTCAATTGACGGCTAAATAACTTCGCGGCGAGAGGAACGACGTCCTTAGCGATTTGATTGCGGTAGGCTTCTACTTCTTTTGCGTCATAGTCTAATCGACCGAGACGAAGGTAACCTAATTCGATATAATTTTTGAAACCAAGTTTTTTTGCCATCTCATCGCGAAGCCTTACAAGGTCATCATAAATTTTTGCAAGGCTCGCTTCATTTTCTTGATAAAATTTATAGTAAGCATGCGCGGCTTCCTTCCTAGTTTCACGGTCTAAATCTTCCATGTGCTTAGCAATGCCAGCAAGATTTAAAATTTCCCCTCTAAAAGGAATTTTTGCCCCAGCGATAATTTGGCTACGTTTCATCACTAAATCATTTTCTAAGACGAGTTCTTCGATGATGGACGGATCAAAAGTTTTTAAACCAACTTCCACCATTTGGAAATAATATTCACCAAACTTAGCTTTTAAATCATTTAAAAATGGTGACTTCATCAACGATTTTTCAAATTCGTTTTGATAATTGCTCACTAAGGGGGAAACTTTATTTAACTGATCCATCAATTTGACAAGTTTTGGGTCATCCGTCTTCAATGTAAAATTGACGTTAATGGTCGTAAATTCAGTCGAGATCTTATCGATGTAACGGAAGTAAGCTTTCAAAGTTTTAATAGCTTCTTCTTTAGTTTTAGCGTTTTCTAAATTTTCCTTTAAAGAAGTAAACTTCTTTTCAATCGCCTTAATGTTTGGCTTTTTTAAAGGAAATTGTTCAAATGTTAAATTCGTTTGCATATTTTTTACTCCTATCTAATCGTTTCTTTTTTCTTGAAACGTAACATTTTAAAAAGGTAACGAAATAAAAACCCTCTTATCCAATAATTGTAGCCATTCACGTCTAGATTATAAGAGGCGACGAGACGACGATATTCATCTTCGCTCTTCAAATAAGATTCTTTGAAAGCAAGATAATTTTTATCATTGTAATATTTATCGAGTTGTTCGACGTAAAAAACTAGATGAGCTTTCGCATCGTTTAAAGTTTTAAGATAATCTAAACGTTTACTTTCATCGATATTAGAAGTATCTAATTCTCTTAAACTATTTATCAAGGATAAATATTCTTTCGGTAATTCCAATTTCTTTTCTTTAAAATATTCCTCAATTTTCGTTAGTAACGTATACCTTTGGTTAATTTGTAGACATATAGCCTTATATTTTGCTTTCATCTTTCCTTTGAAAGAAAGGACGAAACATAACGAGATGATAAATGTTAGTAGATAGAATCCCATGATAGAGCAGACAACAGCGATGATCGTAATTTGCCACCAAGTTAACGAAGTAAATGTTAGAAGGTTATTAAAATTCATACGCTATTCATTTTAGCATAGATTAACTAAGATATATTCACTAAATTTGCACATTTTAGTATAAATGTGCTACACTAAATAGCGAGGAAATAACATGAGAAAAAAACCAATCGTCGCTATTCTTTACGACTTCGATAAAACTTTATGTCGTGAAGACATGCAAAATTTTACTTTCATTCCAAATTTAGGAATGACTCCTCAAGAATTTTGGGGCAAAACCGGCGAATTTTCGCGCAAGGAAAACGTCGAACGTATTCTTTCTTATATGTATATGATGATCAAAGAATCGAAAGAAAAAGGCATCAAATTGACGAAAGAATATCTCAATGACCTAGGAAAAGAAATCAACTACTTCGATGGTGTCGTCACTTGGTTTAAAAGAATTAATGACTACGGAAAATCAAAAGGTATCAAAGTCGAACATTATCTCGTCTCAAGTGGCACGAAAGAAATCATCGATGGAACGATCATCGCTAAAGAATTTAAAGCGATTTATGGCTGCGAATTTCTTTACGATGAAAAGACTAAAGAACCTATCTGGCCTAAGATGGCTATCAATTACACCCAAAAGACGCAATACGTCTTCCGCGTTTCTAAAGGCGTCTTAAATGCTTACGAAGATGATAAGGTCAATGAAAAATCGCAGGAAAGAAGAATTCCTTACCGTAACATCATCTATCTCGGCGATGGGATGACTGATATCCCCTGCATGGTCCTCGTCAAAGAAAATGGCGGGCGTTCGATCGCCGTCTATCCGAAAGGTAAAAAAGAACTCGTCCAAAAATTATTTAACGATGGAAGAGTCAATTACATCTGCCCAGCGGATTATCGTAACGGTTCACAAATTGACCACGTCATCAAACTGACAATCGACGCCATTAGCATTTCCGATGAGATGAGCCGACGCGAAGCTAAACTTTCCCCGAAGGTAAAATAATTATGAATTTTGCGGTCCTTCTTGCCGGTGGAAAAGGTGAAAGATTACGTAACGAATTAGAAAAGCCATTCGTCACTATCTTAGATAGACCGCTATTTTCTTATCCCTTAGAGCTCTTTGAAAAAGAAACTTCTATCGATTACATCGTCTTAGTGATCAATCCAGAAAAAGAAGAAATTTATCGCAATTACATTAACGAACATAATCTTTCGAAAATTTTAACGATCATCGAAGGCGGTAAGACTAGACACTCATCTTCTAAGAACGCTCTATCGTTTTTAAAAGACGTCGTACAAGATGATGATTACATTATCTTCCACGATGTCGCTCGTGCATTCTTACATGCAGATGATTTAAAAGATTTTCTTTTAGAATTAAAAAATCATCTTGCTCTATCGATGGCTTCCCCTTTAAAAGATACAATCGTACAAATAAAAGAAGAAGCTATCGAACAATATTTGAACCGCGATGAATTGAAGATTATCGAAACTCCGCAAGCATTTAAAGCTAAACCCTTATTAGAAGCTTATAAGAAAGCAAAGAATTCAGATTATAGCGACAATACGAAAGTATTTTTAGAAGCCGGACATAAGATCGACTTATTCTTTTCAAAACATCCGAACATCAAAATTACTACACCTGACGATTTGGAATTATTTAAGGCTTACTTAGGAGGATAAAACAATGGAAGTAGGGTCTTTAATTATCGGAAAAATCAATCGCATCGTTCCTTATGGGGCTTTCCTCGAATTCGATGAAGGCTACCGCGGTCTTTTGCACATCTCTGAAATGTCCAAAAAATTTATAAGAGACATCAACCGCTTCGCCCACGTCGATGATGAAATCAAAGTCAAAGTCTTAGAAGTCGATGAGGAGCACAAATTCTTGCACGTCTCATTAAAACAAGTGCCTTTGAATGAAAAAATGCTCAAAAGAGACGGAAAACTTGTCGAAATTAAGAAAAATCCAATAAAAACTGTGGACATTTCCAAACTTCAAGATAAACTTGATGAGTGGGTAGACGCTACCTTGGAGGAAAATATCACAGATGATGAAGATAAATCTCACACATAGTCAAATCGACTTAAACGAATTAAATCTCGAAGAAAAAGTTCAAAAAATCGATGAGATGATCACGAAGAAAACTGGAGCCGGGAACGACTTTTTAGGCTGGGTTGATTATCCTTTACACGTCGATCAAGTTGAACTTAAACAAATCAAAGAAGACGCTAAGTACGTTAGAGAACATTTCGACACCTTAGTGGTCTGTGGAATTGGTGGATCTTATCTCGGGGCTCGTGCAGTGTATGAAGCCTTGAAAGGTCTATATCCTGAAGACCCTTTTAAAATTATTTTCTTAGGGCAAACTTTTTCAGGTACTTACATCGAACAAGTTTTACGTGTCTTAAAGCGAAGAAAATTTGCCATTAACGTCATCTCAAAAAGTGGGACGACGACCGAAACTTCGATCGCTTTCCGCTTGGTGAAAAAACTTTTAGTTGAACAAATTGGTGATGAAGAAGAAGCTAAGAAAGCTATCTTCATTACGACCGATAAAGAAAAAGGACTTTTAAGACCGTTAGAAAAAGATGGCTACCGCACTTATACTTTACCTTCTGATATCGGTGGCCGTTATAGTGTCTTTACCCCAGTCGGTTTATTCCCTTTAGCCTGCGCAAACATCGACGTCGATGCTTTACTTTTAGGTGCAAAAGAAGCGATGCAATTATATTCAAACCCAAGTCTAAAAGAAAATAGTTGCTACCAATACGCCTTAACGCGTTACGCGATGAAAGAAAAACTTGCAAAGCAAGTTGAATTATTCGTCACCTACGAACCACATTATCAAATGCTCAGCGAATGGCTCAAACAACTCTTCGGCGAATCGGAAGGTAAAGATCACTTAGGTATCTATCCTGCAAGTTGTTGTTTTTCCACCGATTTACATTCGCTCGGCCAATTTATTCAAGACGGTAATCCTTTACTTTTTGAAACGATCATCTACATCGATTCCCCACTTCATGACGTAACTATCGCCAAAGATGAAAAAGATGAAGATCAACTTAATTATCTTGCCGGTAAAAATTTAGCGTTCGTCAACGAAAAAGCTTTCTTAGGGACACTCGACGCTCACGCTAATAGCGGTAACGTGCCTTGCATTGTCATCGAATTAGATAAGTTAGACGAAAGAACTTTAGGTCACCTACTTTACTTCTTCATGCGCGCTTGTGCAATGGCCTGCTATTTACTCGACATCAATCCTTTCAATCAACCGGGAGTGGAAGTCTATAAGAAGAACATGTTTAAACTCCTCGGAAAAAAGTAAGATATTTTTCTAAAAAATAGAGTTTGACGAAAGCCTGGCTAGGTGCTATTATTAACAAGCACGTGCACTGGGCTAACGGATGCTTAGCTCAGCTGGGAGAGCATCGCTTTTACACGGCGAGGGTCGGGAGTTCAATCCTCTCAGCATCCACCACACATTCGGAGGAATAGCGAAGTGGCCAAACGCGGCTGACTGTAAATCAGTTCCTTAGGGTTCGGTGGTTCAAATCCACCTTCCTCCACCATACCTCCTTTCTTGGGGTGTAGCCAAGAGGTAAGGCAACAGACTTTGACTCTGTCATTCGCTGGTTCGATCCCAGCCACCCCAGCCAGTGTACAAATCTCCCGTTAGCTCAGTCGGTAGAGCACTTGACTTTTAATCAAGGGGTCATAAGTTCGAATCTTATACGGGAGACCAAATGAACTTGCCCTGGTGGCGAAACTGGTAGACGCACAGGACTTAAAATCCTGGGGTAGCGATACCGTGTCGGTTCGATTCCGACCCAGGGCACCAGCTCCTTTTAAAAATTTCCTTACGTAAGTAGGGAATTTTTTATAGATTATGTATACTAGAAAAGGAAGGAACTAACTCATGCGCGGTACGAACATGCATCTTTCATTCGGACTTACTAAAATCTTTGAAGATGCTTCATTTAGTTTAGAAGATGATGATAAAGTTGGTCTCGTCGGCGTGAACGGGGCAGGTAAGACCACCTTCTTTCGCTTGCTTCTAGGCGAAGTTAGTTTAGATTCTGGTCAGCTTTCTTTTAACAAAAATAGAAGAGTAGGTTATCTTCCTCAGACGATCGATATCGAAGAACAAGACACCTTAACTTACGATTACATTTACGATGGTAGACCAATAAGAAAAATTAATGCGGAATTAGATGAAATTTATGAAAGATTGAAAAATGAAGGTGATGATAATAGGCTTTTGAAGAGGATGGGAAAATTGCAAGACCTCCTCGAATATTACGAAGTTTATCAGGCGGAAGATATCATGCTAGAACTCGTCATCAACATGCACATCGATTTAGATTTATTATCTAAACCGATCAAAAATCTTTCCGGCGGTGAAAAATCGAAAGTTGCGTTCGCGCGCCTTCTATTTTCTAACCCAGAAATCTTATGCCTTGACGAACCGACAAACCATCTCGATCAGCCTTCCAAAGCTTTCGTCACACAATATTTAAAAAACTATCATGGTCAAGTCATCATCATCTCGCATGATGTATCATTTTTAAACGCTATCGTCGCAAAAATTATGTACATCGATAAAGCCAATCATAAGATTAAAGTTTATGAAGGAATTTACGATGATTACATTAGACAATATAACGAAGAAAAAAGATTGAAAGAATTGAACATTAGAAAGCAAGAAAAAGAAATATCAGCCTTAGAAGCATTCATCTTAAAAGCCAAACAAGCAAGTCAAACTAATCACGCTTTAAAAAAGATGAAACAAGACCGTGAAGCAAAACTAGCCAAGAAAAAAAGTGAACTCATTCAAAGAGAAAAAACTTATAAGAAGATGAAGATGCACATCGCTCCTAAAAGAGAGGGAGGACTTGTTCCTTTAGAAGTTGAACATCTAAAGTTTGCTTATCCAAATTCTAATCTTCTTTACGATGATTTGTCATTTAGAATCAAAAGGAATGAAAGATTTTTAATCGTCGGCAAAAATGGTGTCGGTAAATCGACATTACTAAAACTTATTATGGGTTTATTAACTCCTCAAGAAGGAAGAATTCGTTATAACCCTAAGACTGATATTGCTTATTATGCACAAGAATTAGAAAGTTTAGATTACGAAAAAAGCATCTATGAAAATGTCGATGATAAGAATTATAACGAATGGGAATTACGGGCAATTCTTGCAAATTTCTTATTTTTTGAAAATGATATCAATAAGAAAGTAAAAGTTCTTTCCCCTGGTGAAAGAGCGCGTGTCGCCTTATGTAAGATATTATTACAAAAGGCTAATTTATTAATTTTAGATGAACCGACAAATCATCTTGATCCAGAAACTCAAATGGTCATCGCTTTAAATTTTAAGATGTTTGAAGGGACGATCATCTTAGTGTCACATAATCCTGCCTTCGTCTCCCAAATTGGCATCGACCGTATGCTCATCTTACCTTATGGACGTATCGATAATTATTCGGAAGAACTACTAGATTACTATTATTTCTTGAACACAAAAAAAGATTGAATAACCGAGACGATATTTTTAAAATTTAAAGAGCTTGGGGCGTAGCCAAGCGGTAAGGCAGCGGACTCTGAATTCGCCACTCGCTGGTTCGAACCCAGCCGCCCCAGCCAATTTTTCTTAAATTAAATATTTATCATTCGTGTTAATTATTAAAAGTTAGCTTTCCATAACTTAATTTCATGACATTTTTATTTAAAAAGAAAATAAATACCGATATTATGAAAAAAGAGGTAACAATTATGTCTTATCAATTAAGTGAAAATACGATGCGTGTCATCAAACTTGTCAACGAAGAAAAGAAATCCTACACCAAAAAAGAAATTCAAGAGATGAGTTTTGGTCTTACTTTCATCTATTTAGGCGTCCAATCTAAAAAAGATTTAAACGATGAACAAAAGATGTTTAAGAAAAATCTAGAAGACGCTATTAAAGAATTAAATGAACACGCGGACGATGTCGACGTCGATTATTTTAACTACATGCTCGCTAAACTTTAAGATTTAAATACCAATCATTAAAATTTTCATCCATCTTCTTTTTTAATGCCCACTTATCTTCTTCATCGATGAAGCTAGCTTCTAAGGCATTACAAAGTAAAAGATAAACTTCATTTTTATGTAATTTAAATGCTTTGATGATGGCTTTATATTCTTCGTTAACATCCGTCATTGAAACGCACATATTATCGCTATTTAAGAAGAAATGCACACCTTTTAATAAGAAAAGACGAATAGGTAAATCTTCGTAACGTAAGAAAGCTTTCGTTTGTAAATTGCTCGTCGGACAAATTTCTAAGAAAATCTTATTTTCTTTCAATCTAATCATCGTCATTTCATTATCTTTTGCTCTGACGCCATGGCCGATGCGCGATGCACCAAAATCTAAGGCTTGTTCAATCGATTCATAACCAGCGGATTCCCCAGCATGAATCGTATAAGGTACGCCTAATTTTTGCGCTTCTTTAAATAGATTAGCGAATAAATTCGTAGGATATAAAGTTTCTGAACCAGCAAGATCGAAGCCGGAGACGCCTTTACCTAAATATTTTTTAACGAGTCTTAAAGTTTCTAAATTTTCTAATTCGTTTTTATCCCCTCTCATCGCACATAAAATTAAATTAGCTTTTATCTTTGCTTCTTTTAATCCTTCGATTGCGTCTATCACTACTTCTTCTTGATTCATTCCTTTCGCAATATGTAGTTGCGGAGCGAATCTAATTTCAGCGTAGATTAAACCTAGTTTAGAAAGCCTATCTAACAAAGATTTAACGCTATATTTAAGTGACCCTTTCACTTGCATGAGGCTAAGAGGTAAATCAAAACAACGTAGATAATCATCTAAAGACTTCGCTTCTTTTGGACAATGAATTAACGATTCGTAGTTCATAGGTAATTCAACTTGCGAAAGCTTAGATAGATAAATAAAATCTTCCTTACTTAAAGAACCATCTAAATGTAAATGTAAATCGAACATATATTGAACCTTCTTTCCTTACTTCCAACATTTTAACACAAAAATTTATTTATCATTTATCTTGTATATTATTCGCTTAATTTCTATAATTTTTAACGTTATGGAAAATAAGGATATCGTCTCACAAATTCAAGATGTATTAGAAAAAATCCGCCCCTTCATCAACCGCGATGGTGGCGATTTAGAATTCGTCAAATTTGAAGATGGCTACGTCTACATCAAAATGCTCGGGGCGTGCGATGGATGCGATCTAATCGACATGACGATTTCTGAAGGTATCGAAGCCATCTTAAAAGATGAAGTCGATGGTATTCTAGGTGTCAAGTTAGATAAACCTAATTCTTAATATCTAAGAAATTATCGGGACTATTAATTAATAAATATCCCCCACGGTTATAGACATCCTCACGGTTGTAGAGGAGTCTTTTTTTATCTTTGTTAAGTAAGGCTCCGCCTGCTTCTTCTAAAATTACTTGGCCAGCACAAGTATCCCATTCTTTCGTGTTAGAACTAATCCTAAAAGATACATCCGCAAGGCCAGAGGCGATAAGACACATTTTAATGCTACTGCCGCAAGGTTTAACTTCTTTTATTAAAGATGAATATTTTTCGATAAGTTTCTTTTCTTCTTCGTTTGTGTGAAAGACGCTGGTGAGGCAAATAAGATGATCTTTTTTATTCTTATTTGAATAAATTCTTTCTACTTTTCCTTCTTTATCGATGTGATAACTGCCGTAATCTTTCATCGCGTAATATATTTCATTTTTAGCAGGAATAACGATGACTCCAACGACTGGTTCGTGTTTGAACGCTAAAGCGATATTGATCGTAAATTCATCGTCGTGAGCGATGAAATCTTTCGTTCCATCAATTGGATCGATGATGAAGACATAATCATTTTCTAATCTTTTTAAATCATCTTGTGATTCTTCAGTTAAAAAAGCGTAAGTTGGAAAAAGTTTAGAAAGATGTTCTTTTAAAAATTTATCGACTGCTTTATCAGCTTTCGTCACTGGGGAATGATCATCTTTAATTTCAACATCTAGATGCGCTTGATGATAATAATTTAAAGCGATATCTTGCGCGTCTTTGGCTAATTTAAGCATCGCTTCTAATTCTTTTTTAAACATGATTTCTTTCCTCCAATATAGCGTCTAATCGATCGATAACTTGCATTACTTCATCTAATGATGAAAGTCTACATCCTGCCGCATGAAGATGACCCCCTCCACCAAAAGAAGAAGCGACATCTCTCACATTAGCGACATTTGATCTTAATTCGACTCGCACTGGACTTCCATCGACGAAGAAAGCAAAAATATCGTGACCTTTGACGTTAGAAAGTAAATTGACTTTACTAGCGACTTCATCTTGATTTACTTCTAATTTCGCTAATTCTTCTTTCGAGAT
This sequence comes from uncultured Bacilli bacterium, assembly GCA_944363535.1. Taxonomy (GTDB): domain Bacteria; phylum Bacillota_I; class Bacilli_A; order RFN20; family CAG-826; genus CALVUG01. The sequence continues at coordinate 20,944 of CALVUG010000005.1, forward strand.
GACAAAATATAAGACACCATTTTTCGATACTTGATAATGAGAAAGAACATAACCTTTTAAACGTAAATCTTTTTCTTCTTGCTCGTAAAGTTTTTTATACATCTTTTCATAATCGACTCCAAAATGCATCAAATAACCAGCGACGATAAACGTACGATTATCGATCGGAGCATATAAGAAACGATTAGAATCGGTAATTAGACCTAAGTAAAGCGCGCTCGCACATTTAGAAGATAAGCTAAGATTATGTTTGAAGGCTAAAAATGCAATGAGACCAGCGCAGCTCACAAAAGAAGTATCAACTAGACTATTATTTTCATCTAGTGATTCATCAGGAATGTGATGATCGATGATAAATATTTCCTTACATAAAGTAATTCTTTTATCTTCGACACGTCTTAAATTGGAGACGTCGACCATGATAGCGAATGCATCAATAAAATAATTATCATCCGCAGCGTCTAACGCCCCAAAGTCATCGAAAAAAAGAGGTAAGCCCGAAGAAAAGGCTTTAACCTCTTTATTAGGAAATTTTTTCTTTAAAATTTCTTTTAGACCAATGAGGCTCCCATAACAATCACCATCTGGACTCACATGACCGAAAAGAGCAATTTTATCGTAAGAAGTTAATCGAGTTAATAAAGCATCAAATTTATCTACTAAATTAGTCGACGTCATCTTCGCCTTTCTCGTCTTCTTCGTTTAAATCATCGTCTTCGTTATCTTCATCACTACCCTCTAACGATGAAGGATTTTCATCATCATCTTGGAAAGCAGCGTTAGCTTCTTCTTCTAGTTCAGAATAGACGCTATTCATGTCGAGTTTAATCTTATCGAACGTTTGATTTTCGCGCAAATCCCACGTATTATCGCCTAAAGACACAAATCTTGGGTCGATGATTAAGTTCGTGTAGAAGCGAGAAACTTTGTCGATTTTTTCTTCTTCATTAAATTCTTTAACTTCGGAAACTTTTTCCCAAAGTTCTTTGAAGGTGAAGATGCGACCTTCGTCTTTGATAAGTTGATAAGCGATATCTAACTGTGACATTGTTTTATCCATATATTAATTCCTCCAATATAGATTACATTTGTGTTGGAGCTTCCACTCCAATTAAATTTAAGGCACGCTTCATCGTAATTTTTGCTGCCTCAGCGAGAGCGAGACGATTTTTCGTCACGCCGATATCATCTTTATTGATGATACGACATTCAGTATAAAAGACATGGATGAGCTGTGCAAGTTTTTGTGCATAAAGACAAATCTTATGAGCGCTTAAAGTCATGGCGGCATCAGCGATGACGTCTTCGAATTCATTAAGTTTTTTAATAAGTTCAAGTTCAGCTTCTTCTTTATAGAATAAAGAATTTACGTCATAAGTTACATCTTCAGCTTGTTTTAAAACGCTACAAAGGCGAGCGTGAGCGTAACTTGCATAATAGAGCGGGTTAGAATTATTTTGTGCGGTCATGACACTTAAGTCTAAATCGAGGTGCGATGATTGGGCTCTTGAGACAAAGAAATATCGACAGGCATCCACTCCCACTTCTTCGATGAGCGATCTAAGCGTATTAGCCACTCCTTCACGTTTAGATAGTTTTACTTCTTTTCCATCTTTTAAAATGCGCACCATCTGAATTAAATCGATCGTGAGACGACTATCATCGTAACCGAGTAGATGTAAAGCACTTTTCATACGATGAATGTAACCGTGATGATCAGCCCCAAATAGATCGATGAGCGAATCGAAACCACGTTCAAATTTATTGACGTGATAAGCAATATCAGGAAGTAAGTAAGTATATTCACCATTCGATTTGATGATGACGCGGTCTTTTTCATCGTAAACTAAACTCGTCTTTAAAAGTAAAGCATTATCTTCTTTATAAGAATATGGTTCTAATTTCTTGATGACCTCTTCCACTAAACCAGAATCTCTAATAGCTTTTTCTGAGGTAAAAATATCAAATTCAACTCTAAACATTTTTAAATCGCGTTTAATCTTTTCTAATTCTAATTCGATACCACGTTTGATGAAGATGTTTAAAGTTTTTTCGTCTTCATTTAGATAAGCATCACCAACTTCATCTTTTAATAGCTTTGCAATATCTATGACATCTTGACCAAAATAACCATCTTCAGGCATGGGAAGAGTTTTATTAAATAGTCCAAAATAACGAGAACGTAATGATTCACCTAAGTGAGTGACTTGCGCACCACCATCATTGACGTAATATTCTTTTTTAACATCGTAGCCAGCGGCGTTTAAGATGCGCGCTAAAGAATCACCAATCGCCGCCCCTCGAGCGTGCCCTAAATGGATATCACCTGTCGGATTTATCGACGCAAATTCAAGACAAATTTTATGATTTTTTCTAGCTAAATTACCATAGGTATCTTCAGACGAAAGAATGTGTCTTACGATGTTAGAAAAATTATCTTCTTCAAAGAAGAAATTTAAAAAACCTGGCTTTGCTACTTCGATTTTTCTTAGATTACTTTGATCGATATTATCAAGTATCGCGTTTGCGATATCGAGAGGATTTTTCTTTAAAACTTTTGTTAATTTAAGTGCGACGTTACTAGCTAAATCGCCATGTTCAGGGCTAGAAGTTTTTAAGATATCAAAACTTACTTCATCGACGTTGACGTCAAGTTTTTTTAATGCTTCTAATATTTTATTTTTGATGATTTCTTCGTTTCTCATAACGCCTCAATTCTAATGTGATAATCCTCACTTTGTGGATTATCATTATCGTATAGACTAAATTTGATATCAAGCAAATAATTTTTTCGATCAAAATAAGTTGTCTTCGCTTTGAACATCAAGGAAATTTTATCATCACTAACGATTTGACAATCGGTGATGAAATTGTCACGAAGATAATAAGTTGAAGTAAGATGAGTGCTGTAAGATTTGATGGCCACTTCATCTTTACCTAGTTGAACGTAAACTTCGAAAGTTTTCTTATCATCATCGATACCAGTGAGAATAAAAGAATCTTGCTCGCTATTGAAGTAAGATAAAAACACACGGTAAGACTTCTCTTCTACTTCTCCATCGCGATGTTTGATGTTCCTTATGAAATTAGCGATATTCTTCTTCATAATTTATTTTTTTTCTTAATAAGACGACGCTAAGACAAGCGATTGCATTTTCGTCTTTAAAAGCACCAAGATGTTCATTCGTCCCAGCTTTAATCGAAACATTTTTCACTTCGGTGTGAAGTAAACTAGCAACACTTTCTCTCATCGATAAAATGTAAGGTTGAAGTTTAGGTTTTTCTAAAATTATCGAGATATCGATGTTATTAATTTCATATCCCATGTAGTCGCAAACACCGTAAATTGCGGTCAAAATGGCTTTAGAATCTAGATTATTGGTCCAAGATAAACTATCTGGAAAGATCTTGCCTAAATCACCTAAGGTTAAAGCTCCAATGAGTGATTCGCTTACGCTATGTAACAATGCATCCGCGTCGCTATGACCATCTAGACCAAGTTCAAAAGGAATTTCCACCCCTCCTAAAATAAGAGGACGATGCGGGACTAAAGGATGAATATCATGACTTATCCCAATACGATAATTATCGTTAAATATTTTACCTTCCATGGCTTTTTAGACATTAAAACGAATGTAGACGATGTCTCCATCTTGCATTTTATAGTCTCTTCCCTCCATTCTTAATTTACCAGCTTCTTTGACTTTTTGTTCATCTTTGTAGATGAGCATATCATCGTAATGATAGATTTCAGCTTTGATGAAACCTTTTTGTAAGTCCGTGTGGATGAGTCCTGCACATTCTTCTGCACTCATGCCATCTTTAAAAGTCCAAGCACGGCACTCATCTTTTCCAACGGTGAAGAAAGTTTTTAAACCTAACGTATCATAGGTTAATTTAATTAAAGCATCTAAGCCAGATGACTTTAAATTTAAGTCTTTGAGGAATTCGTCTCTTTCTTCTTTTGGAAGATAGGCTAAATCTTTTTCTAGTTCGCAGCTGATAGCGATAGCTTGTTCATGATGCTTATTAGCGTAGTCTTTAACTTTTAAATATAATTCATCGCTATCGACATCACTTAAAGATTCCGCTCCGACATTAGCGACGTAAATATGTGGCATGCTCGTAAGTAAATTTAAGGTCTTTTTAATATAATTAAATTCTTCTTCATTCCAAGTTAAGTATCTAGCTGGAATTGCTTTTTCTAAATTCTCTTTTAATTTATTTAAAATTTCCATTTCAAAAATCGATTCTTTATCTTTATTGATGCGAGCTTTAGGCGCTACTTTTTCGATGCGTCTCGTCACGCTTTCTAAATCCGCGAGACAAAGTTCAAGATTGATCGTTTCAATATCTCGAATCGGATCGACACTTTCTTCGACATGAATAATACTTGTATCATTGAATGCCCTTACAACTTCGACGATAAGATCACATTCACGAATATGCGCTAAAAATTTATTACCTAGACCCTCACCTTTCGAGGCTCCACGCACTAATCCAGCGATATCAAAATATTCTACTTGTGCGTAGACCGTCCTTAAAGGATTAAATAAAGAGGAGAGAAAATTTAATCTTTCATCATTATAAATGATGACTCCATCATTAGGTTCAATCGTGGCGAAAGGATAGTTCGCCGCTTCCACACTCTTTTTTGTAATCGCATTAAATAAAGTAGATTTGCCGACGTTAGGTAAACCGACGATACCGCTTTTTAAAGCCATAGGCTATTTATCCTCCACGTGGACGATGTTGACAGCTTTAAATTTTCCATCGTAGCTTTCGATATCAAATTTAAATTTATCGCCCCTTTTTACATTACGTTTTTTCTTATCGATAAGAGCGGTTATATGAAAGAAAATATCTTTTCCGTCTTCTAGGTGTAAAAAGCCGAAGCCTTTCTTATCGTTAAAATAAATGCAAGTTCCTTCTTTCATAGCCTAAGTATATTAACATAAATTTCTTTTAAAAAATATATTTTTTACCTTTTTAAGGATTCTAAAGCGTGAAGTTTTTCGATTTTTTTACTTTCTTTAAGGCTAGTAAACACACTAATTGAAAGGGCCACAACTAACATGACGATAGGTGAAATTAGTTCCAGTGAGAAGATGAAAGGAGTCATAAAATACATCGATAAAATGTAAGTAATTAAGCTAGATAACACTACTAGTTCCACGAAAGCAAAAACGAACGCAAACAAAGAGAAAAAGACGCTATTTAAAATGAATAATTTTCTAACTTCTAGTTGAGGGAAACCGAGCAATTTTAAAACACCAATGTCTTTTCTATAGTCATGGATATTTAAATGGATGAGAACGCTTAATAGGAAGACGCTAGAAATGATAGCGATTAAAGAAAACGCTAGTAAGATGATAGAAATAGTCGTCGTGATCGATTTCACTTCCTCTTCTAATGTCGATAAAGGATTTAAAAAATCGTAATTAGGATAATTGTTTGATAGTTTTAACTTAACCTCATCGATTTTAGATTCATCCTTAACTTCGATGATGGCGCCGTTAGGAATTAAGTCAAATTCTGATATACCTAATTTGAAACGAAAAAAATCTAAAGAAAAAGATGCATCATGATATATTTCTAAATTACTTTCTTGGATGATGCCTGTAACTTTTAAAGAAGTCTTTTTAAAGTCTCTATGCACTCTTCCATCTTCCGTATAATATTCGTCGATACAAGAAGCGATATAAATTTGTTTTCCTAAAATATTTTCATCGTTAAATAAAGAATTTGCTAAAGCACTAGAGATGACGATTTCATCTTCATTTTGAGCCCTCACTCCATCGATTTTTTCCTCGCTTTGTGGTTGTAGTGAAACTCCACCTAAAGTAGTCTTAGGATAATAGCCCTCTTCTACACCTTCTGGAAGTAAGATTTCTTCCGTTAATGAAGCATTAAAATTACTGTATGCATCGATAGCTAAATTTAAGTTTTCATCCTCTCCTGCAAATAAGGTTCTATTGGCAAATCCCATCATCATATCTTGAGGATAAGAAACGTAACCTCCCGCCGAACAAAAGATGTAGCCATTGATCGAAGAATCTTCATCTATCATATCGATTATTTCTTTTACGTTAAAATTATCTAACGACTGTTTGAACACTAAGGCACGCCTTAGTTCAGTTGATGAAACAAACTCACTTAAGACTAAATAATGCCTTTCTCCCATCCAATCGAAAACATATTTGGCGTACTTTTCATCATTTCTAACATCTTTATAAAATTTTTGATAATTTCTTAAACTTACGTAATATGCTTTTTGCATGATCCAAGGTAAAGTTAGAACTTCACTCCATTCGTAAGTAATATCCATGAGCATCATATCTTCAAAGACGTATTCATTCCATAAGGGATTATCTTGAAAAATTTGATATCGCTCTAAAGCGACGACTGCTCTTACTTTAAATATTTGTTGATCTTCATATCCAATTGAACCATTAGCTAAATTAAGCGTGACATATAATTCATTATTGGCGATGTACATCCCTAAATCTTGATAGGATGTTTTAATTTTTAAAACATAACACATATTGACCATTTCGACGTACGGTAATGAGATGATGATTTCATCATCTTCTAAACTAGAGGGCATTTTAGGATAAACATCATCTTTTTCTTCGATGTAATCTAAAGGTAAATATTCATTGATGTGGCGAACGCTATAACCATTCAATTTGACGTATCTGGTGTTCACTTGATAACTAAACTCATTTATATCGGGAAAAAGCATTTCAAAATTGACATTATAGTAAGCACCTATTCCTATCACTTCATCAAATTTAGTTTCTATATCGTTTACTTCTTCATAACATAATGCATCTATTTTATTAGTCGTTTCAATCTGATTTTTAGCGGTGACGCTTAATTGATCACTTTGAAAAATACGAGAATAGGCCAGTTCCATATGCGAAGAAATTAAAGATGTTAGACTAATTGATAAGCCAATGCCAAGTAAGGCTAAAGAAGTCATCGAGTGCGATAATAAAAAACGCCATTTCTTCTCTTTGAAAGTATGATAAAAATGACGAAACATAAAACTAAGTTTTAATTGGGGAGTATTTTTAATGCTTCTTTTAAATTTTATTAAAGATATTTTCTTTTCATCTTCATCGATAATTTCGTTAATGTAATGATCAACTATCTTTCCATCTTTAATAGCGATGACTTCTGGGACATATTTATTCACTAATTCTAAATCGTGCGATATTAAGATGATGAGCATTTGATCTTTTAAAGAATAAAGTAATTGCATCATCTCATCAGCGTTAGTTTTATCTAATCCACCAGTTGGTTCATCTAACAATAATATTTTAGGGTCATTAGCTAACGCTCTTGCGCTTGAGACACGTGCTTTTTCACCTCCGCTCAATTTTCTTGCACTCTTATTTTTTAAAGCTTTGATATGTAACATCTCAAGTAAGTCATCGACCTTCTGCTTTTTAACTTTTTCTTTTTCTTCGATGCATGCATCCAAAGTGATAGAAACATTACGATAAACCGAATCGAACGGGAAAAGATGGTGAAATTGATGAATAAAACCAAAATTATTCAATCTTAAATTCGCCTTTTGTTCTTCGTTTAATTCCGCTAGATCTTTACCAAAGACACTAATCCTTCCTTGATAATTATTTTCTAGTCCACTCATCAAATTTAATAGAGTAGTCTTTCCAGAACCTGAATCACCCACGATAGCGTAAAAGCCAGTTTTAGCAAAAGTAAAAGAAAAATCATCGACGACTTTTCTTTTGTCGTAGGTAACACTTACATGTTCTAATTTAATCATTCTTCAGCTAGCTCCATATAAAGAGGATTTTTACGATGATAGATGAGAGGAATCTTGACGCTAAGATAACAAACTAAAATACTTCCTAGATAAATTATTAATATGAGTAAAAATGGATAACCTAAATAAGATAAAAAAGGAATACTTAAAAAATTATCGATGCCTAAAGTCATCTTAACTATCACGTTAGCAAGATAAGATAAAACTAAAGAAAGAATAATCGAGGCAGTCGCTGTAAAGATAGCTAAGTTTATTTTTTCATCGACGAAGATTGATTCGATATCTTCATCTTTCGCCCCGAGTACTGATAATATAGCGGCTTCTTTTTTCTCATCTAAAAAGGTAGCAAACGAAGTCATAGCGATGATGAAAGCACTCGATAATATCGCTAATGCGATAAAGCCGAAAAGCGCTAATATGGCAATATCGATAAATGACATGTAGACATCGTAAGATAATAAAGAAAAAGATGTGATAGCGAACTCTTCATTTTCTTCACTTTTAAACTCTTTGTCTAACGTATTTAAAGTATCTAATTCAACAACATTAATAAAACCAATCATCTGATAACTTGATAAAGGATCGAAGTTAGATGATATCTTGATTAAATCATAAAAGCTAACGTCTTCATTGATCGAAGAAGAATAGTTAATAGCGTAGTTGTTTTGCGCGTATTCTCTTAAAGAATCGTAAGAAAGATATACCCTTGCGTCATTTAAAATAGGACTTTCCTTGGCCACACCAACAATCATCACTTCTTCTTGAAAGATGAAGTGTTCTTCAAAAGTCGCATTATCCTCATTTGAACTATGAAAAGATATCGTTTGATCGATATTAAATTTTAATGATTTACCTAGAACTTCTTCCCCTACTTTTTCTATTAAAGAATGATAAAAAATTTCATTGATGACGCAACTATTATAACTATCTTCAAAATTATCTAATTTTTTTAAAAAATAATCGTCTTCTTTCAATAAAGTTTTCGTCGGTGATAAAGAAACATCGAATTCAATATTATCTAGTTTTATTTTTTGATTAGGAAGAAACAAAGAAGATAAATCATAATCAAAGATTATCTCATCAAATTTAGGACTAATAATTTCTAATTCTTCAAAATTGGGGCGATAAGATCTAGAGATGGAAACAAGTGAATTTTCCATCGTGATATATTCTTTTTTCGAAACGTTAAATGTATCGGAATGAAAATAAGTCGCACTTAAATTTAAAAAGGAAGTAGATGCAGATGAATTTAAGCCTACTAATAAAATAGCGAACACTAGACCAAAGGTCGAAGAAAGAAGCGCTAATATATGTCTTTTTTTATATTTTTTAAAATACTTTCTTTTAAAATATTTTTTCCAACTTTTATCTTTATATAAACTTGATTTAATAGTAATTTTTTCTTCATTTTTAAATGGAAGATTTTCCTTTTCTTTTTTGATTCCAGCTTCAGATAAATGTAAGATAATATTGGAGTCATTTTTGAACATTTTTAAATTGTGTGAAACTACCACTACTAAATGAGTTTTTGCATACTCTTTTAAATATGATAAAATAAGGTAAGAATTTTCTTCATCTAAAGCCCCTGTTGGTTCATCACAAAGTAATAAAGGTGGTTCGTGAATTATCGCTCTTAAAAAAGCGACACGTTGTTTTTCTCCACCCGATAAGGTGTAACATTTTTGATCTTTTAAATGCGTTAATTTAAATTGATTTAATAAAGTATCAATTCGTTTACTTATATCTTTAGATGGTAATTTAAACGCTGCGCTTATCTTTAGATTTTCTTCAACAGTTTCTTCTTCAAAAAGATGGAAATGTTGAAATAAGATGCCTATAAGAGCGTTACGATATTTTAAATTAGCTTGCCTATGATGTTTTTTAAATTGGTAACCAAAAACTTTTAGGCTTCCTTTATCGACGTAATCTAAACCACTGATGAGATTTAATAATGTCGATTTACCTGAACCTGATTGGCCATAAAGTAAACATAAGCCTTTACTAGGTAAACTAAAGGAAATGTTTTTAAGTTCGAACGCTACTTGTTTTCCATTATAAAAAGTTTTTGAGACATTATTTAAGACGACGGACAAAAGAAAACCCCCTTCAATAATTAATACGTATTTTTAGGGGGCTAATATCTTAATCGATTGGTTTTTCTTGATGTTCTAAGACTTGCTTTATCGATTTATCAAATTTTTCGCGTGGTAGCATGATGTAATTCCCGCAGCCAAGACAACGAATTTTAATATCCGCACCCATGCGCACAATTTGAAATTTTTTATCACCTTTATGACAAGGATGATCTTTTTTCATCATGACGATGTCATAAAGTTCGTAAGTTATCATATGTCTAAATCTTCCATCTTGACTGCAGCTGGTATCTTAGGAAGGCCAGGCATAGTCATAATGTTACCTAATAAAGGAATGACAAATCTAGCACCAGTAGCGAGATTTACATCTCTTACATGCACCTTAAAATCAATAGGAGCATTCTTAATTTTTGGATCATCACTAAAAGATAAAGGAGTCTTAGCCATGCAGACGTAGAAGTTATCATATCCTGCTTTAGAAAATTCATCTAATTTCTTTAAGGCAACATCTTCATAAGTTACTTCACTCGCATGATAAACATTTTTGGCGATGCATTCGATCTTATCTTTCAAAGGCAAATTTAAATCGTATAAAGGATGATAATTAGAATTACCTTCATCTAATTTTTTAACGACTAAATTAGCTAAATCTTTCGCCCCATTTCCTCCTTTTAAAAATCCATCGAGGAAAGCGAAATCAAAATGATTAGATTTACACCATTCGATTAGATAATTAATCTCTTCTTTACTATCACCTTTAAAATGGTTGATAGCGATGACGAATGGAACGCCATATAAAGACATATTTAAAGCATGTCTTTTTAAGTTTTCTAAACCAATTTCTAAAGCTTTTAAATTCTTCTTCGCACAATTTTTTTCTTCCACTCCACCATGAAGTTTAAGCGCTCTTATGGTGGCCACTAAAACGGCTAAATCAACAGGTAATTGACCGACTCTTGCGGTGATATCAAAGAATTTTTCCGCGCCAAGGTCCGCACCAAAGCCAGCTTCGGTGATGACGATAGGAGAAAGTTTTAAAGCAAGTCTAGTTGCAATTATTGAATTAGCACCATGTGCGATATTAGCAAACGGCCCACCATGCACTAAACAAGGAGTGTGTTCACTAGTTTGAACGATGTTAGGCTTAATTGCCTCTTTCATCAATTTTCCGATCGCATGACTTATCTTTAAGTCTTTGATATAGATAGGTTTATTATCGTAAGTGTAAGCTACTAAGATTTCATTGACACGATTTAAAAAATCATCGAAATCATGCGCGAGGCATAAAATAGCCATCATCTCACTTGCGACAGTAATAAGGAAAGATGAAGCATGTGCTTCTACTCTTTTTTCTCCTTCTGCGACGCTGATACGTCTTAAGGAACGATCGTTCATGTCGAGCGCTCTTTTCCAGACGATACGATGTGGATCAATTCCTAATTCATTACCTTGATAAATATGATTTTCGATGACTGCGGACACTAAATTAATCGCGCTAGTTAAGGCGTGCATGTCACCAGTGAAATGTAAATTGATATTTTCACTTGGTTCAATTGTCGACTTACCGCCACCAGTCGCTCCACCCTTGATACCAAAAACTGGTCCTAAAGAAGGTTCTCTTAAACATAAAAGCGCTTCCTTGTTGATTTTATTTAAGCCTAGACTAAGAGCGATGCTCGTCGTCGTCTTACCTTCGCCAAGCGAAGTTGGAGTAAGTGCTGTCACTAACACTAATTTGCCATCCGGCTTATCTTTTAAAGTATCTAAAATAGATAAATCAATCTTTGCCATATAATGTCCATAAGGAATTAGATATTTCTTATCGATATGAGCTTTTTTTGCAACTCTAGTAATGTCTATTAATTGCATAAATTAATCACCTTCTTTTAATAACTTTATCACAATTGAAGCCATAGTTAAGCCAAAACTTTGTGGGACGAACGCTAATGAGGCAAGTTCTTTACCACGACTAAGAGGCGGTTCAATCGAATAGACTGCGTAAGCTCTAACGTAGACTTCGCCATCAAGCTCTTTAATCTTATGACGATAAATTTTTGCTAATGCATCCCCTTTCGTCTCCATAATTTTTCCAGCTCTTACTAAAGTTGGATCAATTCTTTTAGCCGCGCCCATCGAAGTGATGAGAGGAATATCATTTTTTCTTGCATAATCATATAAATTAATTTTATTAGGCATATCATCAATCGCATCCAAAATAAAATCAGGTTGATATTCATCAATTAAAGAATTTAAAGTTGTATCATAAAATTTAGGCAAAGTTTTAATATCTAAGGAAGGATTAATTTTAAGCAATTTTTCTTTTGCTACTGCAACTTTAAATTTACCTAAATCATTTAAATCGTAAAGGGCTTGTCTATTGAGATTTGAACTTTCCACTTTATCGCCATCGACGATGAAAAAATGAGTCGCGCCACTACGCACTAAACTTGTAAGTAAAGTAGAGCCAACCCCGCCTACGCCTACTAAAATAAAACGCGCATTCTTAAACTTTGTAAACGTCTTTTCACCTAATAATTGTTTTGATCTAATAAAAATATCATCCATGTTCTTTTAATCCTAAAATGTATTCTTTTCCTTCCTTTAAGGAATGGACCCAATGCACATCGAATTGATGAGTGAAGAAAGTCATCTGTCTTTTGGCATATTTCTTCGTCTTACTTTTCATAATATTTAGAGCTTCTTCTAAAGAAATTTCTTCTTCTAAATAACGTAAGATTTCTTGATAACCTATCGCATCAACTTTTCTTAAGGAAGATTCATCCACTTCTTTTAGATGTTTAACTTCTTCAATTAAGCCATGTTTTACCATCAAATCGACTCTTTTTTCGATGCGTGAATATAATTCTTCACGCGGTATATCTAATCCAACAATATAGCAAGGATAAATCATTTTATGCTCTTGTTCTTTTTCTAATTGAGACTTCGTCTTACCATTCATCAAATAGATTTCGATCGCTCTTAAGACACGTCTTCTATTTTTAAAATGAATTTTATTCGCACTTTCTAAATCGATTTTTTCTAGAGCTTTGTGTAAGGCAACGTCATCTAATTTTTCGTATTCTTTTAAATCGACGCTACCGCGTTCAAATTCGCTAAATTGGTAGTCATATAAAATGGCTCTTAAATATAAACCTGAACCACCCACTAAGACGATATTTTTCTTCTCTTTTAAAAGTTTATCGATGAGGGCTCTCGCCTTCTTTTGAAAGCTCATGATATTATTTCTTTCCTTAATCGATAAATTAGAAATGAAATGATGAGTGACGCTTTTAAGTTCTTCACTAGAGGGTTTATTCACGCCAATATTTAGTTCATCATACATCTGATAAGCATCGAAGTTGATGATGTCCGCGTCTAAAATTTTAGCGACTTCGATCGCTAAATCAGATTTATGTGACGCTGTCGGGCCGACGATTGCCACCATCATATAAGTAAAGTATAAACTAATTTCAATTATTTTTTGAGAGTAGACTAGCAATTTCATCTAATAAGATGAGACATTCTTCTTTCGCTCTTTTAAAATTGAAGACGATAGGATCTGAATTATATTGTTCTTCTAATCTTAAATATTCTTCTTTATAGCGAACATATTTTTCTTTATCAAGAGCGAATTTAGACATATTTTGTTTCGCTTCATCAATCTCTTTTTGAAGTTTGATTAAAGAAGCATCCGCGTCCAATTTAGCTTTTAGTTTAAAATATTGTTTGACGCATTCTTCATTCATCACATCATCTTTTAATTTTTGGATGAGTAATTCTAATTCATCCATCTACTCTTTCTCCAATTAAAGAATAAGTATGAGATGCAATGATTTTAACTTTGATAATTTTACCAATTAAAGACGCATCACCTTCGACGTGCACTAGTTTAAATTCTTCGGTGTAGCCACTCACGAAGCGAGGATCTTTTTTCGATACTTCTTCGATAAGAACATCATAAGTCTTACCCACCATAGCGGTAGAAAGTCGTTCGATGATCTTTTCGCTCGTCTTGCTAAGACGATTGAAACGTTCGTGTTTTATTTCATCGCTAATTTGATTTTGCATGATTGTCGCTGGAGTAAAAGGTCGAGGCGAATAGATGAAAGTAAATAAAGAAGCGTATTCTACTTCTTCAACTAAAGATAATGTATCTAAGAAATCTTCTTCGCTTTCACCAGGGAAGCCGACGATGATATCGCTACTTAAAGCGACGTGAGGAATCTTTTCTTTAATTTTTCTTACTAAAGATAAATATCCTTCACGGTCATAACGACGATTCATCGCTTTTAACACTTTCGAAGAACCACTCTGTACCGGTAGATGAATATATTTCATGATATTATCGTACTTAGCGATAACTTCGATTAAAGCATCGTCAAAATCGAAAGGATGGGAGGTAATAAATCTTAATCTTTTTACACCAGTTTTCGCTACTTCTTCTAAAAGAAGAGCAAAATTTGTCCCATCTTTTAAATCTTTCCCATACGCATTAACGTTTTGCCCAAGCAATGTAATATCAAGATAACCATCTTTCACTAATTGTTCACATTCTTTTAAAACATCTCTTAAGGCTCTAGAGCGTTCCCTTCCACGCGTCGAAGGAACGATGCAATATGAACAAAATTTATCGCAACCATACATGATGTTGACGAAAGCTTTAAATTTTTCTTTTCTGGTCGAGGGTAAATTTTCGACCACTTCACCGCTCGAAGATAAGATGTCGACGAACTTTTCATCATCGATGAAAGCACGCTTAAGGAAAATTGGTAACTTCGCGATATCGTGCGTGCCGAACATGAAGTCGATGTGTGGGTAAGTTTTTAATATTTTTTCGACGATAGGTGGCTCTAAGGCCATACATCCGCAAAGAGCAATTTTCATTTGAGGATGAAGTTTTTTAATTGGCTTAAGGGAACCAATTTCACCATAGACCTTCTCTTCAGCGTTTTCTCTTACCGCGCACGTATTTAAGATGACTAAATCAGCTTCTTCTTTTTTACTCGTTTCTTTCATCCCAAATTCTTTTAAGATGCCGAGCATTATTTCTTCATCACGAATATTAGCCTGGCAGCCATACGTACGGATGTAAACTTTCTTCCCTTTTAATAGGCTTAAATCATCTTCCCCTTTTTGATAATTACGACGAGAAAAGGGCGCATTGATTTTAATGCGCGCCTTTTTAAAATCAGGGAATGAATAAATTTTATATTTATCTAACATACCTATTTGGCAGTTTCTACCGCACGATATTCACGGATGACACTCACCTTAATTTGACCAGGATAAGTCATCTCATTTTCGATACGTTCACGTATATCTTGGGCTAATTTATAAGCTTGTAAGTCATCAATTTTTTCTGGGACGACCATCACTCTTACTTCACGACCAGATTGCATCGCATAAGATTGATAGACACCATCGTAAGATTTACAAATTTCTTCGAGTTGTTCGATACGTTTGACGTAATTTTCTAAAATTTCACTACGCGCACCTGGACGAGCCGCACTTAACGTATCCGCAGCTTGGGTTAAAACAGCATAGACGGATTTAGGTTCGACGTCTCCATGGTGCGATTCGATAGCGTTGATGACGACATCTGGTTCACCGTATTTTTTAGCAAGTCTAACACCTACTTCGACGTGCGATCCTTCTAATTCGAAATCCGCGGACTTACCGATATCGTGTAATAAGCCACATCTTCGAGCGATATTAGGATCTAAACCTAATTCAGAAGCCATCATACCGCAAAGATAAGCCACTTCCATCGAATGTTGATAAGCATTTTGACCATAAGAAGTACGGAATTTCATACGGCCGACGTATTCAAGTAATTCTTTGTTGATACGCGGTAAACCTAATTTGAAGGCAGCTTCTTGACCAGCTTCACGCGTCAAAGTTTGAATTTCATTTTTAACTTTTTCGACAACTTCTTCGATACGACCAGGTTGAATTCTTCCATCTTGAATTAGATATTCAAGCGAGCGACGAGCGATCTCTCTTCTGATCGGATCAAAACAAGAGACGGTAATAACTTCAGGTGTATCATCGATAATTAAATCGACGCCGAGAAGTTGTTCTAAGGAACGAATGTTACGGCCTTCACGACCGATGATACGACCTTTCATCTCATCGTTTGGAAGTGAGACGACTGAGACAGTCTTTTCTGTCGTCACTTCTTGGGCGTATTTATTCATCGCTTCAGCGAGAAGTTCACGTGCCTTATTATCCGCTTCTTCCTTCGCTTCATCTTCGCGGTTTTTAATGTAAGCGGTCATCTCTTTAGAAACTTTGGATTCCACGCGTTTAAATAATTCATCGCGCGCTTCTTGTAAAGACATCTGAGCGACTTTTTCAAGTTCACTGATGATGGAATCGATCTTTTCTTGTAAAGTAGCTTCTTTCTTATCGATTTCTTTGTTGCGACGAGCAATTTGTTCATTTTTCTCTTCTAAGACGTTTTCTTTTTGTAAGAGAGCTTGGTCGCGTCGATCGATACTTTGCTCACGTGAGAATAACTTATCTTCCTGCGATTGTAATTCTCTTTTCTTTTCGCGAATTTCTTTTTCCGCTTCTTGTTTCATTTCATAAACTGTTTGTTTACCATCAATTTGGGCATTCTTGACGATGTGATCAGCCTTTACTTCCGCATCCTTTATAATACGCGCAGCTTGTTTATTCGCTTTTTTCTTTTTAAGAATTGGCAAAAATAAAGTCGCTAGGATGTAACCGACGAGGGCGAGAAATAAAACGACACTAATCACGAGTAATGTGATTTCTAAATTTGTCATATGTTCTCCTTTATCTACTTTGTAGATATTACAAAGATTACCTATAATATTACCAAGATAAAAAATTTCTAACTAGGCAAAGATGTAGATGTAAATTGGATTGCTCCACTTGATTCTTTTAAAGTGTTTGAGAATCTATAGGTAAGTAGCGTTAAGTTTTTTGCTACGTTTAAATTATATTACAAAATCAAATAAAAGATATAACTACTTTTTTGCTTAAAATAAAATTTATTTATAAAATAGTAGACATGAATTTCACTTTGAAAAGATTAATCTCATCGATCATTTCCTTCTTCGTCGCTCTAGGAGTAGGAATTGCTATCTTTTTCATCGTTAGAGCGTTCCAAGATGAAAATTATGTTTTAGAAACGCCAACGCAATTAAGTTATGACTTAGAAAGTCAAACCCTCACTTGGTTAGAAGTTGAACACGCTGACGCCTACATCGTAAAGATCGATGAATCAATCACCGAACAAGTTAATGAAAATTATCTACATTACGAAATAGAAAAAACGACCGCTTTCGTCGTCCAGGCCATCGACACATCAAATACCTATGAGCCGAGTGCTAATTCGGTCGCTTTAATCGTGACAATCAATTAAATTTCTTCAACTTTTCTTAAAGAAGAAGTAATAGTAAGAACCTGATTTCTAGCTTCTTCTTTATCTAACTTCTTAGAAAGATAAGAATGAATAATATGCGCAACTAAACGCGCTTGACTTACATTTAATCCTCTCGTCGTAAGAGCGGCAAAACCGATACGTAAACCAGAAGTGACAGTTGGTTTTTCATCGTCGAATGGAAGCATATTTTTATTGACCGTGATACCAATTTCAGACAATAAATTTTCAGCTTCTTTACCCGTGATTTGATAGGATTTTTTCGTATTGAGTAAGAATAGATGCGTCTCGGTACCAGAGACTTCCGCTCCAAGTTTTAATAGTTCATCATGACAAGCTTTCGTGTTAAGTAAAATATTACTTGCGTATGCTTGAAAAGCCTCTGAACTTGCTTCTTCAAAGCACATCGCCT
This sequence comes from uncultured Bacilli bacterium, assembly GCA_944363535.1. GTDB lineage: Bacteria > Bacillota_I > Bacilli_A > RFN20 > CAG-826 > CALVUG01. The sequence continues at coordinate 38,658 of CALVUG010000005.1, forward strand.
TTGCAGCGATGATATGTTCAAGCGGTCCGCCTTGGACGCCAGGAAAACAAGCTTTATTAACTTTTTTAATAATTTCTTCACTATTAGTAAGAATGATTCCGCCTCTTGGTCCACGCAAAGTTTTATGCGTCGTCGAAGTCGCAACATCGACGTAACTTAAAGGATTAGGAATAGCTTTACCAGCGATGAGTCCAGCGATATGAGCGATGTCCGCCATAAGGTAAGCACCTACTTCATCTGCGATAGCACGTAATCTTTTAAAATCGATGATGAAAGGATAAGCGCTGAAACCAGCTAGTAAAATCTTCGGCTTAATTTCGCGTGCCATCTTCAAAATTAAATCGTAATCGAGACGACCATCCGCGCCTAGCGTATAATGATGTACTTCGTAAAGTTTAGATGAAAAATTGACTGGTGAACCATGTGATAAATGACCGCCTTGGTCGAGCGATAAAGATAAAATTTTATCGTGTTCATTTAAAAGTGCCATATAGGTAATCATGTTCGCTTGCGAACCTGAATGAGGTTGAACATTCGCAAACTTCACACCGAATAGATGAGTGACTCGAGCAATCGCTAATTCTTCGACGCTATCGACGTTTTCGCATCCCCCATAATAACGGCGGTGAGGATAACCTTCCGCATATTTATTAGTGAAGATGCTACCAGCGAATAATCTGACATTTTTAGAAGCAAAATTTTCGCTTGCAATGAGGTTTAATTCTTCGTTTTGTCTTTTTGTTTCTAATTCTAATAATTCAAATAATTTATCCATATATATGTTACGCTACGACGCCATCTTTGATGCGTCCTAATAATTCTTCTTCTAAATCTTTATTTTGACGAATGTATTCTTTTAAAGTTTCTCTTCCTTGTCCTAATCGACGATCATTATATTCGTACCAAGAACCAGATTTTTTGATGATGCCCATATCGACCGCCACATCAAGAATTTCACCTTCTTTAGAAATACCTTTGCCATAGATGATATCAATCTTACAAGTCTTAAATGGCGGAGCGACTTTATTTTTGACGACCTTGACAGTGCAAATATTACCGATGATATTTGCCCCTTCTTTGATAGCTTCGCTACGACGAATATCAATTCTCACACTCGCATAGAATTTTAAAGCACGACCGCCAGAAGTCGTTTCAGGATTACCATACATCACCCCAACTTTTTCTCTTAGTTGGTTGATGAAGATAACTGTGCAATTAGATTTATTTAAGATACCCGCTAATTTTCTCATCGCCTTAGACATAAGACGCGCTTGTGAACCTACTAAAGAATCTGACATGACGCCATCTAGTTCAGCCTGCGGCACTAAAGCAGCGACGCTATCGACGATGATGATATCTAATGCTTTCGAACTGACGAGCATATCGACGATATCTAAAGCTTGTTCACCACTGTCAGGTTGAGCCAAAATTAAATCGTCAATGTTCACTCCTAAATTATGAGCGTATTCAGGATCGATGCTATGCTCCGCATCGATGAAAGCAGCCTTTCCACCTTTCTTTTGGGCTTCCGCAATCGCGTGCAACGCTAAAGTAGTCTTACCACTCGATTCAGGACCAAATATTTCGATGATTCTTCCGCGCGGATAACCACCTACGCCTAACGCGGCATCCATTAATAAAGAACCAGATGATATCACATCCGTCTCCACGTCTGGGCGATCGCCTAATTTCATGATGGAACCTTTTCCAAAGGTTTTTTCGATTTGTTTTAGCGTCTCTTCTAAAACTTTGTCTTTGTTATTGCTCATTTCTTCTTTGGCCATAATTTTTACCTCTCACTATATTAATACACGCTTTTTTAGTAGATGCTGCGTAAAAAATGATCCAATTTTTCAAAAGCGAGACTAATCGATTTATTTCTTACTTCTTCTCTAGAACCATGTAGATGCATCTCATAAATTCTCGTCGATCTTTCGGAATCGATGCACATATAACATAATCCAACCGTCTTATCTTCTTCCGCACCTGGACCCGCATTACCAGTGAAAGAAATACCGATGTCCGCGTTTAGTTTAAGACGCGCGCCACGCGCCATTTCAAAAGCACATTCTTTCGATATGACACCGAAATCTAAAATAGTTTTTAAACTTACTCCTAATAGTTTAGCTTTACTTGCGGGAGTATACGTAACTACCGCCCCATTGAAGACCATCGAAGCACCTGGCACATCGGTGATAGATTTAGCAAATAAGCCACCCGTATAAGATTCCCCGCTAGCGATCGTGCGGTGACGGTCTTTTAATAATAAGACGATATCCTTGCTAGTTACCATTAGTCATTCTCCTTTAACACTTGTCGGTTTTTATAGATGTATAAGGCACCGCCTACGACTGACGTAATAGCGGTTAGATAAGCTAAGACATTGACGATAATTTGTGTGATGAATGGATCACCGATATAGAAGAAAGGGAAGCCATTTAATAAAACGATAGAAATAGTTAACATCTCTAAAACAGTCTTAATCTTTCCTAACATACCTGCTGCGATGACGACATTTTTTCTAGCGGCGATGATGCGAAAACCATCGACGACGATATCTCTTAAAATTAAAATTATCGTGGCAAATACCGGTAAAACGATATTTTGTGACGTAGCAAAAGTCGAAGGAAGCACTAAGAAGATGAGCATGACATTGATGAGCATCTTATCCGCAATTGGATCTAAGAACTTTCCAAGATTTGTCACTTGATGTAACTTTCTTGCGAGATATCCATCGAGCCAATCCGTCATCGAAGCGAGGACAAAAATGATGAATAAGCATAAGTAGATGACATCAATTTGGCTATTGATAGAAGGACCCTTATAACCGAAGTACGCTCCAGCAATATAAAGCCCTGCTAAAGTAAGAATTAAAAAGATGACACTTACGATACGAATGACAGTAATCTTAGTTGGAAGATTCATATTTCTCTCCTTCAATTATGAGTATCGACCCTATAAGCCATGTTCTGTTATAGACGATTATTTGTCTACGCTTATGCGTGCTCTTAGCCATTCATTTCTAGCCTTGAACTTCCCCTACCAAATTTGGGTTTCTCACTCACGGGGTTTACCAACGTTCCACTTTGCTATTTCTAACAAACTACGTCACTGTGGCACTTTATAGAACTTGACCATGACCGAAGTTTTAGGTTTCATTCTGCCGTTATGCACTCCTGCATACCTAGCGTTATTTTTTCCGCTAGCGTGAACACTACTAGCATCGCAGCTAGTGTGAGCATGGACTTTCCTCTAACTAACGAGTAGCCAGCAATCGTCCAGGTCGATGTATTTTTATTTTACTTTAGTGGGGTCCACTCCTGCAATGTATAGCGCTTTTTCTAAAGCGGAGATACGTTTGTAGAGTTCTAAATTATCGTATGACGCATTACTGTCATTAGCCTTAATTCCATCGAGTCTTTGCTTATACATCGCATTTTCGATCGCTAATTTCTTATGACTTTCTTTTAGCTTCGCAAATTCTTTTTTCAAAGATTGATAATCTTTCATCATCTCTTCAAAAATTTCATAATCTTGGATGACGACGTCAAGAAAGGCATCGACTTCACTCATCGCATAGCCCTTGACATTCGCATTAAATTCTTTCGCGAGTATTTTGTTGGAATTTAGTTTGACACTTTTACTCATAAGCCCTACTTGCAATATCTTACTATGATTGAAGAAGATAAGCAATATTGCTTATAAGTAAATTGAAATTATTTTGCTTACTTTTGCACATTTGAGACTATTTTTACGTTCATCCTTGCTATAATTAATAACGTGAGACAACTAAAGAAAATTTTAAAAGATATCAAATACATCATCTTCTTCGATTTGGAAAGTACCCAAATTCATCATTACGTCATCTCCATCGGAGCGAGTAAAGTTGAAATTGATGAAAAAGGTAAAATTAAAAAAGAAATAAAAAATTTTTATACGCTTGTCAAACCTTTAGAAAGGGTAGGAAGAGTCGTAAAAGACCTCACGAAGTTAGACGAAAAAACTTTATATAAGAAAGGAATCGATTTTCCAAAAGCTATCGATAAATTTTATGAACTATTTAAAACTTCGATTCATCGCACGATATTTTTCACTTATGGCAATAGTGATAAACATATGCTCATCAATACTTGTCAAGATGATGTGACGAGAGAAAAAGTTCTTAAAATCATTAAAAGGACTTACGATTTTTCTTCGATCATTTCTACTTATATTAAAGACACAAATGGCAACATTTTATCCTTACAGAAATTAGTGAAATTATTCAATCTAGAAACTTCTATCGATGCTCATAATGCTTTAAGCGATGCTTTAGATTTAAAAAATATTTATCGCGCGTTCATCGAAAATAAAGAACTTCTTTACGAAAATTATCGTAAGATTATCATGTCTTATGGAAATCTTCCTTATCCTCTTCAACAAGTATTAAATAAATTAAAGAAAAATGAAAGCGTCACACCTGAGATGTTAGATGCCTTCATTAGGAAAGAAATCGATGATTAAATATCCGAACGGAACGAAGCAAATCGTGACGGCCCACGAAAAAAAGGAAAGAAAAATTAAGATCGCTTCCGCTAATCGAGGCATGGACTTCGAAGATGAAATCAATCAAACTTTAGCGTTCTATAAAGATGAAGATATTTGTCTCATGACTAAAAGACCTACACCAATCAATATCGTCAAAGTCGATTACTCGCATGGGGCAAAAATAATCGATGCTTATTTTGAAGCTCAATCCACTACTGACTATAATGGAGTGTACAAAGGTCGCTACATCGACTTCGAAGCTAAATCAACACATTTGAATGCTTCGATTCCATTACACAATATTACCCCTCATCAAGTCGAACATTTGAAGATGGTAAAAAGGCAAGGCGGGGTCGCTTTCTTCCTCATTTCATTTATCAAACATGATGAGGTTTATCTTCTTGACGCAAGCGTTGTCATCACTTATTTTGACGAACAAAAAAGAAAATCTATTCCTTATGAAGTCGTAAAAAAAGAGGGTGTTTTAATTAAGAAAGATTACATCCCTCGCTTGCATATCATCGAAGCTATCGAACAATGTTATTTTAAAAAATGACGGCAATAAGCCTTTAGTTTACATATTTCACAACGTGGAGAGATAGCTTTACAAATATTTCTTCCAAAACTGATCATCTGATGATGAAGTAATTTATAACGATAATCTTTAAAATATTTTTCTAACTTCAATTCGGATTTATAAGGATCATCTTTCTTACTTCTTAAACCTAGGTTATAAGAAACACGATAAACGTGCGTATCGACTGGAAAAACTTGTGCATCAAATAGTTCGATTAAGATGACGTTTTTGGCTTTTAGCCCAATGCCAGGCAAAGATAATAAAAAGTTTTCATCATTTGGCACTTCTTTTAAATTTGATGATAAAAATTTATTAGCGATAGCGATGACGTTTTTGGCTTTTCTTTTCGCTAAGCCAAGCGGTTTTAAAATCGTCCTTACATCTTCGACACTAGCGTTCGCAAGAGCGACAATGCTTTGATATTTATCAAATAAAATTGCATCAACTTGATTGACTCTTCCATCTTTTGCCTGCGCGCTTAACATGACAGCGATGACTAATTGAAAGCCATTTTCATAATTTAAAGCGCACTTCGCTTTTGGATAAAGTTCGTTAAAATAATTGACGACAATTTGAGGATTTAATTTCGTTTTAATCATCATCGAGCCATTTGGCTTTCGCAATTTTTATCGTCTCTTCAATATTTTTATCCCAATTATGGGAAATGGTTGTGTAACCTTCTTTATCGACGTCTTCTCTTGCGACCATGCTAAGTAATTTTTTATCCACGGCGTTAAAAGAACGTCTTTTAGAACTAGCCACTTCTTTTAAAGCTGTCAAAATCATCTCTTCGCTATAACCCATATCTAACCAATCGTAAATTTTTTGATATTCGATGGGCGATAAGGAACGTTGAAAATATTTTTCAAATTCAGCGTAAATATTATGCACTTTGTTCGCTACTTCTTCTTCGCTTTCTTCCGCGTTAGCCTTGGCGAGTGACTTTTGATATTGCTTCGTCAATAAATTTTCTAAAGGTGATAAAGAAACGCTCACCTTTTTAGATTTATCAACTTCGTAAGAAATAATTTTATTTTTTAATAACTTAGTGAGTATCTTATCGATTTCTTCTGCTTTTAATGACATACGAAGAGCGAGAAGTTCGGCATCGATGAAAGAATTACCTTCACTTAAAAGTTGATCGATGACTAAAAGCACCGCTAAGGTAGATTCATCAAAACCCATCTTCTTATAGTTTGCAATTAAGACGTAACGTAAATCGATACCACTGTTTTTCATACCTACAATTATCAAGTATTTTTTTCTTAAAGTCCACGACGAAAAAACTATATCATAGATAAAGTTTTAAA
>CALVUG010000006.1 GCA_944363535.1 uncultured Bacilli bacterium
ATAATTCCTAATTACTGTAAGTTCATTTTAAAGTAAAAGTCATGTAATTGTAAACGAAAAAATAGGAGGTCTAATATCACATGAATACGAACAAATTACATGATTTAACGCTTAAGTTTTATGCTTCTTTAAGAAGTAATCCAAAAGTAAAAGAAACGACGATTAAATCTTATTATTACGATGTTAATCACTTTGTTAATGGATGCCTTAACGTGTTTAAGAAAGAAGAAGTGGAAGCTTATTTCATAAGTTTAATCGATCAAAAATATCATACTTCTTCTTTACTTAGGAAGAAAGTTTCCATCAAGTTATTTTATGATTACTTAATCGAAACAAAAGTTATTAAAGTAAACCCAATCACAATCATTAAGTTCGATGTTAAAAAAGAGAAGTCTTTACCTAAGGTAGTGCCTATAAATAACATTAGAAAAATCCTTCGTTATTTAATGAATTCTGTAAGTGAAAGTAAATCTAAACAAATTTATTTTAGAAATGTAAGAAATCTTGCCTTATTTGATTTATTAATTACGACTGGAATTAGAATATCTGAAGCTTCTAATATCACCTTAACGGATATTGAATTAAGTGAAAGAACGATATTAATAAACGGTAAGGGGAATAAACAAAGAATCATTTATATTTCTAGTTACGAATGTTTCATTCACTTAAAAACTTATTTAACGTTAAGATTAAATATTAATCTTTCACATAATTATTTATTCATTAATCGCGGTTACAACAAGTTAAGTGTTCACACCATCGATAGTGTCTTTAGAAAGATAATCAAAACTTTAAAATTAAATAAAACTATTACCCCACATCATTTAAGACATACATTCGCTACTGAGTTACTTTCAGCAGGCGGTGATCTAAGAACATTACAAGAATTATTAGGACATGCTTCCATATCTACGACCGAGATATACACTCACGTCGATATAAAACAAAAGAAGAAGATTTTAAACAAGTACAACTACCGAAACAAACTGCTCAGTAAATAAAAAAATTAACAAGTCCCACACTAGTGTTAAAGAAAAGTTTGTTTTATTATGTTGACATACACACGCATTATGTAGTTATATATACATGAATATAGGTTAGTTCTATTCGTCTTGAAATTACTAACCAAAAATATTAGGAGGTCATACAATATGACAAAAAAATTTAAAAAGGCCATGACCTTTCTCCTTGGTTTTGCTATGCTTGGTGGCGTAATCGGTGGCGCTGCTTTGGTTAGCGGAGAAGGAGGCGTAGGGGTTCATGCCGCTACTGTTGAAGACACCATAACTTATTCGGCTTTTTCGCCAGAAGGCACAGGATATACCAACCATACGTATACCAGTTCTACTACGAATGCTACTTATGAAGGGGTGCTTTATCAAACCAATGACCAAAATTTAATTCAAATGAGAACTAAAGGTAGCAATTCCGGGTTAGTTGTTACTACCTCTGGCGGAGTACTCGAAAAAATATCTGTTCAATTTGGTGATTCAACAACATCATCACGTTCCGTAGACATCTATGGAAAAAATGACAATTACACCGGAAGTGCAGATTTGTACGACACTGATTCAATGGTGACGGGCACCAATCTGCGCACAGTTTCTTTTGGTGGCAACACAGAATTACAAGAAGTTACAGAGGTACAAGGGTACACAGCTTTTGGTATCAAACCAGTTGGCGGTGCACTATATCTCTCTCAAGTTGTAGTTGTGTGGCAAGGTGGAGCCACCACAACGTTAACTTCTATTAGTATTGAAAATACAGGCTACCCTGGAGAGGTTTACGCTGGTGCGACATGGTCTACCGATGGTCTAGTTGCAACTGGTAATTACGACGATGGTAGCACTAAAGACATAACGAATAGTGTCACTTGGAATTTTGATCCAGCTGTTGCGCCAGAAAGTCTAGGCTCAACAGTCGTTAATGTTTCTGCTACTTTAGGTGACATCACGTCTAATGTTTTGCCAATCACTGTGGAAGTTGTAGAAGCACCGGCTATTACTTCTTGGGATTTAACTACAAAGAGTTTTTCTTCGGCAACTCCTGATTCCGTAGTTTGGTCATCAAACTATGTTACTATGACATGGAATAAAGGAGACTCAAGCACTCCCGCTAATAACTATTTGGGTGGAGAACACGCAAATTCTAGAATCTATAATATGCAAACATTTAATGTCAAGGCTGAACCTGGATATGCTATTGTTCAGGTTATTGTGACATTTGTGTCTACTAGTAATAACAGCGGTTTAAGTGGAAACTGGACAACCGAATCTAGCGAGGTAATTGAACCTATTAAAACGACGGATGGTGAAGTTCTATTAACTGTTGATACTTCTGCTAACCCTTGTACATCAATTTCCACAACCTGTACTGCCACAACATATATTTCTAAAGTAGAGGTACAATACACTACTAAAGAAGTTGTCGTTCCTACAGTTGCTGAAGTTGCATTTGCTTCCGGGAAAGGCTCTTATTTCAATGGTAGTTTGAAAGATAGCAATACATTTAGCACTGCTGATTTAGTTGTTACAACTAAAGATGATGCTGGAAATGTTGCCGCTCAATACAATACAGGCACGGGATTTGTCGTTATTATCAATGGCGAATCTTTAGATGCTACAACAGCCATACAAACTAAATCCTTTGAAGGAGCCACAGCCGGTGGTTATCCTCTCACTGTTACTGTCGAAGGATTGACAAGCAATGAGATTAATTTAACGGTCATTCAAAAAGATGTTGAATCTTTCAATTGGGATGAACCACAAACAACTACTTTCTATTCACACGTCGACGAATTAGCGTTGGATGGTACTTTAAGAACTTTGTTCAATGATGGTTCTTATGCTACATCCGCTTCTCGCTATGCGTTCATCGTACGAGAATATAGTGATACTTTACCAAATAATGCTGGTGATGAAGTCGAATTAGCTACGCACCAAGATGGAACGTTGAATGTTGCGGAAGCATCTCGATACGTTCTAGATATTTGGAACACCGATTATCCAACTAGTTTACATACTTATGTAACTATCAATGTTGAACTTCCAACATTAACAATCGTTGATAATTTCACCGGTGCATATTTCACTAATGTCACTAGAGAATTAGATGTTACGGTGACTTTAACTGCTGGTCAAACAGTGAAGACTCTCACCAAAGATGAGTACACTCTATCTCAAACATCTGTTACTCCTGCTTCAACCGATCCGATTAATGTTTATCCAATTCTTGTTAAAGATGGTCAGCAAGTCATGACTGGTAATACACCACTTGTGATTAATCCCGAAGTATCTACTAGAGTTTTAGATGAATTAGCGGTGGATGATGCTACTTTCTCTGCTGGTTCATACTTTGTTTTACCACAAGAAAGTATCTTACTTAGCTATACTGATGGTGGCAATAGCGAGTTAATGTTTGTTGAGCAAGAAAATGTTTCATTTAAAGCGGCTAATGGTGATGTTATTAACGAAAGTACAAGACTTCTCAGAAGTCACGCTGGCCAAGCGACAGCTACTTACACCGAAGGTGGAAGCGAAGTAAGTTGTACATTCACTCTTACTGTTACAAATGCAGTCGTTGCAGAATATGTCGAACCAACCTTAGGCGATTACGTTAAAGTCACTAGTGTTGATGAACTCACCGACGGTGAATATTTAATCGCTTACACGAATGCATCAAATGATAACGCACAAGTGTTCAATGGTGTCGATAGTACCAACGGCAATGTTTCAACTGCCGTCAATAATGGTGTCATTGCGCATAGTGCTGAAATGGAAGCTGTTTCCGTTCAAATTACTGCCGTTGAAGGTGGATATAGTATCATGATTAATAGTGGTGAAAACGCTAATAAGTATATTGATTCTACAAACGACGACAAAAACGGAATGGATTTTAGAACAAGCCCGGTCGCGTTAACTATTCAATCAAAAGGAAAAGGCACTATTACTAGGCCATCATCTTCAACTGGATCGTGGGATATTTATCGTACAAGCGAAAAAACGCTTTCATTTAATGCCACACCTGATCAACAAAGATTTAGATTCTTTAAGAATACGACCATTGCAACTAATGAAAATTATCATGCAATTGACTTATACAAGCGCGAAACAACCGAAGGTGTAGGCGATGCTATCAGCTACTTAAAGAGTGTCATCGATGCATATCGTTTGAATAACGATTTATTATCAATTTGCGATGTTGATACATCTATCTATGCTTCTGCTGATTGGACTAGAGCTAAAGAAATTTATACTTCATTAGATGCAGCACAGAAGCAACAATTAAATGTGCAAGATTACTTTGGTGAAAAAGGTAAAACATACATTGATACATATGAAATGTTGCTTGCTAAAGATCCAGCAGCACAAGACGCTTTAGCGCCTACGTTCTTTGGTAATGAAGATACCTCTATTGCAGTAGTAGTAGTAATTATTACTCTTTCTGCTATTACGGCTCTTGTTGGTTTCTATTATTACGATAAGAGACGTCGTGTGAATAAATAATTGATTAACTAATCAATAATTAAATTTAATCGTACTTTGTAAAAAAGTTCGATACACGCATTCAAGGGAGTGAGTGAACACTCATTCCCTTTTTAATTTTTTATTAAAATCATTCACTAATGTATCTTGTATAAGGCCTATTTACCTCTATAATATAATCATTTTTAAGTTCTAGTGGATGAAAACCTTTTCATTACTAGCGTGAGGTATGTGGTCGCTGGCCGCCATTTTTGTTTGTGCAAAGATTAACTAAATTTTCTAGCAATAAGGTTTATCAAAATTATAATATTTTTATGCAAATTTCTAGTTGAACTTGAAAAAATACTAAATTATAATGTAATCAAAGGAAAATTATGATTGCAAGAACGATTAAAAAAGAAATTATTAAAAGTGTTAAAAACCGACCTGTTACTCTCATCACTGGCGCAAGGCAAGTGGGGAAATCGACTATTTGCTATGAGTTAAAAAACGAATTAGGTTTCGCTTATGTTTCTTTAGATGATATTCGCCTTAGAGAAGAAGCTATTAACGATCCGGAACTATTTTTAGAAATACATCATTGGCCTATTATTATCGATGAAATACAACACGCTCCTAAGCTATTCTCGGTCATAGAAGCGATAGTGAATAAACAAAAGATGGAAACCGGTTCTAATTATGGCATGTTCATCTTAACAGGTTCTGAAACGTATGAGTTGTTAAGTGGCGTTAGCGAATCTTTAGCGGGTCGCGTTTCAATCATTAGAATGTCGCCTTTAAGCATGCGTGAAATAAAAGGGCAAGAAGAAAATATTTTTTTCTTCGATCCTTTAGTTTTAGCGAAGAGAAGTGAACAATTTATCCTAAGCACTGACGAATTATTTAAGACTATTGTCAGAGGAATGTATCCTGAGCTTTACGCGAACGAACAGTTAAATAGCGAAACATTTTATGCGGACTACGTCGCTACTTACATCGAACGAGATGTTTCTAAAATTATCAATTTAAAAGATAAATTAAAATTTTATAATTTTATCGAAGTGTTAGCCTCACTTACAGGCGAAGAATTAATTTACGATAAATTAGCGAAAGCCATCGGCGTTAGCCTCGATACTATCAAGGCGTGGATTAGCGTCTTAGTCGCGGGCGATATCATTTATCTTCTCGAGCCATATAATGAAATATCTTTAATTAAAAGAGTAGTGAAAAGACCAAAAATTTATTTTAATGATACTGGTCTAGCTTGCTATCTAGCGCATCTTAACGATGAAAAAGTGCTCATGAAATCTATTTTCAAAGGTCGATTTATTGAAACTTATATCGTCAATGAAATTAAAAAGACTTTTCGCAATAATGGGAGGAAAGAAAATTTTTATTATTATAGAGATAGCAATCAAAACGAGATCGACCTCGTCATCTTAGAAAATGGCACCTTACATTTTGTCGAATGTAAGTCTGGTATCAAATTTGATAAGAAAGATGCCAAAGCGTTTAAGCAATTAGCAACTTCATCTTATCAAATTGGTTATTCTTTCATAGTTTGTAATACACCTTCATTATATAAAATTGATGATTTAGTGTATGCCGTACCTATCTCTTCCATCTAGTAGTGGAATATTTTTTCATATAAAAAAAGAGACGATAAGCCTTTTAAATTTAGATTTTCTAAGACGATTAATCTTTTTCTTAGTCACTTTTTCACTACTTACTTTTTATATAAGATCGTTCACTAATGATGAAAAAAATATTTATTTTAAGTATTAATTTTAAAAATCCTACGGAATGAAAACCGAAAATTTCACCGATTAGAGTTGATTTTATTTTTTGAAAAATTAAAAAAGAGGGTGGTAAACCCGCTAAGACGATGCTTGCTATTTGTGGTCTAACGAATGCTGCATATAGAAGAGAAGATGGTGTTTACGTCGTTCCTATTACTTCTTTAAAAGATTGATTTTTAAATGATGAATCAATTGAATAATTTGCCAATATATTAGCAAAAACCTTGTAAAAACATAGTAAAATTGCTAATATATTAGCGTATGGAAGAAAAAGCATTAGAGTTCGTTACTTATTATGAAGTGCAATTAGAAATCACTAAGCGTTTTATTACTATTAGAAAAAATAGAAAAATATCACAACTTAGATTATCTGAAATATCTGGAGTAAGCTATGCTTCCATTAGAAGATTTGAAAAAACTGGCGATATCTCTTTCGCGTCTTTAGTAAAACTCGCTATTGCGTTACGCTTATATGATGATTTAAATAATCTTTTTAAAGTTCATAAAGAATATCAATCAATAGAGGAAGTAATTAATGATCAAGAAAATTGATGTTTTTGCTGACAAGATTATAGTTGGCACCATTGCCTTAACTAAAGAAAAACAAGTCGCGTTTCAATACAGCAAAGAATGGCTAAAAAAAGGATTCTCAATCAATCCTATTAAACTTCCTTTAACTAGCAGAGTATTTATTTCAACTTCCCCACACTTTAAAGGATTATTTGGTGTATTTGCCGATTCTCTTCCTGATAGTTATGGCGAATTGTTATTAGATAGATATTTGAAAAGAAAAGGAATTGACATTAGTTCACTTTCCTCTCTAGATAGATTAGCGTACGTTGGCTCTTCTGGCATGGGGATTTTAGAATATATACCTGACTTCAGCGAGAAGCAAACTAATGAAAAAATTGATTTTGATTTCATTCAAAAAGAATGTAATGACCTTTTAAATTCAAAAGATATTGCGAATATAAATGTTTTATATTCTTTGGCTGGTTCTAGTGGTGGCGCTAGGCCTAAGGCACTTATCAAATATAAAGATGAAGATTGGATAGTAAAATTCTCTTCGAAATTTGATCCTAAAAATATCGCCGAACTTGAATACAAATATATGTCATTAGCCAAAGAACTAGGAATTAATATTCCCCAGATTGAATTAATCACTTCAGAAAAAGGAAACAAGTTTTTCCTCATCAAAAGATTTGACCGTATAAATGATCGTAAAATTCACATGATAAGTGCAGCCGCATTATTAGAATGTGATTTTAGAGCCCCATCTCTTGATTATAACGACTTAATTAAACTTACTAGAGTGTTAACAAACAATGATGAAGACGTTATCGAAATGTACAGGAGAATGGTGTTTAATGTTTTGATTGGTAATCAAGATGATCACGCGAAAAATTTTTCGTTTATTTTTGATAGTAAAAAAATGATTTATCGTTTATCACCAGCGTATGATATTAGTCCAACCAAGACTTATTTTGGAGAGCACACAACTTCAGTGAACGGTAAGGGAAAAGGAATTAGAGATGAAGATATGATTATAGTCGCTATAAATAATAAGATTGATGTTTCTATCGCTAAAGATATTATCGATAAATGCCATGCATTATTAAAATAAAAATTTTTTATTTAATTTTCATCTATTAACACAAAATCCCCAAATCCACATATAATCGATGTTTTTAACGCTATACAGGGGAGAAAAGATATTAATTTTTCTAAGTGCAAATTGCACTTTAGAATTGCTAGCAAAGAATATTATATTCAAGTGGTGGACAACTTACCAAGCGACAAACGCCTAAATAACGAATACGATGCTTTAATAAAAGTTCCTAATTCATTTAAGAAGATTATCGTCATTAATAGACCATTTCTTTCTTATCATGATGAAAAAGTGTACTTTTAATTTCATTAGAAGAATTTTTGTTAAATAAGAACAGTTTAGATTTATAAGGCTTAATTTCAAAATAAAAGGCCTTAGAAACACGTCTAGGGCCTTTTTTCAATGAAGATGATAAATTATGCGTTAGGAGGCGTTTCGCTTGGTGGTAATAAGTTTGCTACCACACCAATGATGACGATAACGATGACCACTATCGCGATGATGATGATCCATTTTCTTCTTTTCTTCTTTCTAAGAATAGCGGTTTCTTCTTCGATCTTAGCAATTCTTGCTTGCTTATCTTTTTGTCCTCTTTTAACAGCTTCATTTTTCGTTAAAACATCGATCGCGGGCAAATTAGTGAGACTTTTATTCGCTAAGTTGGCTTTTAATAAATTTAAGGCATTTTGAATTTCGGCAATGCTATTTAAAGTAGCCCTTCTAATTTGAGTGCAGTAAGCTTTAACGTTTGGACTCTTATCTAAGATGTTATTGAAGATGTAAACTCTCACCGCGCTTTGCACTTGTATATCATAACTATTTGCTTCTCCGTTTTTATCGTAATAAGAAATCATGATAGCGTGCAAATCAGTCTCACCACTCGTACCGCGCAAGCCTCCAGAAGCAGTATGCGTAACATTCATATCGATGAAGTTTTCAAAAGGACAGACGAATTGTTCCGCGTCATCGAAGACAAAACCAAGTGTTTTATTGTTATCATCGATGAAGAAATAACATAGTAAATCAGGTTGTAAATAGATAACTCTGCTATATTGCGAAACATTCGTCACATTTTCAAATCTTTTCAAATTATCTTTAAAAACTTGATTGACATCATATTTATCTTTTCTTGCCTTTCCATTATTGATGTAATCATGATCAATATCAGCTTGTTCTGGATCTAGAGTAATATCGCTTACGTAGACGTCACGATACGTCTTTTTAACTTCATTAGAGGTGTTATAAGTAATATTCTTCTTATCATCTAATAAGACATCTAATGAGACGTTGAAATAAAGCGCCATTTTCTTGAGTTTTTCAATGTCGGGGATAGCTTCACCACTTTCCCATTTAAAGACAGCCTGTCTAGATATATCGAAGACGTTCGCGAGTTCTTCTTGTGACATACCTTTTTGTTTTCTTAAATTCATAATTTTGTCTGCAAGTTTCATAAATTTCTAAACTCCTTGTTTTGTTAGCCTTATTGTAAAGGAAAAGTAGACACTAAAAAAAGTAACTGCTGGTTAAAAAGTTGTTAACCATCACTTTACATTTTGCCATTTTTTAAAGAATTTAGTAATTTTTTATCACAAAAAGGGACAAAATTGTTAAAGAATGATGAAGGATGATGAATAGCTAGATTCACTCATCGAATAAGTGAATAAACATTCATCTAAGAGTTAAAAAAAAGTGTAATTTAAATAAACTTTTTCATATAAAAAAATAACCTATAGTAAAATAGGCTATTTACGTGATAAGGTTCTTCTTTAATCTTACAATTATTGATTAAGAAACTAAATATTTTACAAAGTAGCAAACTTTCTTAATCAAATATCTCGTCGATCGTTTTAGTCGTTATTTTTTTCTTTATCGTTTTCGTTTAAGAATAAAGAAAAATAATAGAAAGGAAGTGTTAAAATCTTATTTTTTTCATCGTAACCATAGCGATTAGAAGATACTTTGATCGCTAAAGTGTTTTTATTGTGCATTCTAAACTCATCTAATGAATTTAAAGCGCCTCTAGTTTTCTTACAATCGATAGGAACGACATTTCCATCTAAATCGATCAAATATTCGATTTTACTATTTCTTTTTCCTTTCCAATAATATAAAGGATAATTTCTCGCTGTTAATTCGATGGAAAGATAATTTTCGTAATAAATTCCAGAAAGCGAGTTATCTTTATTAAAAATAAAATTTTTCGCGTTTAAGCCACTTTGGAAAGTGAATATACCCATATCCGCTAGGTAGAGGCGATAAGAAGAAGTTTCTTTAGCGATTAATGGATAAGTAACCCTCTCTTTTAATAAAGATGACTTATTGATGATATTAGCGGTCTCTAGCCATTCTATCGGAGTGAAGATATCGCGCGATTTGTAATTTTCGTTTATTAAAGATGGTTTAAAATTTTTATTTTCCTTATTTAGTTGAGTGTAGATGTTATTAAAGATGGACCTGCTTTTTAGTATCGATTCTTTGCTAGCTTGATATAATTCCATATCATTTAAATAATCATCGTATATCTCTTTTATCTTTTTATTTACTTTATTGTATGCTAGTAGCGTATCATCTTTCGCTTTGATGAATGTATCAACTGCTTCTGGCATACCGCCTACGAAAAGATAATCGTAAAAAATATCCATCAATTCTTCATGAATGCTAGAGTCTAGAACAGTTTTATCTAAGAAAGATTTTTTTAAAAAATCATAAGCGGATTTTCTATAGTTATATAAAAATTCATCGAAGGTTAAAGGATAAATCGTGAGTTTATTTATATTACCGACTGGAAATAAAAACCCCTTATTAGCGAATCCGCCTCTTTTATGCGATTGTCTATGAAGTTTAATTCTTACTAGAGAGCCTGTAACGATGAGAGGAATTTCTCTTCTCTGTTCGTTAAAATGTTTCATCATCTTAATGAGAGGCAAACATTCTTGTACTTCATCAAAAATGAGCAAGTGGCTGCCATCTGGCACAAAATCATAATTGATTTGAATGTATTGTAACACTTTTGTTAAATTATCGTTTCGATAGACGAAATCGACGAAATCAGGTTCGTTGGAACAATCGATGCGCACATATTTATTTTTATAAAATTGTTCAGCGAATAAATTTTTAATTAGATAAGTTTTGCCTACCTGTCTTGCGCCCATGACAAGTAAAGGTTTCCTATCAGGATCTTCATTCCATGCGATTAAATCTTTAAGATACTTTCTTTCCATAAAATCTCCATATCTTGCACCTTTTGACAGCATTTAATGTATCATATCTTGCACCTTTTGACAACTTATTCTTCTCCATATCTTGCACCTTTTTACACCTTTGCTATTATCTAGTTTTCAAAATGATAAGTTGTACTTATCATATGTTTTTTACTTTATTAAAATTTAAAAATTATTAATGGCATTAAAAAAGCTGCCCTTTAGAAATGAGTCTAGAGAGCAGCTTTTAAGCGTTAGTGTAAGACGATTAGAAACAATTATTTCTTTTCGTGCTTAATGTGTGCTTGTGCCGCGGCAAGACGGGCGACAGGAACACGGAATGGCGAACAAGAAACGTAATCTAAACCAACTTCTTCAAAGAAATCAATTGAGACTGGATCGCCACCTACTTCACCACAGACACCGAGGTGTAAGTGTGGGTTCGTAGATCTTCCTTTCTTAGAGGCCATATCGACTAATTGGCCAACGCCTTTAACATCGATCGTTTGGAATGGATCTTGTTCGAAGATCTTAGTTTCATAATATTTGGGTAAGAACTTACCAGCATCGTCACGGCTAAAGCCGAATGTCATCTGGGTTAAATCGTTCGTACCGAAGGAGAAGAATTCAGCTTCAGTAGCAATTTCATCAGCGAGTAAAGCTGCGCGTGGGATTTCGATCATCGTTCCGACGTGATAATGCATTTCGACTTTTGCTTCAGCGATAAGTTTATCCGCGGTTTCGGTGATGATATTTTTCACGAACTTAAATTCTTTAAGATCTAAGGTTAAAGGAATCATGATTTCAGGTTCAATCTTCTTACCTAAATCCTTTTGTGCCTTAATAGCGGCTTCGATAATAGCGGTAGTTTGCATTCTAGCAATTTCTGGATAAGAAACCGCTAAACGGCAACCACGGTGACCCATCATCGGGTTAAATTCATGTAAGTAAGCGATACGGTCTTTGATGACAGCAACGCTCGTATTAAGTGCTTTCGCTAATTCTTCAATCTTATCTTCTTCTTGTGGTAAGAATTCGTGTAGAGGTGGATCAAGTAAACGTACATTAACGTTTAAACCATCCATCGCCATATATAACTTATAGAAGTCATCACGTTGATAAGGAAGAAGTTCTGCTAAAGCAGCTTCTCTACCCTTCGTATCATCGGAAAGAATCATCTTTCTCATATGGAAGATACGATCTTTATCGAAGAACATATGTTCAGTACGGCATAAGCCAATACCTTGCGCCCCAAATTTTTTCGCTTGGATAGCGTCTCTTGGTGTATCAGCGTTCGCACGGACGAGTAATCTTCTATTGGCATCCGCCCAGCTCATCAAACGACCGAAGTCACCAGTTAATTCTGGTTCGACTTTCTTGACGTCAACGTCGTAGACGTAACCGGTTGAACCATCGATTGATAAAACGTCTTGATCGGTGAAAGTTCTATCGCCAAGTTTGACGGTGCGAGCTTCTTCATCGACGACGATAGCAGAGCATCCAGCGACGCAGCATTTACCCATACCACGGGCGACAACAGCGGCGTGAGAAGTCATACCGCCTCTCATCGTTAAGATACCTTCTGCGGCGACCATACCTTCGATATCTTCAGGGGATGTTTCTGCTCTAACTAAGACGACTTTTTCGCCTTTGGCGTGTCTTTCCGCCGCTTCTTTAGCGTCGAAACAAATCTTACCAGTCGCAGCGCCTGGAGAAGCTGGTAAACCAGTAGCGATAGGTTTGATAGCTTTTAAGGCTGCTTGATCAAAACTTGGATGTAATAAAGCATCTAAGGATTTTGGTTCGACTCTTAAGACAGCTTCTTTTTCATCGATGATACCTTCATCGACTAAATCGCAAGCGATCTTTAAGGCTGCGTTAGGAGTTCTCTTACCATTTCTTGTTTGTAAGAAGTAGAGTTTACCATCTTCGACGGTGAATTCCATATCTTGCATATCTTTGTAATGGTTTTCCATTAATTTAATTGTTTTGACGAATTGATCGTAAACTTCTGGCATTCTCTTCTGTAATTCTTCGATGTGAAGAGGAGTGCGGATACCAGCGACGACGTCTTCGCCTTGGGCGTTTGGTAAATATTCAGCAAAAACTTTCTTTTCACCGGTTGCAGGGGAACGAGAGAACGCTACGCCTGTTCCGGAAGTTTCACCCTTGTTACCAAAGACCATCGATTGAACGTTGACAGCGGTGCCCCAGGAATAAGGAATGTTATTCATCTTACGATAAATATTCGCGCGTTCATTATCCCAAGAACGGAAAACAGCAGTGACAGCTTCAATTAATTGAACTTTTGGATCTTGTGGGAATTCTTCACCGAAAACTTTCTTATAATAAGCCTTGTATTCTTTCACTAAATCTTTAAGTTCTTCTGCGGTTACTTCTGTATCGAGTTTGTAACCTCTTTTTTCTTTAAGTTCATCGAGCATCTTATCCATGTCAGTGCGTGGATGACCTTTAGCGATATTAGTGAACATTAAGATGAAACGACGGAAGCAATCGTAAGCGAAACGATCGTTACTTGTTTCTTTTGCTAAGACTTCGACAGTCTTATCGTTAAGACCAAGGTTAAGAATAGTATCCATCATACCTGGCATACTGACTCTTGCACCGGAACGAACACTTACGAGCAATGGTTTGTGATCGCCACCGAAAGCTTTGCCAGTTTCATTTTCGACTTCCTTAATAGCAGCGAAAATATCTTTCACTAAATATTCTGGAAGTACTTTTTTGTTCTCGTAATAAAGAGTGCATGCTTCAGTTGAAATTGTAAAGCCTTGTGGAATGGGAACTCCAATATGAGTCATTTCAGCAAGGCCCGCACCTTTACCACCGAGGAGTTCTTTGCCTAAACCATAGGCATCTTTGAAACTATAGACATATTTCTTTTGTTCCATGTTTTTCCTCCATTCATGGTTTCATTTCGTGAGTTGTGATAAGTTTTTATCACACCAAAAAAGATTTTAGCAAATTTCTTTGATTTTTACTATATTTTTATGTGCGTGTGAGAAAATTCTATTGAAACGATTACCGAATAATTTATAAATATTGTTAGCGTTTCTCCATTATTTTGTGAGTAAAAAATGCATTGCATCAACAAAATACTTCGACCAGAAATCTTCATGATGAATATGTTTTGTATCCATCACTAAGGAAACTTCATTTTGTTTATAATCGTGACGTAATAAATATTTATAAGCGACGTAAGTTGATTCGATAAACAAATGTTCGAAATCTTTTCCTCCGACAAGCATCGCTATATTAACTTTATATTCTGGATTTAATTTGATGACATCATTTAAGAAAATTCTTAAATTAGGTTTATTCATCAAAAATAAAGCGGGGGAAAAAGCAAGCGCACCTTTGATGTAAGGGGCTTTATAAAAAGCGGCGAAGAAAGTAATAAGACCACCCATCGATGAGCCACCAAAGTAGGTGTGATCTCTATCTTCAAGCGTTCTAAAATTTTGATCGATGATTGGTTTTAAAGTATCGAAAAAATAATCGAGATATAATTCCCCACAACGCTCTAATTTATCCATACCTTTAATTTGTCTTCTTACCACCTTAGCGATAGATGGAGTCATCTCCGCGCCTCTTGCTCCGCTATTTTTGGGGCAATCGAGACCGACGTAAATTAAACCATCGTAACCTTCTTTCATCAAAGTATGATTATGTTCATCGATGTTCCATTCGCCATAGGCGCTTAAATATTTATCGACGAGATTTTGTCCGTCCGCCATATACATGACAGCGTATCTTTTATTTTCATTTTGAAAATAATCATCGGGGACGAACACTCTTACCATCCTCTTAGGTTCGATTGGTAATGGCGTTTCCATTTCCGCTTCGTAAAGGTAGCCGTATTTGATATTATTTGGTCTTTTAGTGTGAAGTTTAAACGGTCCAATATTTTTTAAGATCATGTATCACTTACCTCCTCTTCATTTGTTCTACCTGAGAATTGAGCGTTATATAGTTCCGCGTAGAAACCATTTTGGGCTAATAAAGATTTATGGTTGCCCTTTTCTATTATTTTACCTTTATTCATGACAAGAATCATCTTCGCTCCTTTGATGGTGGATAGACGGTGAGCGATGATAAAAGAAGTTCTACCTTCCATCATCTTATTCATCACTTCTTGAATTTCGACTTCGGTACGCGTATCGACGCTAGAGGTGGCTTCATCTAAGATGAGCATCTTAGGTTTAGAAACCATCGCTCTTGCGATCGTTAATAATTGTCTTTGCCCTTGAGAAATGTTCGTTCCGTCTTCATTTAGCATGAAATCGTAACCACCCGGTAAGGTTTTGATGAAGTGGTGAGCTTTAGCTTTCTTAGCGGCTTCGATCACTTCTTCATCACTCGCATCTTGCCTACCGTAACGAATGTTATCTCTAATCGTCCCTTCGAATAGCCAAGTATCTTGTAAGACCATGCCGACCGCGCCTCTTAAGGCTTTTCTTGTATAGTGTCTAGTATCGACACCATCTAAGATAATTTCTCCTTTATCAATTTCATAGAAGCGCATGAGCAAATTGACGATCGTCGTCTTACCAGCGCCTGTTGGCCCAACGATAGCCACGCTATCGCCTGGATGGACGGTTAGATTTAAATCTTCAATTAAAGGCTTATCTTTGTTATAAGAGAAGGCGACATCTTTTAAAACCATTTCACCTTGGATATTATCTTCGCTATCGATAGCGTCTTCTAAATCAGGTTTTTCTTCTTCTTGATCTAAAAGATCATAGATTCTTTCGCCTGCAGCGACGGTCGATTGAATGGTCGAAGAAATTTGACCGATATTTTGGAAAGGTTGTTGGAATAAATTTAAGAATAAGAAGAAGGCGACCATATTGGCGATATCATCAAGTAAACCTCCGACCACGCAGACGAAGACGAAACCTAGGTTCGAAATAAAACGCATGCTCGGGAAGATTAAAGAGGATAAGAATTGTGACCATCTATCAGCTTTAGTTAATTCTTTATTAACAATTTCAAAATCTTTTTTTGTTTCTTCTTCCATGTTGAAAAGTTTAATAACTTTATAACCAGAGAAGTTTTCTTCCGCGACACCTTCAAGTTGAGAAAGTTTTAAACGATATTTAGCAAATTGTTTTTGGGCTTTGATAGCAATTATGACAGTTACTAAAATCGTGACTGGTAAGATAGCAAAAGAAATGAGAGCAAGTTGCCAAGAAGAAACAAGCATCGCTACGACGACAGCGATAAATAAAGAAATTGAATAAATTAGTTGATTAATAATTTGTCTTAATGATTGTGAAATTGTATCGACGTCCGCGGTACCTCTTGTAAGAATTGTTCCATACGTATGAGCGTCAAAATAAGAAAGCGGTAAACGGTCTAATTTATCTCTTACCCTCTCTCTTAAGTTATAAGCATATTTAGCGGCGATGGTAACGATGATGAAATCAGCAACCCAGTTAAATATCGCACTTGCGACATATAAAGCAAGCATCGTTCCAAAGGCCAAGAAAGTATTACCCCAGTTGATGTTCAATACGCCTGTTTGAGGATTAACAATTAAGATTTGGCCAATTAAATAATCTTCTGAAATAGTGTTACGTAACACAATTGGAGTGATGACTGTAAAGATAGCTGAAGCGATAAGAAATATAGCAACGATGATAAAGAGAGGATATTGAGGCTTAAAATCACCTAATAATCTTTTAAAAGATTTTTTAAAATGTTGGGGTCTAATTGCTTGTCCCATTTTTCCACGTGGCGGCATCTTATTCACCCCCTTCTAAGACGGCTTGACCCATCTTCATCGTCTTTTCAATTTCATCTGGATCAAGTTGTGATAAGACGATATCTAAGTAAGTAGGGCAAGTTTTTAATAATTCACTATGTTTTCCTTGCCCGACAATTTCTCCATCGCTTAAAACGATGATATTATCCGCATCTAAAATAGAAGAAACACGTTGAGCGACGACGATCATCGAAGCATCACCAACGTAATTTTTTAAAGCTTTTCTTAACTTAATATCGGTTTTAAAGTCGAGGGCTGAAAAAGAATCATCAAAGATGTAAAGTTCAGGCTTCTTCACTAAAGCACGTGCGATAGCGAGTCTTTGTTTTTGTCCACCCGAGAAGTTTTTACCACCTTGTGAGACACGTGCATTTATTCCTTCTTCTTTTTTAGAAACGAAGTGCGTCGCCTGAGCGACATCTAGAGCTTTTTTAATTTCTTCATCGCTTGCGTTTTGATCACCAAAAAGCATGTTATCTTTGATAGTTCCTGAAAATAACAAAGCTTGTTGAGGAACGAAGCCAATCATATTTCTTAAATCTTTTTGTAAATAATTTTTGACGTTCACTCCATCGAAAGTTATTTCACCTTCAGTGACGTCATAAAACCTTGGAATTAAATTAATAATTGATGATTTACCAGAACCAGTTGAACCAATTATTGCCGTCATTTCCCCCGGTTTTGTCTTAAATGAAATATGATGTAAGGTCGGATCAGTCGCGTCTGGAAAAGTAAAAGATACGTTTTTAAATTCAACTTCACCATAACCTTTCTTTTTATTGATAGCTTCAGGGTCTGCAAGTTCATCAGTCACGGTGTTTTTTGTATCTAAAATAGCATTTATTCTTCTTGCGGATACTTGACCTCTTGGAATCATGATAAGAATCATCGCAAACATCATGAACGACATCATAATTTGCATAGTGTATTGAGCGACGACCATAATTGTTGATAGGTCCGCAAGAACACCTTGCGGGTCTAAGACGGTAATGTTATCAAGTCTTGCAAATCCAACGAAGAAAATACCAATATAAGTCATGTTGAAGATGACAGTAATAATTGGTTGAGCGATTGTCATGATACGTTCAACTTTAATAGTGATGCCTTTAACTTGATTGTTCGCTTTAGCGAATCTTTCTTTTTCATAATCTTGTTGATTAAACGCTCTTACGACACGCACACCGGTAAGTTGCTCACGCATGATAACTGTTACTTTATCAATCGATTCTTGAATCTTTTTAAATTTAGGAATAGCGACGATGCAAAGTAAAATAACAGTAAGAATAATTAAAGGAATTGAGACGGCTAAGACGACCGCAAGGAAGGCATCCGTCGTCAAAGTCATAATAACCGCCACTATTAAAGTGACAGGAGACATCACTAATGTACGAAGTGCCATAGTAGTCGTATCTTTGACAGTTTGGACGTCGTTAGTGAGTCTAGTTAGTAATGTGGAAGTGCCAAAATTATCATATTCAGCAAGGGAAAATTCACTAACTTTTTGATAAATGTCACGTCTAATATTTTTGGCTTGAATTGATGTAGCGTGACCAATAAGTAAGCCAGAACAAATAGCTAAGGATAAAACCCCAACTGAAATAGCAATCATAATACCGCCTTCAATCCAAATTTGATTAATAGCGTCACTTTGACCGCTTTGGACGATTTGAGTAATTTCACCCATCTTATCGGTAAGAAGTAATTGACAATATGCTTGTCCTGCAACCATCGCTAATGCGATGAGTACTTCCCACCAAGTGTTTTTAAAGTATTTGAATAGTTTTAACATAAGTAATACATCACCTACTTTGCTAAAAATAAGTTCAAGATTGTTTTATCGCTTGGAAGCATGATCTTTTTATCTTGATTTTTGATCGAAGTATAAGCAAGCCCACTTAGCATTGAAGCAAAAGCCATAATTAGCTCTTTTGGATCACATTCGATGATGGTTCCTTCTTTTTGGCCTTCTTCGATGTAACGATATAAAGCACCAAAAATTGTTTCAGAATGTTTAGGCTTTTTTAAATTCAATGTTTTTTGAAAATGAATATTTAAAAATAAATAAAGATAATAAGTGGATTTATCACTTGCGGCTATGACACTTAAAACATTGACAATCAATTCGTGAATTTTAGTTTTAGGATTTAAACTTTCATCGACTATGAAGGGGTGTCTGGTATCTTTCGCTAGTTCTAATAGTTTCTTAAAAATTTCTTCTTTGCTTTTAAAGTAATGATAAAAAAGTGAATGAGTCATTTTCGATGCTTTAGCGATATCATCAATCGTTACGGCATCGTAACCGTTGATAGCAAAAAGCTTCAAAGATTCGTCTAAAATTGTCGCTTTTCTTTTAGCTTTTATAGCTTCGGTTTGTTCGCGAGTGTAAGGCATAAATTCTCCTTTCGTTGACTAGTCAGTCAATCAAGATATTAGCGAAAATAGACTAATTAGTCAATAAAAAATTAAGTCTCAGAACGATGTTTTACAAACTGACGATAACTTGATTATTTTCTTTTAAAATTTGTTCTATTTGAAAAGGTGATTTTCCTAGTGGAGTAGTGCTTTTTCACATATAAAAAGTTATCTAGATCTTCACTTCGAAAGAAAATGTTTTAATTATTAAGTGATGCCTTATTTTTACGTTTTAGATAAAGTTTAACGATGAGTTTCAATAAGTAATATAATCCGATAGTTAACACTACCCCGATGGCGAGCCCAGCGATGACGTCCGTAGGATAATGAACTTGGAAGTATAGTCTAGAGAACGCAACTAAGATAGCGACCACGAATGAAGCGATACCTAATTTACGTGAATAAATGAAGATAGCGGTCGCAGCAGCGAAACTAGAGCAAGTATGACCTGAGGCAAATGAATTCTTACCTGGTAATTCACCAAAACCTAATAAAGAAGTACCTTCTGGTAAGAAGAAATTTAAAGGGAAAGTTAAGGTTGGATCAACCGCGTAAGGGCGAGGTCTAGCGACGAGAGGTTTAAGAATTAAATCGTTAAATAAGCCTGACACTAAGAGGACGCTTAATATGCAAAGTATCCCCGCTTTGCGGTATTTTTTAGAAATTGTTAAGATGATGCCGAGGATGATCCATATTGCCCCCATATCGCCTAAGATAGTAAAAATACCTAAAAAACCACTGAGGAAATCGTTGACTAGAAAATCATTGAGAAAATGTAGGAAGTCTAATTCCCAAGGCATAGCTATTCTTTTTGCTCCTCGATGGTTTGAACTTCATTTTCTTTTTTCCTACCTAATCTTACGAGCATGTAAGAACCTACGATAGCGAGGATGAAAACGAGCACTCCGACGTAGATTTCCCATTGCCTATTTACGAGGACATGATAATAAGCCCAAACTTCATTATTGATAAATAAAGCGAAGATGGAACCAGCGACGAAACCGATGATACCATACATCGTTCCAACTGCGTATTTTTTAAGAAGATATGACATCATCTTAGCGACGCTGAAGACGCCGATGATAAAGCCGATACCAGCGCAAGCTACGATGCCAATCGTTTGACCGATATGAGTAAAATCTAGATGCATTATTTCATCTAATAAAGCGACGATTGGATTATAAAATCCAATAGTGATTAAAAAAGCTGAACCGCTAATACCTGGAATAACGACGGTTAAAGATAAAATGAAGCCGATAGGAATCATGACGAAATATAGCCAGATAGGGAATTCGATGAATGGTTCATTAAAATCAAATTTACAAACGACAGATAAAACACCTAATCCGACTGAAATGATGAAAGGAATGATAAATATTAAGATGTAGATTGGTTTAAATTTTGAAGTTTTAACACTATCGAATAAGCCAGGCATGCTTCCGACGATGAAACCTGCAAATAAACAAATGATGACAAATAAGATGTATTCCATCGCTAAGTTCAATGGAATGACAAGAGCGGCTACACAAATGATGACGCCTAAAGCGATAGGAAGAAGATAAAGAACTGATTCTTTAAATTTCTTGAAGATATTAGAGATAGCGTTGACGATTTTATCGTAAAATTTGAAGATGACAGCGAGGGCACCACCAGAGATGCCAGGAACGATGAAGGCTAAGCCCATCGCAGCGCCACACAACACATCGATTAAAAATTGTTTAAATTTTTTCATAGTTTAAATTCTATAAAATATAACAACGTTTAGCAATTTTAAAAACTATAAACAATGCTATAATTAAGTCATGTTTTTAATCGTAGGCTTAGGAAATCCTGGAAAAAAATATGAAAAGACGAGACATAATGTCGGTTTTATGGCTTTAGATTTGTTCGCTGAAGTAGCGAAAATTGATGTCGATAGAAACGATTTTAAAGGTCTATATGGTAAAGGAATTATCTTTGATAAAGAAGTGATTTTACTTAAACCTCAAACGTTTATGAATTTATCGGGTGAAGCTGTTTTAGCCATCGTTAATTTTTATAAAATTAATGTAGAAGATATTATCGTAATTTATGACGATATGGCTATCGAACCTGGTCATATTAGACTTAGAGAAAAAGGTACTTCTGGTGGGCATAAGGGTATACAAAATATTATCGATTTATTAGGCACGAATGAAATTAAAAGAATTCGTATCGGTATTGGTGAACCACCATTTGATGCGATCGACTTCGTTCTTTCTAAACCCGAAGGGGATGACTCTATCGCTATCGATCAAGCGATAGAAAAAGCTAAAGATGCGTTAGTGGAATGTTTAAAAAATGATTTCCATCATGCGATGTCAAAATTTAATGGTTAGGAGTGAAGTTTTATAAGTTCAATTCTCGATTTAATTGAAAAATATGTGAGCGTTACCCCCTCTAAAAATTCTAGAGGGCGTTTTGTCGTGGATGATGGGATTGTTTCGACGCTTACTTTAGCCTCACTTTATTTAAAAAATAAGGATAAATATATCGTTTTAACTTCATCTTTATTTGAAGCTCAAAAGATTTATGAATCTTTATCACGCATCATCGAAGAAAAAGAAGTGCTATTTTTCCCAGCGGACGAATTAGTGAGACTCGATGCCTTAGCGATGTCGAAAGAAATGGAAGCGGAAAGACTTTACACCTTAGCGAAAATTTCAAGTCTCGATCACTTTATTCTCATCACAAATCTTGCGGCGTTTAAAAGATTTTTACCTAGTCCAGAATTGTTTTATTCACGAATGATTCATCTTTCACTTCATCAAACGTACGATTTAAATGAAATTAAAGCTAGATTAGTGAAGGCTGGTTATAGCCGCGTCAACAAAGTTGAACAGTCTTTAGAATTTGCTTCTCGCGGTGATATTTTAGATATTTTTCCTATCGATCAAGATAAGCCTATCCGTTTAGATTTTTTCGATGATGAATTAGATGATATTCGTCATTTTGATGTGGCTAGTCAAACTTCTTCTGGACATTTAGATGAAATTGATATTTTGCCTGCTTCATCGTTTTTGCTGACGGAAGAAGAAAACGCTTCGATTGAAGAAAAGATTAAAACTATTTTAGATAAAGATTTAACTATTATTAATCCTATTTATAGAGATAATTTAATTGAAAGAACTTACGAAGATATCGAAAAGTTAAAAGGAGATATTAAACCTTTAAATTTATATAGATATATGTCTTTTTTACAAAATGTACATTACACTTTAGCAAGTTGGTTTAAAGATGGCTCGCTCATCCTTCTTAAACCTAATCAAATTGCTTTATCAAATGATGAATTAGAAAAAGAAAGTCAAAGATATTTAGATGAATTAAAAGATGAAGGAAGATGTATTTCTCATCTTGCATTATTTCAAAATTACGATAAGGCATTAGGAAAATTAAAAGTTAAAAATAGTCTTTATACATTTAAGGAAAGTGATGAAGATCTTGTTAGCCCACTTATGTCATTACATGGTTTACTATATCACGGGGATGATCATATCGCTATTGTGTCATATTACTTAAACCAAGGTTATAAGATTGCTCTATGCTTAGATAATAAGACACAAGTGGAATTGATTAAAAAAGATTTAGAAGAAAATCATCTTTCATATCATGAAAGCGATGAAACGATAGAAGAAGGAATTAGTATTAATCACTTCGCAATCGATGAAGGTTTCATCATCGAATCGAAAAAAATCATCTTCTTATCACCCGAAGAATTATTTCATATTCGTTCACGTAACAAACGTTTTACTTCCAAATTTAAGGAAGGCAAAATCTTACAAAGTTTCGAAGATTTAAAGCCAGGCGATTACGTCGTCCATGAACTTTATGGTATCGGTCAATTTTTAGATATTACGACGCTTAAAACACCGCGTGGGCATAAAGATTTCATCCACATTCAATATCGTGGAGATGATGTTTTATACGTTCCGCTTGAAAAATTTAAATTAGTAAGAAAATACGTCGGTAAAGAAGGTTACGTTCCTAAACTCAATTCTTTAAATATGAAGGATTGGGAAAAGACAAAAAATCGTATTAAAAAACGTATCACCGATATCGCTGAAAGGCTGATGGCGATATATGAAACAAGAGCGAAAATTCAAGGCTATGCTTTTAAGCCTGATGATGAATTTATGGAGCAATTTGCCGCTAAATTCCCATTTACTTTAACAATTGATCAAGAAAAATCGCTGGAAGAAATTAAGGAAGATATGGAAAAACCTAACCCCATGGACCGCTTACTTTGCGGGGACGTAGGCTTTGGTAAAACTGAGGTGGCTTTTAGAGCGGCTTTTAAAGCTATCCTAGATCATAAACAAGTCGTCTTCATGTGCCCGACGACCTTACTTGCTAGACAACATTTTGAAGTAGCGAAATTAAGATTTTTAAATTTTGGGGTGAGGATGTGTTTAATTTCACGTATGACGCCTAGAAAAGAAATGCAACAATATTTAAAAGATATTGAAGATGGTAAGATGCATCTAATTATTGGTACGCATCGTTTACTATCCAAAGAAATTAAATACCACGATTTAGGTTTGCTCATCGTCGATGAAGAACAACGTTTTGGCGTCGCTCAAAAAGAACAAATTAAAGCGATGCATGCGAACGTTGACGTTTTAACTTTAAGTGCGACACCAATTCCAAGAACGCTTCAAATGTCTTTAGTGAAATTAAGATCTTTATCGCAAATTACGAGCGCACCTCAAGAAAGAAGCCCTATTCAAACTTACGTCATCCCACACGATGTTAAGACAATTAAAGAAATTATCGAACGCGAACTTTCTCGCGGCGGACAAGTTTATTACATCCATAATGACATCGCTTCGATATATGGGGTCGCCCAAAGATTAGATAACTTACTTAAAAATAAGAAAGTCGCGGTCATCCACGCCAAGATGGATAAAAATGAAATTGAAAACGTCATGAACGATTTCTATAGTGGCCAAATCGATGTCTTAGTAGCGACTTCAATCGTTGAAAATGGCATCGATGTCAGCAATGCGAACACAATTATTATTGATGAAGCTGATCATTTTGGTCTTGCAGACCTTTATCAACTAAAAGGAAGAGTGGGTAGAGGCGCGCGTATCGCTTACGCTTATTTACTTTACAAACCACACAAGAATATGACTGAATCTGCTGGTAAAAGACTTAAAGCCATTCAAGAATTCACTGAACTTGGTTCAGGTTATAAAATTGCTGAAAGAGATTTGCTCATCCGTGGGGCGGGTGATATTTTAGGTGCGGAACAAGCTGGTTTCATCGATTCTGTCGGCATTGATTTATTCGTGAAACTATTAGAAGAAGTAGTGAACGAAAAGCAAAATAATATCTTAGAAATAACAAAAGATAATGACGATGAAGTAGAAGTTGATAATGCTTACGTTCCAGAAAGTTACGCTATTAAGCCTGATAAACTTGAAATTTATCAATTTATCGATGACGCTAAGAGTGAATTAGAATTAGAAGAAACGAAGAAAAAGATCATCGACATCTATGGTCGTATCCCAGAAGAGGTTGAACTACTCATCAAGAAACGAGAAGTATCCATCTTAGCGAAAGATGAAGCTATCAAACGAATGAAAGATTTATCTAAATATGTCGATGTCTATTTAAATCCTAATTTTCATAAAATCGAAGGGGCGGGTTACCTTATCTTTAAAAAGATAATAGAATTTGATAAGATGAAAGCAGTCAGTCCAACATTTGTGAACCGCGAAGTGATGTTAAGGATCGATAAGAGTGTCGATAGTTGGCTCGATGTTTTAATTAAATGTTTAAAAACTGTCAAAAGCATCTACGAAGAACATAAAGGAGAATTAATAGCATGAAAATTGATTTAGAACTACTAGATAGTTTAGATAAGACGAAAACTTATCTTCTCGCCTGTTCTTTTGGACCTGATTCGATGACTTTATTCGATATTTTATTAAAAAATAAATTTGATTTTGTCGTCTGTCACGTCAACTATCATCATCGGGAAGAAGCCGATAGCGAAGAGCTACGTTTAAGATCATATTGCGATCAAAAAAATATTAAATTTTATCTTTATAACGCATTCTTTCAAACAGAAAAAGATGATAATTTTCAAGCCTGGGCCAGGAAAGAAAGATATGGATTTTTTGCTTCAGTCTACGATCAAATAGGGGCGAATGGTATCTTTGTCGCACATCAGCAAGATGATTGTATCGAAACGTATTTAATGCAGAAATATAAACATAAAATGGTGGCGTTTTACGGCATTTCTCCTTCTACCACTATATTAGGAATGAACGTTTATCGTCCTTTATTAAATGTTTCTAAACAAGAAACTTACGATTATTGCGAAGTTAATGATATCCCTCACACAATCGATTCTTCTAATCTTTCTGATGAATATGAAAGGAATCGTATTAGGCATCATGAAGTAGGCCCGATGTCTAAAAAGGAAAGAGAAGAAGTTTTAAAAGAAGTCGCAATCTTAAATAAGAAAGCGGATGAATTAAAAAAGAAATGCGATGAGATGTTTTTCGATTACGAAGTTTTAGAAGTCGAAAAGTTAAAGACCTTAACGCTAGAAGAATTAAAATATGTCGTCTATCGTTTCTATTCGCGCAAATTAACGCCCGCCTTTTTTAAAGGACAATACGTCAAAGAAGTAGAGAAGATGATCAATTCTTCTAAACCCAATATTCGTATTAGATTGGGCAATGAGATTTACATTCAAAAAGAATATGATGAAGTGCGTATCTTCGAACAAAAAGACATCATGCCTTACACTTATTTTATTACCGAACCATGCGTTCTTAACGTTCCGCACTTCAAAGTAAATTTAAAATGTCAAAAGGCACATGATCTTATCAAACTTAGCGATTATCCTTTAGAAATTAGAACCGCTAAGATGGGTGATAGATATCAAATTAAAGATTATTTTGTCAAAGTAAGAAGACTATTTATCGATTGGAAGATGCCTACTTACCTACGTAAAAGGTGGCCTTTAATCGTTGGAGTGGATGGAAGAATTATCTACATTCCCCGTTATCGAAAAGACTATAAAAAAGTCGATGAAGAGATTTTTAGTATCAAATAAAGAGTAAAATCCTTCAAAAATGAAACGGCTTATAATATTATATACGCATTACGCGAGCATATTATGTCCATGCATAAATTGTCTTAATTAAGGAGGAAAGTTTATGAATCCAACACCAAAGCCTAGAAGAACAGCTAGCATCATCTCGGGGATACTTATCGCTATTTTATTAGTGGTCTTAGTTTACTTTTTGGCAAACGGTTTAAATCAACCATTAAGTGTGGCTCAATCGCAATTTAAACGTTTCGTCGATGAATATAACATTACTGAAGTTTACGTCACGGATTATGAACAAACTGTTACTCATATATCTGGTTATTATGATGATCCAACGACACCAGTTGCAGAACGACGTCCATTTGAAGCAACATTTTATAACGGAACTTTCTATAATTCATTCGACTGGAAAAATGATGAAACGGGCGTAGTTGAAACATTTACGATGGATGAATATCTTTATAACGAAGTTATCGCTAATAGAGATATTTATCCTGGCGCAGGTATTTATAAAAATAATAATCCTTACGTCGTCAGTTGGTGGGATCAATGGGGTCCAACTATCATCATGATAGGTATATCTCTTCTCATCGTCTTCTTCTTGTTCTCAAGACTATCTTCTTCAGTCAATAATTCTAATAAGACTGCGTTAGATTTCAATCGTTCGAGAGCGAAAAGAGAAGATTCTTCTAAATATCGCTTTAGCGATGTGGCAGGATGCGATGAAGAAAAAGCTGAGATGCAAGAAATTGTCCAATACTTAAAAGAACCGAAAAAATTCTCTAAATTTGGTGCGAAATTACCGAAAGGTATTTTATTAGTTGGCCCTCCTGGAACTGGTAAAACTTTGCTCGCTAAAGCTGTCGCTGGTGAAGCAGGCGTACCATTTTATTCCATCTCTGGTTCCGACTTTGTCGAAATGTTCGTCGGCGTCGGGGCAGGACGAGTTAGAGATATGTTTAGAAAAGCTAAACAAACCGCACCTTGTTTAGTGTTCATCGATGAAATCGACGCTGTTGGAAGACAAAGAGGCGCCGGTCTTGGTGGCGGTAACGATGAAAGAGAACAAACCCTCAATCAACTTTTAGTTGAGATGGATGGTTTCTCCGATAATTCTGGCATCATCGTCATCGCTGCGACGAACCGTGAAGACGTCTTAGACCCAGCCTTATTACGTGCTGGTCGTTTCGATCGACAAATTACTGTCAACCTTCCCGATAGACAAGGAAGAGCGGACATCTTTAGAGTTCATTCGAGAAATAAGAAACTCGCTAGCGATGTAGATTTTGATTCTATCGCTAAAAGAACGGTGGGCTTCTCTGGTGCTGATATTGAAAATATCATGAATGAAGCCGCTATTCTTGCTGTGCGTAATAACGAAGAAGAAATTACTGTCGCGGATATCGATGAAGCTATCGACCGTCGTATTGCTGGTCCAGCCAAAACTTCACGTTCATTGAATGAACATGAAAGAAAGACGATTGCTTTCCACGAAGCTGGTCACGCTATCATCGGTATCAACTTACCTTATAGTGATAAAGTGCAAAAGATTACTATCATTCCGCGTGGTCGTACAGGCGGGCACGTCTTAATGACGCCGGAAGAAGATCGTTTCCTCATGACGAAAAACGAACTTCTCGCTCGTATCGTCGGTTACCTTGGTGGACGTACTTCTGAAGAAATTTTCTTCAAAGATGTTTCTACTGGCGCCCAAAACGATATTGAAGTTGCGACGCGTATCGCTCGTATGATGGTCACCGAATTTGGTATGTCTTCCTTAGGCCCAATCCAATACGAAAAAGATACTTCTAGCGTCTTCCTTGGAAGAGATTATGCTTCTTCACAGAAGAACTTCTCGACCCAAATCGCTTTTGAAATCGATAAAGAGGTGAGAAAAATCATCGATGAATCGCATGAAAAAGCACGCGAAATTATCACTAAATATAAAGATGATGTCATCTTACTCGCCGAGACTTTATTAGAGCGTGAAACTATCACCGCGGATGAGATTGCTATTTTACTCCGTGACCGTAAGCTTCCACCTAAGGTCGTCATCAAACACGAACCTGATCAAACGGAAGGTGTCGTTGAAGATGTAGAAGTTAAAGACACGGAAAAGATAGGTACGACAAATCCTACTGATAGCGTCACTAAGGAAGTAAGTCCCGAGGACGAAGAAGAAAAGAAAAACTAATTAGTGATCAAGTGAGGGGGATTATTCCCCCTTTCTTTTTTATTTATGTGGAAGATTAAAAATTTAAAAATTAATTCGCACGTCGTCTTAGCCCCAATGGCGGGCATCACCTCGAGCGCATATCGAAAATTTATGCGTCGTTTTGGTGTGGGCTTAGTTTATACTGAGATGATTTCTGATCACGGTATCGTCTATCAAAACGAAGAAACTTTATCGTATTTAAATATCGAAGAAAGTGAAAGACCGCTCGCTATTCAAATTTTTGGTGGCGATAAAGAGTATTTATTAAAAGCAATTAAGTATATTGATGAACATCATATTCCACACGATTTAATTGACATTAATTTAGCGTGTCCTGTTCCGAAAGTGACGAAGTCTGGTGCGGGTTCTAAAATGCTTTTAAATTTAGATTATTTAGAAGAGTGTATGCAAGAAATCGTCAAAGTTTCTCGTTCACCAGTATCTGCAAAAATTAGGCTAGGTTTTGATAACGAACACATTAATGTGTTAGAAGTATGTCGCATCTTAGAAAAAGCAGGGGTAAGTCTAATTGCAATTCATGCAAGAACAGCAAAAGAATTATATAGCGGTGAACCACATTTTGATTTGATAAAAGATTTAGGTAAAAAGTTAAGTGTTCCTTTAATTATAAGTGGGAATATTTTTAATGTTGAAGATGCGATTAAAGCCAAAGAAATTACAGGTGCGACTGCGATCATGGTCGCTCGTGGTGGAGTGGGTAATCCTGAACTAATTTCATCGTTAAACCATTATTTTGAAACAGGTGAAATAATTTATCAGCCTAACATAGTTAGACAAAAGAAATATTGTCTAGAATTCGCTAAGTTATTAATTGAAGAAAAAGGTGAAAAGAAAGCGATGCCAATCTTACGTGGGCTCGCCCCAAAATTCTTCTTTAAGATGCCGTATATTAAGACGCTTAGAAACGCTCTTACGGAGCGAGTTATAACTTATGAAGATTTAAAAGAAATTCTCGATGAATTTATTCCCGATGAAGAGTGATTATTCTTTATAAAAGAAACAAAATAACTTAAAATACTTGCGCGAGGTGAAAAATATGGAAGAAAAACGTAACGATCAAGAATTAGCCCGTATCGAAAAGGTACAAAAACTTATCGATTTAGGAGTAGAACCTTTTGGTTCCAAATATGAAAGAGATGCTCTAGCTGCGGAAATTAGAGCGAAAGTTGGTGATAAGACTAACGAAGAATTAGACGCTCTTAATTACCGCGTTAAAGTTGCGGGACGCATCATGGCCATTCGTAGAATGGGTAAGGCCTCTTTTATCAACATCCAAGATAAATCTGGACGTATGCAAGGTTACATCGGTTTAGATGTTGTAGGGGAAAAATCTTACGAAATTTTTAAACTTGCGGATATTGGTGATATCGTCGGTTTAGAAGGCCGCGTGATGAAAACGAGGACTGGTGAATTAACGATTAGAGTCGATCATTATATGCACCTATCTAAAGCTTTAAAACCTTTCCCAGAAAAATTTCATGGGCTCACCGATGTCGAAGAAAGATATCGTAGACGTTACCTCGATTTAATTATGAACGAAGACGCAAAAAGCGTCGCTATTTTAAGACCTCGTATTATTCGTTCCATCCAAAAATATTTAGATGAACGTGGTTTTATGGAAGTTGAAACTTCCATCCTTACTCCTTCCGCCTCTGGTGCGGCGGCAAGACCATTCATCACGCATCATAATTCCTTAGATAAAGATTTCTATCTTCGTATCGCTCTTGAGTTACCACTTAAAAAACTCATCATTGGTGGTTTAGAAAAAGTTTATGAAATTGGTCGTAATTTTAGAAATGAAGGGATGGATACGAAACATAATCCTGAATTTACGATGATGGAAATTTATGAAGCTTACGGTGACTTATATTCGATGAGAGAATTAATTGAAAATCTTATCCGCACCGTCAATAAAGAAGTAACTGGTTCTTATATCATGCGTTGTGGCGAAAATGAAATCGATTTATCTAAGCCATTTAGATTCGTTTCTATGGCTGACTTAGTGAAAGAAAAAACTGGGGTCGATTTCACTTCAAATTTAACCTTTGAAGATGCTCAAAAAACAGCAAAACAATGGAATATTACCTTAGAAAAGCACGAAAATAGCGTTGGTCATGTCCTCTCCAAACTATTCGAAGAACTATGCGAAAAAGAACTTATTAATCCAACGTTTGTCTATTCTTATCCAATCGAAATTTCGCCTCTTACAAAGAAAGGTAAAGACCCTCGCTTCACCGAAAGATTTGAGTTATTTATCAACGGAAGCGAACTTGCGAATGCTTATAGCGAATTAAATGATCCATTCGATCAAAAAGAACGATTCATCACTCAGATGGAAGCGAAGAAATTAGGCGATGAAGAAGCTGAAAACATCGACGATTCGTTTATCGAAGCAATGGAATATGCGATGCCTCCAACCGGCGGTATCGGAATCGGCATCGATCGACTCGTCATGCTCATCTTAAATAAAGCCTCGATTAGAGAAGTTATCTTATTCCCGACGATGCGTGATAGATAAAATAAAATTTGGTCACGCACATCAAAAATTTAACGTATTAATAAAGTGTAGGCACGTTAGATTTAGACTTGAATTTAAGACTAATATGCAAGCGCGTGTTTACATAAGTATTTATATTTGCTAATATATTTCATGTTAGGCAAAACTTTTTGTCTCTCTATCGCTTAGAAAATAAAGCGATCTAATTGACCAAAGGGAGGTGTACAGATGAAAAAATATGAGATTATGTACATTCTAAAGGCAAGCTTAAATGAAGAAGACCGTGCCGCCCAAATTAAACGTCTCGAACAACGTTTAACTGATAATGGTGCACAAGTAGTCAAGACGAATGAGTGGGGTTTAAGAACTCTCGCTTACGAAATCAATCACGAAACGAAAGGCTACTACGTCGTCCTCAAAATTAACGCTCCTAAAGAAGCACTTGGCGAATTCTCTCGTCTCACTCGTATCGATCCAAACGTCATACGTTATCTCATCACTGTCGATCAAGACTAATATAGGAGGTATTAATCTATGATTAATCGAATCATTCTCGTCGGGAGATTAACCCGCGACCCAGAACTTCGCCGCACGAATAGCGGCTTATCAGTTGCGACATTCACGATCGCCAGCGACATGAGAGGTAGACAAGCGGATGGTCAAAGAACCACGTTATTTATCACTTGTACTTGTTGGAATACGACCGCGGACAACGTCGCTAAGTTCACTCATAAGGGTTCCTTAGTCGCAGTGGATGGTCGCCTTACCCAAAGGACGTTTGAACGTCGCGATGGTGGAAAGCAAACCGTCAACGAAATTATCTGTGATTCCGTCCAATTCTTAGAACCACGTTCCCAAGAAGAGGCTAACGCTAACGGAATGGATGATGCACCAGGCTACGCTCCAGACCCAGAAACGAACGATGATCCTATTGATGTTACGAACGACGACTTACCATTTTAAAAACAATCATTGATTAGAAAGGTAAAAAATATGGCTTTTAAGAAAATTAGACCACGTCGTAAAGTTTGTCATTTTGACAAGAATAGAAAAGCACCTATCGATTATAAAGATGTCGAATTGCTTTCTAAATTTATTACTCCAAGCGGAAAGATTGCTTCCCGCCGTAGCACGGGTACTTGCGCCCTTCACCAACGTGAACTTGCAAGAGCAATAAAAAACGCTCGTTACATGGCCTTACTTCCATACGTTAGTAACGATTAATTAAGGCTAAACATTAGCGATCAAAATAAGTGGCTCCTAGCGAGTCACTTTTTTATTATTTTTTAAGCCTTCGAGATAATACTTCGTTCATTTTTATAAAAATGTGATGGCATATTATACCAATTGCTTCTTGTTTAATATATAATATAAACACTATGTCAAAGAAACTTCGTGAATTTAAATTGTTTGCCTTCATCCTCAACGCTTTAGAAATTGCTTTCTACATCGTTTTTATCATCTTTTATCATTTCAACATTTTTAACACTCAATCGACCATTCAATCGCCCATCTACATCGCTATCATCGGGGCAGGGCTCGTCCTCATCGATTTAATCTATCTTTGGTTCTGTTTAGTGAGCCTTACTAGATCGAAACAAAAATCGAATTTGAAAGCGGCAGAAATTATTGGCTCAGACGTCCAAGAAGCTTATAACTTTGGGATGATTGGTCTAGTGGTCATCGATGATAATAACCTCGTCATTTGGTCGAATGAATTATTTAGACAAAGACAAATTAACATCATCGATTACAACATCTTCGAATGGCAACCTGAATTAAGAAAACTTATCGACTCAAATGAAAACGAAACGGTAAAAGTTGACATCAACGAACGTAATTATGAAGTAAAATACCTGTATAATGCCGGTCTTTTCATCTTTAAAGATGTCACCGAATATGAAGAAGTCTTCAAATATTCTAAAGAACAAGCACCGGTCATCGGCATCATCATGATCGATAACTACAGCGAGACGAGCGATAATCAAGAAGATACGAACGATATCGTCTCCAAGGTGAAAAATGCTATCTTTGAATATGCGAAAGAATTTGACGTTTTACTTAGACGTTACCGTAGCGATGCTTACTTAATTTTATGTAATTTCAAATCGCTAGAGCGGATGCAAAATGATTCGTTCTCATTACTTGATAAGGTGCACGAATTATGTGCGAAAGAAGATACGCCTTTAACCTTATCCATCGGTATCGCTCACGACTTCCCTGACGTCAATAAACTTTACGATATGGCTACTTCCGCTTTAGATATTGCTATGTCTCGTGGCGGTGACCAAGTGGTCGTTTCTAAATACGGTAGTGACCTCGAATTCTATGGTGGAAAAACAGCGGCCCAAGAACAACGTAACAAAGTTAAAGTACGTGTCATGGCTGATTCTTTATTAAGTTTAATTAAAGCTAGCTCTAACGTCGTCATCATGGGCCATACGATGATGGATATGGATGCTTTAGGCTCTTGCTTTGGTATCAAAGCTATCGCTGATTATTGTCATAAGCCTTCTATCATCGTTTACGATCCAAAACTTACCGAAAAGAAGACGCGTAATGCTCTTATCGCTTCGTTTACGCGTGAAGAAGTGCAACGTTTAACTATCTCTCCTCACGACGCTTTATCTCGTATTAAATCTAATACCTTACTCGTCGTTTGTGACGTCCATAGACCTAATATGACGATGGCACCAAAACTTTTAGAAAAAGCGACGAAAATCGTCGTCATCGATCATCACCGAAGAGCGGAAGACTTCATCGAATCGCCGGTCTTTAGTTACATCGAACCAAGTGCTTCTAGTGCTTCTGAATTAGTGGCGGATTTAATCTATTATTCTTCGACGAATCCACGCATCGAACTTCCGAGTGCTTATGCGACTTTGATGTTATCAGGTATCTTCTTAGATACGAATTATTACAAATCTAAATCGAGCGGTATTCGTACATTTGAAGCTTCGATGATCTTAAAAGAATACGGGGCGGATAACTCTCTCGCTGACGACTTCTTAAAAGACGAATTCGAAGAATATTCTTTAATTACTCGTATCATTGCCACGATGAAAACGCCATACTATGGTATCGTTTATTGTGTAAGTGATCCAAAGGATATCATCGAAATTGCCACCTTAGCGAAAGTGGCGAATAGATGTATGGCTTTAAAAGGCGTGAATGCTTGTTTTGTCATCGGTAACACTGGTGAAAAAGAGACGAGAATTTCAGCGCGTAGCGATGGTACGATCAACGTTCAACTACTCATGGAAAAGATGGGTGGTGGTGGTCACTTCACTGGCGCCGCAGCAGCGTTTAGAAATTCTTCACCCGCTAAAGTGGAAGAATCATTACTAAGTGTTTTAAGTGGATACTTAAACGATGCACGTTTAGCCGAACAACCCAAGAGTGGTAGAAAGGATTGAGCAGATGGAAGTCATTTTATTAAAAGATATTAAGAGCCTTGGTAAGAAAGGCGACATTAAAAAAGTGAGCGATGGCTACGCTCAAAACTTTTTAATCCCACAAAAATTAGCGGTTAAGAAGACCGACGAAACACTTAGCGCCAAGAAACGTGAAGATGCTAGGATCGCTAAGGAATTAGAAGATAAGAAATTAGCGGCTATCGAGTTAAGAAGAGAACTAAACGACAAAGTCGTTGAATTTGAAGCGAACGTCGGTCAAGATGAAAAGATGTTTGGTTCCATCTCTTTAAAACAAGTAGAAGAAGGCTTAAAAGAACAACATGGTATCGTCATCGATAGACGCAAGATTATCGACACACCAGCTTTAAATTCAATCGGTTATCATAACGTTAAAATTGAACTTTGGAAAGGAGTAGTAGCGACTTTTAAAGTGAACATTAAAGGTCGTAATAAATAATATTTATGCCTAGAAGAAAAGATATCACTCCTGTCCCATCATATAACACTGAAGCAGAACGCGCCGTATTAGGCGCTATGCTACGCTTTAAAGATGCTTATGTTGACGTATTAGGTTCATTATCAAGCGAAGATATTTATCCGCTTAACCGCGCTAATAAATTAGTGTTTGAAGCGATTGAGAAATTAGCGGAAAACCGTGAACCTATCGATATTAAGACGACGACTGATCAACTCATCAAAAATAAGAGTATCGATGAAGTAGGTGGCCCAGAATATCTTTTAGAATTAGCGGATGCTTCCTTAGGCTTAGCAAACTTAGAAGCGCACATTAAAATTGTTAAAGATCATTCTTCTTTAAGAAAATTCTTACGTGCGATTCAAGAAGTCGAAAAAGATTATTATGAAGAACCAATCGAAAATATCTCCGATTTTATCGGAGCGAGCGAGCAAAAGATCAAAGATGCTTCTAAGACGCGCCGCGTCGAAGATTTCATCGGTTCAAAAGAACTCGCGGAAAGAGTTTCTAAAAGTGTCGAAACAGTGCGCGCTGCAAGCGAAGATAATGTGACTGGTATTACAACAGGCTATTCTCGTCTTAATTATTTGACGCACGGCTTCCAAAAAGGGGAACTAACTATCTTAGCCGCTAGACCTAGCGTCGGTAAGACAGCCTTATCTTTAAATATGGCTTTTTTAGCCTCTAGGAAGGCTAATGTGCCAGTTGTATTCTTCTCCCTTGAAATGAATGCGGATACGATCGGGCAACGTCTTGCAGCGGCAAGAAGTACGGTGCCGCTCGACGCTATCATCACTGGTAAATTAACTGATAAACAAAAAGCTCATCTTTCTAGTGGTTTAAAAGAACTTGCGGAAACGAAACTTTACATCGATGCGACGGCTAATGCCTCGCTTATGGATATCGTCGCTAAGTCGAGAAAATTATACGCTGAGCATCCTGATTTAGGTTTAATTGTCATCGACTATTTAGGTAAGATTACGAACACGCAAAAATTTGAATCTAGACAAGTAGAAGTTCAATATACCGTTGGGGCTATCAAAAATTTAGCTAGAGAATTACAAGTTCCAGTCTTACTTGTTACCCAATTATCAAGAAAAGTTGACGATAGACCAAATAAAAGACCAATCATGTCCGATTTACGTGAATCAGGTATGATCGAACAAGAAGCGGACGTCATCATGCTCATGTATCGCGATTCATATTATGAAAATCAAGGTGTCGCCGCTGAAAAGAAAAAATATCGTAATATGGATGAAGATGAAAAACGCACTTTAGCGCAGGAAGTAAGTGAACGCGAAAAAGAAAAGCAAATGAACTTAGCCGATGGGGTCGTCCCAGTAGAAGTAAGCGTCGCTAAAAACCGCAATGGTCAAACAGGTATTGCACCTTTACTTTTCTACATGAAATATGGTCGCTTCGATAATCCTTCTCGAGAATACGAAGAACAAATGATAAGAAACATCAATAGCGAGGATGAATAAGTGTGGAAATTTACATTTTAGCCTCGGGTTCAAAAGGTAACGCAACGCTTATAAGTGATGGTCGCATCACTTTTATTATCGATTGTGGTTTAAGTAAAGTTGATTTAAAAAGAAGATTAGAACAAACTCCTTATACATTAGATGATATTTCTTTTGCTTTGTTTACGCATGAACATAGCGATCACATCAAAGGGGCGAGCATTTTTAAAGATATTGTTAGATACGCTCCAAGTGGTGTGATTGAAGAAGGGGAATTTGATCGAACAATCGAAGCTAATCAAACTATCAAAGAAGGAAAATTTAAAATAACTGCGATTAAAACAAGTCACGATACACCACATCTAAGTGTAGGCTACATCATCGAAAATGACGGCGAATCCCTACTATATTTAACTGATACTGGGGCAATTTTTGAAGAAGATTGGCCTAAACTTAAAAATTTAAATTATTACATCATCGAATCAAATCACGATGTCAAAAAATTATTTAAGACGAATAGACCACCTGAATTAATTGCACGTATCTTATCTGATTTTGGTCATCTTTCTAACGAAGATAGCGCTCTTTACATGTCTCATTTTGTTGGAAGTAATACGAAGCTTATCGTCTTAGCGCATCTTTCTGAAGAGGCTAATACTCCTGAACTAGCCTTATCAGC
This sequence comes from uncultured Bacilli bacterium, assembly GCA_944363535.1. Classification (GTDB taxonomy): domain Bacteria; phylum Bacillota_I; class Bacilli_A; order RFN20; family CAG-826; genus CALVUG01. Next base: position 37,125 of record CALVUG010000006.1, read on the forward strand.
TTATCAACGCATCTTTTTAAAAGAAAAAATTCATTTCGATTTATCTAAAATTATGTGTGCGAAGCAATGGGAAGTGACGATCGTCAAAGGTCATGAAAATTAAAATTGTTTGCGTCGGTAAAATTAAAGAAAATTCTTTAACTAATCTAATTGAAGAATATTTAAAAAGACTTTCTAAATACGTTAATGTGGAAGTCATCGAAATAAAAGAAGCGAATTTAAAATCGTTAAGTAAGAAAGATATCGACTTAGCGTTAAACCAAGAGGGTTCAAACATTTTAAATTACGTAAGAAAAGAAGATTATCTCATCTCTTTATGTATCGAAGGGAAAGCTTTAGATTCCATTAGCGTGGCTTCACTAATCGATGAATTAAGAGGAAGCGGGAAAGATATCGTTTTCGTCATCGGTTCTTCTTATGGATTAAGTGAAGAAGTTAAAAGGCGTAGCGATCTTAAATTATCTTTTTCGAAGATGACTTTTCCTCACCAATTAATGCGCCTTATTTTATTAGAACAAATCTATCGTAGTTTTAAAATTATCAATCACGAAACTTATCATAAATAAAAAAATAAACATCAATATAGATGTTTAAAAACTCGATAACAAATATTTAAATAAATTATTTAATCTATCAATCCAAAGTGTTTCATAGCTTTAGCCCAGCCATTGTCTTCGCAGTTATCAGTGACGTAATCAGCGATGGCTTTCACTTCACTTTTTGCGTTCCCCATCGCTACACTCGTGCCAGCGAATTGTAACATTTCGATGTCGTTTAAGGCATCGCCAATACAAAGGATGTCATCCGTGTTCCAATGAAAGTAATCTAAGACGGCAAGAACACCTTTAGCCTTATCGCTATCTTCTGGCATGATGTCGACAGCGAATTCATCCCATCTCGCTGATTTGCAGTTCCTAAGATGAGGTAAAAATAAGGATTCATCTAGTTCATCACAAAAAGCGATAGCCTGATAGACGACGCGGTCGTAATGATCTTTAAAAGTGCGTGGTTGAGGAAATCTTGTCCCATATTTTTCGTGGGCGGAGATGACGCGGTCATCAATATAATTGATGTGACCAGCATTTTCTTCGATCAAGGTCAAACCAAATTTTAAACGTTTGGAAAACTTTATCAAAGCATCGACGACATCTTCTGGAATAGGATAACGATAGATGATTTTTCCATCGATGATAGCGTTCGATCCATTCATGGTGATAAGACCATCTGGGTGGATGATATCTAAAATCCCTGTCTTACGAATAAGATAGAAATTTCTTCCAGAGCAAAGGAAAACTTTGATACCTTTAGCTTGCATTTCTTCGATCGCTTTAATTGCACTTTCAGGTACTTTTTTGAGCTTATGTGAGAATAAAGTCTCATCTATATCTGTTATTACGGCTTTAATTTGCTTATTCATCTTACTCCTTTCTAAATTTTATTATACAATTATTCTATGAACTATCCGGAATGGCAACATTTGACGCGTCTTGTAGATGAAGAGAATCCACATTGTAATCTTTATCAATTAGATGAAGATTGTTTCTTCTACATCGAACCAGCTTTTTATACGCAGCTGATGGGAATGAAAGACCGTCATCCGGAAAGCTTTCCGCTTATTATAAGGGAAATAGAACGCATAGTCAAAAAACATAAGAAAGTAATATTTACGAGCAATTATGAAGTTCCTCAAACGATCAAAGATGGTTTCATCTATCGTGAAATAGAAGATGTATGTGATCCATTACATATCTTCGTGGAAGATAAGTCACGTGGATCAGATTATGGAGATTAATTATGAGGCGAGCGCTTATAGTTTACGATTCTAACGTCAAAAACCCTCAGGAGATGAAACTACAAATTAAAGCTTTCATCAAAACTTTAAAATCTTTCCGTATCAAATCGCGTGTTGCGGAAGCAAGAGCGGCTTTAAAATACGTCGAACAAGAAAAAAATAACTTAGATGTCGTCTTATTTTTAGCTAAAGATTATCTTTTAGAAAGAAGAATCGAGTTAAATGGTGTCCCTTGTGTGAACGCACCGATCATGAATCACATTTTAGAAGATAAATATGTTCTCTTTGAATTATTAAAAAAATATCATATTGAAACGTTAAATTACGTTAAACTTTCTCACTTACTTTTCGGTTATCCAAGAAACTATTTAAAAGTTTTAGATACCATTAACGCGCATGAGATATCTTTCCCGTTTTATCTTATTCCAAGATATCGCCTTGAAGAAGTTAAAAATGGATATTATGAAATGCAAAATTTCTCTAAATTAGAGCAATTATTAGCACTTAATAAAGATAGCGATTATCTCGTCTTATCTAAGTCTCCATCCCCATTTATTAAATATACGTTCTATCTAGCTTACGATAAGCCTATCGCTACTTTCATCGAAGGAGTGGATAAATCCCGTAAGCCATATATCCACGGCGTGAAATTTAAAAAAGTGCCCGAAAATGTCGCAAGGCTCGCCCTTAAAGTTGCAAGTGTTTTAAAGTTAGATATCTCTCGCGTTCAAATTGGTTTAATGTACGACAAAACATTTAGATTATTAAAAGTTGAAAGTGGCCTAGATACGTTAAGATATGAAAATGCAGCGCGCATCGATTTGACGTACCGCGTTTCAAAAGCGATAAAGAAAAATCTAGCGACGTTATTTAAGCGCATCGGAGGATAAAAAAACTGCGCCTATTGATGGGTACCCAGTTTCCTAGACATTAAATGTTTGTTAACTGGATTATATCATAAGACTAACATGGATGCTTTCCTAAATTTAGATGGAGGCATCCATTTTGTTTTGCTTTTAATCCTTTGGTTATTGTAATAATCAATATAGTTAGCAACCTCATTCTTAAACTGATCAAATGTTTTGAATTCTGATTCGTGACCATAAAACATTTCGTTTTTCATTATTCCAAAGAAAGATTCCATTATGCAGTTATCAATACAGTTTCCTTTTCTAGACATTGATTGAATAATACCTTTTTCCTTAAGTCTTTGTTGATAATAGTTATGTTGATATTGCCAACCCATATCACTGTGAAAGATTAGTCCTTCAAGATCAGGATATTTTATAAAAGCTTCATCTAACATTCGTTTAGTTTGTTCTAGATTTGGAGATAATGATAAATCCCAAGCAACGACATCTCCCATCCCCATATCGATAATTGGAGATAGATAACATTTGCCGAATGCACAGTTAAATTGAGAAACATCTGTTGTCCATTTTTCGTTTGGTTTGTTCGCTTTGAAGTTTCTATTGATAAGATTATCTGCGATATGACCGACTTCACCGATATAGGAATGATAATTTTGTTTCTTTTTAACCGCTCGTAAACCAAGTTTAGTCATCAGTCTAAGAACTTTCTTATGATTGATTAAATAACCGCGATTACGAAGTTCTGCTGTTATTCTTTTAAAGCCATATCTTTGTTTATTTTCATAGAAAATATTCTGGATTAGTTCTATTATTTCCTTATTTTTAATATCTTTGTCAGGCTTATTGAGTTCAAAATAATATGTCGCTCTTGGAAGAGAAGCCACTTTAAGTAACTTAGAAAGTTTCCATTTCTTATGTATGGATAATAACTCACTAATTATTTTTGATTTTTCGCCTTGGCTTCCGCGGCTTCCCTCTTCGAGACCAAGGCATCGAGTTTTTTTAAGTACTCATTCTCCATTTCTAAATATTCATTTCTTTCTCTAAGAAGCTTTAATTCTTCTTGTTCAGAAATGGATAACTTTGTTTTCTTATTTTTCTTTTTCATAACGAGTTGTTTAGTTGGTCTACCTTTTTTACATTGTAAACCATCCATACCTTTTTCGTTATATTTTCTTACCCACTGATAAAGCTGACCTTTATCGATATGGGCTTTTTTAGCAACAGAAGTAATGGAATTACCCGCTAAAACCTTAGCAACTAATTCAAATCTTTTTTCAGGTGTCCAAATTTTGTTGGTTGAGGAATGTTTTAAACCGTTGATTCCCAAATCATCATAATTTTTTGCCCATTTGTTAACTTGATGCATAAATGTGTTGCGCTGATTCCTAGTTTTTCCAGGTGTCGCAATATATTCACCATTTTTATACTTGTCGACGCATTCAAGTTTGAATTCCCATGAATATTTCATAAAAAAGTACCCCTTTCCTAATGTCTAGGATTTGGGGTACCT
>CALVUG010000007.1 GCA_944363535.1 uncultured Bacilli bacterium
CCTGGATCTCCTTGAGCGGAAATGCCTGTATCTTCATCTCCTATCCACCAATTACCATTGCTACCAATATAAGGGGTTTTTCCATCTTCTCCTGGATCTCCTTGAGGACCCTGAGGACCTGTTTCGCCTTGCTCACCTTGTGGTCCTACAACTGGCTGCGAATTACAGCCGGTTAAGGCAAAAGCTCCAAAAAGAACGAGAAACACACTTAATATTTTTTTACTTTTCATACTGCTAATATTCGCTCCCTCTAAATTTATAATCTCTTTGCAATCTCACGAAGAATTACATCTCTTATATATTCAGGCTTTGTCTTTGAATGTGTATCTAAAGCTCTTGAAAATTCATCCATGTAAATAAATTTTGTAAGTCTATTGTTTGAGTACCCCGGTAAAGTCATAAATGTATTTACAATATCTTTTAGCTTTGAATAGTAGAGCGGTGACCATACTGACTTATTCCATAAACTAGAAGATCCAGCATATCCATATTTATCATAATAATCTGGACAAAGTAAGAATGATCTTATAGTTTTACTGTTACCTATTTCTTTTTTTACATTATTAATATATACATCTAATTGACTAATTATTGCCCCATTTATTTTAGATGTGTGAATATTTGAATGTATTTTATTTTCTATGAGAATAATTTCTTTATCAGTTTCAATGTAAATATCGATTCTTTTTTGATCACCAACATCTTTTTCTCTGGTAATATTAAAGATTTTATAAACTGGTTGTAAACCTAATTTCTTAGCAAAATGATTATAGAACTCGACATTAGACAAATATTCAGCTAACCAATCTGAAAAAGCATTTTCATTATTTTCTTGACCAATCATTTCAATAAAATAGCGCGAATACATTGCTTTAATGGCTGGACCAGATAATGGCTTAGCTTTAGAAGCATAATACAGTAAACCTCTATTTAATAAATCATTAATTTGATTACTGATCGATTTTTGGCAATTTTTATCATCATAAAAGCTTCTTTGACTTTGACCGATTAACTTTTTTCTATCTTTTCCATAGCAAGCCCATGAATCATATATAAAGATTTCATCATCCGTACAATTATTATTATTATTGATTTTGCCTTTTGCTAAAGAAACGAAAAGATCAATGTTTGCATTAGGCATAAAAATATTTCCTTGTTTTTTTAATTTATAGCTCACAAAAAGAGTATTAGGTTGTGAGCCAAACCACCAATTTAGAGGTTTGCTAAAATAGCAAATTGAACCATGAGAAGAATTTTCTTTTAAAACTTCTTTTTTATCAGTGCTTGAATAACAATCTGAAGCATATTCTAATCCAGAAGCAATCCCGAGCAATCGATAGAATCCATTTATTGGTTCTACCATAATAAGATAATCAGGTTCATTGCCTTTTCCATATTCCTTTTTTACGCAACCATAAGATGGAACATAAAAATTCCAACAACCAGCATCACTAGGAAATAGATTTATGAATTCATGACCGATGTATTTTTTATTGTATCTACCACTAAAATTTGAGCAGATTAGAATTTTTGCCATTGTTATTCCTCCTAACAAAAAACGGACCTAGTTTCTTTCACCTAGATCCATTCAGGGATATAACATTATCTAATATTACCCCCCCCCCGATGACTTTGCTTATCGAGAGAGAGGCAAGGTATTATTAACTAGCAAAAGTATTCTAGCAACTAACTCTTGAAATGACAAGAAGAATATGCATTACTTCCTAGCCTTGTTAATTCTTAAACTAAATTCCGTTTTATACCAAAAAGTTGATTTTACTCTGATAAGTTATAATTAAATCTCCTTTTCGTTTTACCCTATTTGGGCAAAATTTTGGGGGACATTTCATATAAGATGGCGCGCCTAGAAGGACTTGAACCCTCAACACCTAGATTCGAAGTCTAGTACTCTATCCAGTTGAGCTATAGGCGCAATTAAAGATGAATATTTCATTCACCTTTTAAAGATTTTAAAACTTGCGCTCTTTTTTCTTTGCCTAATAGTTTTTCTATGATCGCTAGGGCAAAGTCGATCGAATAATACATCGATTTTGCGGTGATGAAACGCTCACTTGCGACCACTCCTTCATCTTTTAAGTAAGTTTCTTCATTACCGTTTTCAAAACCAGGGAAGCAAGTAAAAGGTACTCCCTTTAATAATCCAAGTTTAATCAATATTGATGGAGCAGCGCAGATAGCAAAAATTAATTTATGATGAGCGTTCATCTTTTCGATTAAACTAAGCGCTTCTTTAGAAGCTAAGATATTATTCACACCTTTTAATCCGCCTGGTAAGATGATGAAATCGTAATCTAAATTGACAGCTTGTTTTAAATTTAAATCGCTCATGACCGCGAGGCCGTGCGAAGAGACGACGACTTTACTATCATCTAAAGAAGTTGTATAGACATTTATTTTAGCCCGCAATAAAACATCGCGTGTCGTCAAGGCTTCATTATCTTCAAAGCCGTGACCTAATAACATTAATCCTAACATAACTAATTACCTCTTAATGGCTGAACCGAAGAAGACTAAGATGAGACTTAAAGCCGCTAGAGCGATACCGCATACGACGCCTAAACCATTCGAATAATAAATGATATCGCCCCCCATAGAAGATGAGATGATTTGAGCGTTCGCATAGAAAGCGGAAGTCGAAGCCAGCAAGCCAATAGAAACGCCACTGATGGCGACGACTGGCACTTCAAGAAGACGCGAAAGACGCGGAAAGAAAAATAAGAATAATAAGACGATGCCCACGACCACTAAAGCGATGAAAGCGATGAAAGGAACGTAAGTTCCGTTCCCATGTTCGGGAAAATAAACTTCGCCCCACGCAATTTCTTCAACGTGTTCACCGAGGTTAAAAGAAACTGGACTTAAAAAGAGCATGAAGCCAGCGACAAGAGAAGCTAGACTAGCGAATAAATAACAGATTTTTTTGACGAATTTAAGCATATGTAATCACCTCTTAATAGCCTTATGATATATCAATATAAAAAGATATTAAACACTATTTTTTAAATCTTGATGAATGTAAAAAGCCGCCTTCATCCCATCGTCCACCGCTTTAGCGATTTGTTTCATACCAGCAACCATATCTCCACCCGCAAAGATGAATGGAACATTCGTCTGATAGCGTTCATTAATTTTAATTTGTTCTAATTCATCTAAGGCAAGGCCGATCTTCTTCGCTGATTTAAAAGTATCTAGCACTCCACTAGCGATGAATAGAGCGTCAACTTTTAAAGTTGAATTATCTTTGAAGACGATTTTTTCAATCGTATCTTTTCCTTCGATGGAAGAAATTTCTTTATCTATCGCATTAGAATAATCAATCTTTACACCATTTGTTAAAACGAATAAATCTTTGGTGAAGTTTTTTAAGACGTCATATTCTTCTCTCATCAGTTCGCCACCTTCACCTAAGATAGCAATTCTTTTATTACGATATAAAAAGCCGTCGCACGTCGCACAATATGAGACACCTTTTCCTTCAAAGTTACGTAAGTTCTTGATATTAGGTCTTCTTCTATTTCTTCCTAAGGCAAGGAAAAGTTTTTTCCCGTGATAGATATCCTTATTTGTCTTAATAACGACGTGATCTAAAATCTCAATATCCACTACTTCTTCAAATCGTAAAGGAATTTCGAGCGCTTTTGCTTGCTCGTAACCAAGTTTTAAAATATCTTCCCCACGCTGATGAAATAAGCCATAAAAATTATCGATGACATGTGCTTCTTTTAAAGAACCACCATCTAAGCCGATAGCGATCACATCATCCCCGTAACGTTTAAGGTAGAGAGAAGCGCTAATGCCCGCTGGGCCAAGCCCTAAAACAATACAATCGTAAAGATGATTATTTTCGTTCATAAGCGTTATATAAGATGGCGTAAACATCTTCCCTCGTAAGTTTTTTATAGCCCCCACCTAAAGCCGCACTATCAGCGATCTTAGAAAGTAGTTCACGTGGGACCCCAAGTTTCTTTAACGAATTAGGCATAGCGTGCGTAACGATGAAATCTTCAAGAGCATCAATCCCTGCAAGAGCGAGTTCTTCATCGCTTTTTCCCTCCGCATCAATTTTAAAAACGTTCACCGCAAAACGTTTAAATTTATCGATTCCAAATGGATAAATATAGCGGTAATACGCCGGAGAAATAGCGGCTAAACCCATGCCATGCGCACAATCAGTGTAAGCACTTATTTGATGTTCGATAGCGTGCACTTCCCAATCTTGACTCTTACCTAAGCCAGTTAAAGTGTTAAGCGCTAAAGTGGAAATCCACATGATGTTCGAACGGGCTTCATAATTATCTTTATCTTCAATGGCGACATCTGCCGCGTCGATTAAAGCCCGCATCAAAGATTCAAGTAAGTAATCGGTCACGCTATTATCGGTATCGGAAAAATATTGTTCCATGAGATGAGAGAAAGCATCGAAAATACCAGATAACATTTGATATCTTGGAACAGTTAAAGTGAAAAGAGGATTAAGGATAGAAAATTTAGGATAATTATAAGAGCCAAAAACTCTTCCAACTTTTATTTTTCTATCTTCATCCGTGATGACCGAACCACCATTCATCTCACTTCCCGTTCCAGCCATAGTAAGAATTGCCCCAACTGGAACGCATTCGTTATCGACTGCTTCTTTATTTAACCAATATCTTTCAAAAGCATCCCCGCTTGCGTAAGTAGACACCGCTACCCCTTTTGCAAGGTCGATGACGGAACCACCGCCGACCGCTAAGATAAGATCGATATGATGTTTTTTCACTAATTCGACTCCTTCTAACATCTTATTAAGCGTCGGATTAGGCATGATACCGCTAAATTCGATGATATTTTTATTCGTTTCTTTTAAAGCCTTGATCACTTCATCATAAATTCCATTTTTCTTGATGGAACCACCACCATAAGCAAGCAAGATATTTTCGCCATAATTTTCTAATTCATCTTTAAGATGCGTCATCGCGTGACGACCAAAATAAATTTTAGTCGGATTATGAAAGACAAAATCTTTTTCCATAGAAATTAAATTCCTCCTTGAACGTTAATATTTTAGCAAATATTTACGTGACTTTGATAAATCAAATGATGTTTTTATGAAAAATTGCAGAAATTTCGTTATAATTTAGACAAGTGAGGTATTGATTTATGCTCGAATTCAAATTTGATACGCAACTACTCATCGAAGGAAAAGGCCTCGATGAAGATGCCATCAACGACTACATCACAAATAACATCGAAGGCGATTGTTTACTCGCCGTCGGCGATGATGAATTGATCAAAATTCATTTTCACACGAACACTCCTTGGAAAGTGTTAGAATACGCCGCCAGTTTAGGAGAAATTTATGATGTCGTCGTCGAAAACATGGAAAGACAAGCTAACGGATTAAAAGGTTAACTTCATTTTTTCCCTATTTATCAACACATCAAAGTCCGTCGATGAGACGGATTTTTTCTTTTAAGGTCGTAGATGATTTAATTAAAGCCTCTTTTTCTTCTTCATCAAATGGTGTATTGATGATACGGATGACCCCATTAGAGCCAACTTCTGAAGGCAAAGATAAATAGACGTCTTCAATCTTTCCGTCGAAGTAACGTTTCACGTAAGTTGATACCGTGAGAATACTATGCGTATCATCGACGATAGAAGCAATAATTTTAGCGACCGCTAGAGCGACTGCGTAATACGTCGCCCCTTTCTTATCGATAATTTCATAAGCAGCGTTCTTCACTTGATTTAACAAAAGGTTAAATTTAGATAAACCTTTGTATTTACATCTATTGCAATTCGAGCAAAATTCTTTTAAAGGTAAGCCAGCGATCGAAGTCGAAGAAAATAACGCTACTTCGCTATCGCCATGTTCACCGACGACGAAAGTATGAACGTTACGTGGATCGATACCTGTATCTTCCGAGATGAAAGATTTTAAGCGAGATGTATCTAAAACTGTTCCGCTTCCGATGACACGATTAGAAGGAATGCCTAATTTCTTATAGACGTAATAAGATAAAATATCGACCGGATTAGTGACGACCATTACAATCGCAGAATCGCTTAAATAAGGTTTCATCGAAGCGATGATAGAATCGAAAACTTTTAAATTGCGATTTAATAAATCGATACGACTTTCCCCCTCTTTTTGTGCTACCCCGGCAGTGATGACGATGATATGAGCGTCTTTAATATCGCTATAATCACCTGCTTTTATTTTCTTAGGGTTAAGGAAAGACATTCCATGAATCATATCTAAGACGTCCCCTTCCGCCTTCTTTTTATTTAAGTCGACGATGACGATGTCATTGACTGAATCTTGAAGTAATAAAGTATAGGCTAAAGTCGAACCGACCGCACCATCGCCGATGATGACAACTTTTCTATTCATTAACATAGTTTTTTTCCTCCTTTGCCTACATTATCGCACAACGCGAAGTAAAATTTATCTAAGATGCACTTTAAAATAGAAAAATGCTCTAGATAGAGCATTCTTCCTAAAGATAACATCTTTAAATAATTAGTTTAATTAATCTTACTACAAACGTCCCACGCACCCCAGATGACCGTCTTTAAATTGCCGACTTTATTCGCGTCACCGATGATGTGAACGTGAGCTTTTTTCTTCCTTAAAGGATTAGGATGATAACCGATACAAGAGATGACATCATCGCATGGAATTTTAATTTTCTTTCCATCTTTATCTAAAATATCGACGTAATCTTTTGCAATTTCGACGACTTTCGATTCTAGATAAACTGGTACTTCTTTCCATTTGAAATAATCTCTTAGATAACTTGAATTCGCTAGGCAAAGCCCAGATTGCGCCATCAGATCATTTTTCATTTCGACGATGATTGGTTTCTTACCTTGTAAATGCAAATCGTAAGCGATTTCACATCCCGTTAGACCCCCACCGATGATGACGACTTCTTTACCAACTTTCTTACCTTTTAGGTAAGTTAAAGCATCCATCGCTAATTCGCTTCCTGGAACATGAAGATGATTAGCCTTCGCCCCAGTCGCGATGATGACTTCATCCGCTCCAAGATTTGTGACATCTTTTACTTCGTAATTAAGATGAACATCGATATTATTCTTCTTAATTTCACGTAAGTACCAATCTAATAATTCACGGTCTTTTTCTTTGAAAGATGGTTTAGAAGCTTCCACCCACACACCACCAAGATGATCGCTCTTTTCATAGATGATAGGAGTATGGCCTTTCTTCTTTAACACTAAGGCGGCTTCCATACCACCGATACCGCCACCGACGATAGCGACGATCTTTGGATGTTTCGATAATTTTAAATTGTAAGGTTTACGATTCATCGTCATCGGATTAAGAGCGCATCTTGACATGCTCTTCACTTCTTTCAACGATTCATCGTTTGCAACACCTTTATAATGTGCCATGGAAAAGCAGCCGTTATGGCAAAGAATACAAGGCTTAATATCTTTGATATTACCTTCTTTCATCTTAGAAATCCACGCACCATCGGTAAGGAATTGACGAGCGACACCCATACCATCAATTTCATGATTTTTAATCGCTTCACTAGCGGTAAAAGGATCCATTCTACCAGCCGCTACGACAGGAATATCGACGAATTTCTTAATATGTTTCACATCTTCTAAATTGCAATTCGTTGGCATGTATCCCGGTGGATGAGCCCAATACCAAGCATCGTAAGTCCCATTATCGGCATTGAGCATGTCGTAACCCGCATCTTGTAAATATTTCGCCGCTTTTTCTGATTCTTCCATGTCTCTTCCCACTTCTTTAAATTTCTCACCAGGAAGAGCGCCGCTACAGAAGCCTTTCGTCTTCGAAGTGACTGAATATCTTAATGAGACAGGGAAATCTTTCCCGCAAGCTTCTTTGATGGCTTGTACGACTTCGACAGCGAAGCGGTAACGATTTTCAAATGAACCACCGTAAGCATCTTTTCTAAAGTTCGTATACTTCGTCGTGAATTGATCTAATAAATAACCTTCGTGCACAGCGTGAACTTCCACTCCATCCACACCTGCTTCTTTACATAACTTCGCCGTTTTAGCGTAAGCTTCGACTAGTTTATGAATTTCTTTTACTTTCATCTCGCGACAAGTAATATCTTCCGCCCACCTAGAAGGTAATCTAGAAGGTGAAGCCGTAAGATAAGAAGCATTGATGAAAGGCTTACATAAAAAACCTAATGGTTTACACTTTAAAAGTAACACTAATGGTTTATTAATAGCAAAAGACCTACCGAAACCAGCCGTTAACTGAACGAATAGTTTTGCTCCTTCCTTATGGATTTCATCCATAAATGGTTTAAGTTTTTTAAACATTTTCTTATTTTGATAAAGCCATCTTCCTAAGATTGGATCTTTCAAAGGAGCGATGCCAGGAATGATTAAACCAACATCATGTTTAGCTCTTTCTAAGAAAAAGTTCGCGGCTGTTTCATCGAAACTATTCGGTCTCATCCAGCCAAAAAGTGAAGTTCCGCCCATCGGACATAAAACGATACGATTTTTAATCTCGACGTTTCCAATTTTCCAAGGGGTAAATAGAGGTTTTAAATTTTCATCCATACAACATACCTACCTGTTAATTTTATTATAGATGAAAACTTTTTCTTAATAATAGAAAAATATTATTAAAAAGACTAAATTATTTATTCAATTATCTTCAATTTTTCATCAAATTCATCAAAGATAAGTAAGTATGCCCACCTAAGACGTTCGTGCAATTAAAGCCATGATTCATCAAAATACGGCAAGAATTATATGACGATACACCTGTGTAACAAATGACGTAAATCATCTTCGATTTATCTAATTTATCTAAGTTATTTCTAAGTTCATCAAATGGAATGTTAATCGCGTTTTTAAAATGGAATTTAGCGTAATCGCTTCTCGCCCTTACATCTAGGATGTAATATTCATCTTTATTTCGATAAAAACTTAATGGATCAATCACTTTTAAATCTAATCTTTTGATGTTATCGAACATGAAACCTAACATATTTAAACCATCTTTTGCACTTCCAAAGGCTGGTGAATAAGATAAGTCGATATCCATTAAATCTTTATAAGTTCCACCTTTACGCATGAGAGCACTTAAAGTATCGATCTTTCTTGCTACGTCGACATTAGAGATGATCGTCGCACCTAAGATGAGTCCATCATCTTTAAAAATAACTTTCATCATCAATCGACTTGCGCCAGGATAATAAGAAACATGATTAAAAGGTAAAGAATATAATGCTTGGTATTTATAACCCAATTTCTTTATTTCATCTTCGCTTAGACCGACGCGACCCACCGCTAAATTAAAAAGTTTAAAGATACTAGTTCTAAGAACTTGCGGGCGACTTTCTTTTAAACCCATGATGTTATTAGCGATTATTCTTGCATCTTTATTAGCGTAGCCCGCTAAAGGGACGTAAACATCACTATGAGAAAGTAAATCTTTTGATAAAATCAAATCTCCCCCAGCGAAGATATGAGGAAGGGAAGTTTTTAAGTTTTCATCCACTTTGATAAATCGATCGTTTACAAGTTCTAAACCGCTATCTTTAATAGAATCGATATGAGGTCTAACACCGGTGACAATAATTAAAGAATCAAATTTATCTTCTTGACCGTGATTATCTTTTAAAACTATCTTTTCATCTTCTTTTCTTACCGCTGAAGCAAAAGATTTTAAATGGAGATGAACGCCGCTAGAAATAAGCGCATTAGAAACGATTAAAGACATATCTTCATCCATATTAGCGATTCTATCGCTTGCTTCGAAAAGATGAACTTCTTTTCTTCCATCGTAAATATTATCTAAAATTTCTAGGCCGATGAAACCTGCCCCCACGATAGCGATCTTATTTTTGCCTTTTAAATTTTCTTTTAACTCGACCGCATCTTCGACGCTAGATAGAGCGAAGTATTCAACTTCTTCTAAGCCTTGGATAGGCGGAACATTATTTTTCGCCCCCATCGCTAAGACGAGTTCATCGTAATAAATTTCTTTTAATTGGCCAAAATGCGAGACGATTATTTTTTTCTCTTTTGCCTCTAAAGAAAGCATTTCACATTCCGTTAACACTTCTAAATTATATTTAATTTTTAATTCTTCGACCTGCGTAACAAAAAGTCTTTCTTTGCTTGGAATAATTTCACTTAAAAAGTAAGGCAACCCACAATTTGCGAAACTGACGTAATTTTTCTTTTCGACGATGGTAATTTGAACTTCTTCACTAAGTCTTCTAAGCCTAGCCGCTAAAGAAGCACCAAGAGCGTTCCCACCAACGATGACAACATGCATTTTTGATTTCCTCATTTCTAATTAATATTAAATCACTTTTTTAAGAAAAAATCATCCGACTTGCATCATACCGACTAGGGGTATAATATATAGGCAGAAAGAAGGTAAAGAATATGGAAAATAAAAAGACTATTCGTGACGAAGAAACGAAGACGACTTTAAAAAATCGACTCGCCCGTATCAAAGGTCAAATTAACGGCATCGAAACGATGATCGACGAAGATCGATATTGTGAAGATATCATCATCCAACTTCTCGCTTCCAGTAAAGCTTTAAGAAGTATCGCAAGTTTGATGTTAGAAAAGCATCTTCATTCTTGCATCAGCAAAGCTATTAAAGAAGGCGATACTTCCATCATCGATGAAATTCGAACGCTCATAGATAGGTATTCAAATCGATGAAAAAACAATTCGATGTCATCGGGATGAGCTGCGCATCTTGCCAGGCTCACGTCGATCACGCGGTCAATAAACTAGATGGCGTTACAAATTGTAACGTGAACTTACTCACCAATTCGATGGAAGTAGATTTTGATGAAACTAAACTGAGCGTTGAAGATATCATTAAAGCGGTCCAAAAAGTCGGTTACGATGCGAATTTAAAAGAAGAAAATAAGACGAATAAAGTAACGACTTCTTCTAAGAAGAAAAAAGATTATCAATTAGTGAAATTAATCATCGCTTTCATCTTTATGATCGTTTTATTTTACTTTGCGATGGGCCCGATGTTCAATTGGCCTCAGCCCTTCTTTTTTGTAGGTGATGAAAACGCATTAATTCTCGCTTTTAGCCAACTTTTATTAACCTTACCTTCACTCATTTTCTATTCGCATTATTTTACGAGTGGTTTTAAAAAATTATTTAAATTACATCCTAACATGGATTCGCTCGTCGCCTTAGGAGCGAGTGCTTCTTTAATCTATGGTATCGTCGCTATCTTCATGATTGGCTACGGCTTAGGCCACGATGATTTAGAACTCGTTCACACCTACGTGCATAATTTATATTTCGATAGCGTAGCGATGATTCTTACTTTAGTAAGTCTAGGAAAATACTTCGAACACTTAGCGAAAAATAAGACCACTGACGCTATTTCTAAACTCATCAATCTTTCCCCGAAAAAGGCTAGTGTTCTCGTCGATGGAAAAGAAGTATTAAAAGATGTAAATGAAGTTAATATTGGTGACACTATCGTCATCAAACAAGGTGATATGGTGCCAATCGATGGAAAGATCATCAAAGGTAATGGCTCCTTTATGGAGGCTAATATCACTGGTGAATCATTACCAGTCTATAAACAAAATGACGATGATGTTTACGCTTCTACGACGCTCGATGCAGGTTACGTTCAAATTCAAGCGACGAAAAGATATGAAGATACATCTTTCCAAACGATTGTAAAACTTGTCGAAGAAGCTTCGAACTCTAAAGCCCCTATTTCTAAACTTGTCGATAAGATTGCCTTATGGTTCGTTCCTATTATCTTACTAATCGCCATAGCGACTTTTATCGGCTTCATCTCCGCTTCTTATCCCTTTGAAGATGCCTTTAATTTTGCTATCTCAACTTTAGTCATCGCTTGTCCCTGCGCCTTAGGCTTAGCGACCCCTGTCGCCATCATGGTAAGCGTCGGAAAAGGGGCAAAAGCCGGCTTAATTATCAAAAATGCGGAGATTTTAGAACATTCAAGTGCCATCAAAACTATTTTATTAGATAAGACTGGTACGATTACTAAAGGTCATCCAAGCGTCACAGATATCATCTATTTTGATGAAGATAAAGCACTAATCGATAGACTTATTTATTCTTTAGAAACTTATTCTAATCACCCCCTTGCCAAAGCCATTACAAGTCATTTTAAAGACGTTAAAACATTAGCGATCAAAAACTTTAAGATGATCGAAGGACAAGGACTAAACGCTACTTATTTAGATGAAGAAATCTACCTTGGTAATGACCGTGGCTTACTTTCTATCGATAGGAAGAAAAATGAAACTTACTCGCATTTACAAAGCCAAGGTAAGACTGTTCTATTCTTAGCAAAAAATAAAAATATCTTAGCGTTAATTGCTATTAAAGATGAAATTAAAGAAGATGCAAAACAGGCTATCGCTGAATTTAAAAAACGCGGTATCGAAGTCATCATGCTCACCGGTGATAAAGAAAAAAGCGCACGCGCGATTGCAAAAGAAGTCGGCATCGAAAAAATCATCGCTGAAGTAAAGCCTGATGAAAAGAAAAAAATCGTCGATGAGACGAAAGCTAAACACCTAAATAAAGGTTTAGTGGCTATGGTTGGAGATGGCGTCAACGACGCCCCTGCCCTCATGAGTGCCGATATTGGTATCGCAATCGGTGGCGGAAGCGACGTCGCCATCGAATCGAGCGACATCATCTTAATTAAAGATTCTTTATTAGATGTCGCTAACGTCATTAGACTTTCTAGACGTACGATGATCACTATCGCTTTAAACTTGTTCTGGGCCTTTATTTATAACGTCGTCGGAGTCTTACTTGCGACCGGTGCATTCTATCCATCCTTCGGTATCAAATTAACGCCGATGATCGGTGCGCTTTGCATGTCCTTTTCAAGCGTCTTCGTCGTCTTGAATGCTTTAACTATCAATTTCTTTAAAATAAAGAAAGTTGAACATAAAAATAATGAAGAAATAACTTTAGAAAGAAAGGAGGAAACACCTATGGAAAAATTAACTCTTATCGTTACTGGTATGATGTGTGAACATTGTAAAATGCGCGTGGCTAAAGCTATTGAAGTTTTACCAGAAATTACACATGTTGATATTTCTTTAACGGATGGAAAAACCACTATCGAAGGTAATAATCTTGATGAAGAAAAAATCAAAGCAGCCATCAAAGAAGCTGGATACGATGTAAAATAAAAGAGTATTACGAGTAATTAAATCGCTTTTTTTCAAAGCGATTTTTTACTACTTTTTTATTTAAAAGTCGTAATAATTTAATAAGTTGCATAAAGAATGTATAATCTAATTATGAAAGAAATTAATTTAATTGAAAGCATAGGTCATACTCCTCTTGTTCGCTTAAAAAATATTGAAGAAATGTATCATCTTCCTTATAAAATTTTTGCGAAATTGGAAAGAAATAATCCAAGTGGCAGTGTTAAAGATCGCCCTGCTCTTTACATAGTAAAAGATGGCATTAGGAAAGGTTTGATCGATAAAGATTCAACTATCATTGAAGCTACGAGCGGAAATATGGGTATTTCTCTTGCTATGATCGCTAGTGCTTTAAATCTAAAGTGTCTAATCGTCATGCCTGAAAATGCTTCTAAGGAAAGAAAGCAAATGATTGAAGCATATGGTGCGAAAGTTATGCTAACTAAAAAAGAGGATGGAATGGAAGGTAGCGTTAAGCTCGCTAATGAATTAGCTAAAAATGTTAAAAATTCTTTTTTAGCCTCACAATTTGATAACTCTAGCAATTTAAAAGCTCATTACGAGACTACTTCAAAAGAAATATTAGAGGATTTAAATAACAATCTAGATGTCTTTATCGCTGGCATTGGTACAGGTGGAACGATAAGTGGATGTGCAAAGCGTTTTAAAGAGGTTTTAAAAAATGTAGAAATAATTGGTGTAGAACCAAAATCTTCCCCTCTTTTAAATAAAGGCTATGTCGCTAGTCATAAAATTCAAGGTCTAGGTCCTAATTTTATTCCAAATATTTTATCGATAAAATTAATTGATAGAATAATTGATGTAAGTGATGAAGATGCTTATGAATTTAGCCGCGTTTTAGCTAAAAAAGAAGGCATTTTAGCAGGCATTTCTAGCGGCGCGGCGCTTTTTGCTGCCACGACGTTAGATAAAAATTTATATAAAGATAAAAATATTTGTCTTATCTTACCTGATAACGGAGAAAGATATTTAAGTGTGGAGGGATTATATGAATTCTAAAACAGTAGACGAACTTTTTAATTCGATGCAACAAAATGAAGAAAAACGAGAATGTTTAAAACTTGATAAAGATAAATTTTATATGTTTTTTACTCATCTATTAAAAGCTATGTTTCTTGATTTTTATCAAGAATATTATACAAAAAACGACATCGATCGCCAAATTGATAAATCAATGTTATCTCTTAAAGAAGCTTTCAAAGAAAATTATGCAAGTTACGAAAATAAATTTAAAAAGATTTATGCAAAATTAAATGATTTAAGAAGCGATTTACTTCTAGATGTAAAAGAAATCTACGATTATGATCCAGCCGCGAATAGCTATACCGAAATTATTACTACCTATCCTGGCTTTTTTGCTATCGCTACTTATCGCATCGCTCATGAATTTTATCTTTTAGACTTAAAATTTCCTGCTCGTGCATTAACAGAACACGCTCATTCTTTAACTGGAATTGATATTAATCCAGGCGCTCAAATTGGTAAATCATTTTTCATCGATCACGGCACTGGAGTCGTCATTGGTGAAACAACTATTATTGGAAATCACGTTAAAATTTATCAAGGTGTCACCTTAGGAGCTTTATCTTTAAAAGATGGACATAAGTTAGAAGGACAAAAAAGGCATCCCACAATCGAAGATAATGTCACCATTTATAGCGGAGCCTCAATTCTTGGCGGAAAAACAATTATCGGGCACGATTCCACTATCGGCTCTAACGTTTTTATCGTAAAATCAGTTCCGCCACACCAAACAATTAAGAAATCGATGTGTTAATAAAAATACTTATTTAAATAACGCTAATCTAGATACGATAATTTTCTTAAGAATCATATGAATTTAAAAAAGTAGGCTCGTGAGAGCCTACCTTACTAATTCCGAAAGTCTACTTACTAAGAGTGGTATTTAATTGGAAGTAGGGAGGTATTGTTGATAAGTAACTTGACCTTCGGGCGATACAATCTTTTCGAAGTAGATGGTCGTATGATGATCATCATCATCGCCTAAGCGGCAACCGATGAGGTTTTTACCGTCGCGGTTTGTAAGGAAGAAAGTCATTTCGTATTCACTTCTTCCACTTTCCATCTCAAGCGAGACTTCACGACCTTCAATTTCTAAACTATATTCGTAAACTTTACGACCATTTTGAACGAGGGTGTAAGCAAATTCAGTTTCGCCACGTTCAATTTCTTGTTCGACTAAGATGTAAGAACTATCATCTAAGATGTAACGGAAGTTAACTTCGTATTCATCGTCTTCTAATTCTTTTTCACCTCTCATGCGATAGGTGACACCATCAACGAGGATGACTCCTTCGATGAAAGATTCTTCTTCACGTTCATGACGGTCATCCCAATCATCATCATCGTCATCATCATCTACCTTGATCGTTTCGTTATAATACATCGTGATAGTTGAAGTTTGCATATTGATATCTGTATAAGTGATAACTTGTTTTACTTCGTAATTAGGATCATCGCTCGTCATCACTTCGGTATTAGTGAGTAAGCTTTCCCCTTTGAGCGCACTTTCGATCGTCGGTAAGTAAGTATTTAACGAATCGATGAGGCTTTGATCAACTTGGATAGCTTTTCTTAATCCTTGTGGATTTGCGGTAGCGGTAGCTTCGCTTAATAAGCCAATGGAGGTGACAGCCTCGAAAGCGTATACAGATTCTTTAGCCGTATTCCCATTGATGAAATCAGTGCCACTAGGGGAACCACAGCCGACTAAGAAAGTCGCGGCTAATGCTGGTAAGATAAGAGTTTTAAGTTTTTTCATATTCAGTTTCCTGCCTTTCACCTATATAACAATTGAACTTAGATGATTTATTGGAAAAATTTTTAAAATTTAGAAAATATTTTATTTTTATTTACATAGTAAATAACTTTTTTTATAATTTTTAATATTTTTTTTATAAAGAGAATAAAAGTAAGAAAAAGATCACCCGCAGGTGACCTTTCTTAATTTATTTTTTATTTATTAATTATTTACGTGCGTATGTTTTATCGTAATTAACATTAGAGTCGACGTAATGATAGCTTGCCCCTTCATCTTCGATGCAAACTTGCATAGTGGATCTATCATTACTTAACGTATAATCGATTTCTAATTCAGAATTATTAAATTTTCTTACGAAGAAATCGCCATCCACATTAGAGGAATTACGATCAAAGGTTTCAATTTCGACGTAATCACCATCTTCTTCTTCAAAGCTTAGTTCGATTTCGCTCACTTCACGTCCATTTTCGTAACGCGTATATTTATAAGATTCTTCGTATTCGTTACTTTCTTGTTCCACTTCTCTTTCCACTTCTAAGTAGTGCGAGCGATTTTCATCGAAATAAATTCTTAAATTTAAAGCATATTCTTGTTCGTCGCTTTCTTGCTCTAATTCGCGGCTTCCTATAACTTCGTAAGTAGAATTATCTTGAAGCAACATGAGACCATCTAATCTAAATTCTTCTTCAATTTCATCTTCGTCCCAATCATTATCACCAGAAAGTTTTGATTCATTGAAATAGAAAATAGTCGACTTATCGTCGTAAATCATCTTATATTCATAAGATTCGTAGCCTGCATCTTCATTGTAATAAACTTCATATTTATCTTCTAAACGCATGTTCGCATCGAGCATCTCTTCTGCAGTGTACATGTAAGGATTGATCATCTGAACTTTTTCATCTAACGTATCGACATCGATGACTTTTAAAGACTTACGTAACCCTAAGGGGGAAGAATTATCGATATGCGTGCTTAAATTCGCTGCACTTAAAACGCCAAATGCAATTTCATTTGAGCCCGCGAGTGTAACTGGACTAGGAGGAATAGGAGGAATGTTTGGATCTTCTCCGTTCATGCCAAACTTAATTCCAACAGGAATGACAATAGCCGCTACAACGGCGAAAGATAAAGAAGGTATCAAACCTTTAAGTAGCTTAGAATGTTTCTTACTCTTCGCTTCTTTCTTTTCAAGATAAGAGGCTAAAATTTTTGACGATTGCACATTAGTGAGCTTCGTTTCGTCAATTTGCTGAAGAATATCTTCTCTTAATTTCTTTTCATCAAGCATATTGGCCTCCTAACTTCTTCTCTAACTTTTTCCTCGCTTCTTGATAGAGCCAGGTAAGCGTGCCGACAGGAATATTTTTCATCTTAGAAATTTCTTTGAAGGAATAATCGCCTAACACTTTCAAAGTGAAGACCATATATTCCTTATCGTTTAATATTTCTTCGATTTGTTTCAGTAATATTCCTCCATCCGCTGGTAAGTCGAGATGATAACTAGAATCTTCTAACGTGCGATGGAATTCTTCTTCCCTCTTCATCTTCTTCAAATGGTTAAAGGAAAGATTTTTAGCCATCTCGGTCAGAAACGGTAAGATTTTCACCGAGTGATGAATCTTATCGATCTTTTCAAGTAGAGCGAGGTAAGTCTCTTGCATCAAGTCCTCAGCAATCATCTGGTCACGGAAGATGACGTAAATCGTGACGTAGATGCGCTTTTTCGTTAGATTGTAGATCGTATCGAAGCCACGCATATCGCCGGACTTGAGGGAGAGGAACGCTTGCTCTAAGATGAGGCTAGTTTCTTCATCTCTCACTTTATTAACAATTGAATCGGCCATTTTGTTGGAAAAAAATTAAAAAATTCTAAAAAATCTTACATTAGTTTTAATAAAAACTAAAAAATTATTCTTTCAAGACAAAATTTTCTTTGGAAGCACCACACATTGGGCAAACCCAATCTTCGGGAATATCTTCGAATTTGGTGCCTGGAGCAATACCGCCATCAGGATCGCCTTTGGTTTCATCATATTCGTAACCACAAAGTAAACAGACGTAGATTTTCATAATTTTAATCTCCTTTTTTAAAATCTATTTTTACATATTTTTATTATAAACTATTTTATCGGCGAAAAGATTTCAATTGCTTGTTCAATTGTTTTTTCTTTCGCTAGTTTTCCATATTTATCGACATCATTTTTATCGCGCATTTCATGCGTTAAGCAACATGGCCCACCGATACAGCCACCAATGCAGCCCATACCTTCGACGAAATTGACATCTAATTGACCACGACTAACTTGATTTAAACCATTTTTTACATTTTCTAAACCGTCAAAATTGATAGGCTTCAATTCAAAATTAGCGTTTTGTTCTTTAAGCGCCTCGATGATAGCGTCTTTGACGCCACCAGCTCTTGCAAAAATTCTTCCAAAATAAGATGCATTATCTAAAGGACTTTCTTCTAATGTAGTCATATCGATACTGCGCGAATCAATTAAAGCTTGTAATTCTTCAAAAGTTAAGGTCACATCGACGTAATCACTAACTTTATCAATTGTTTCTTTCTTTTTAGAAACGCAAGGTCCAATGAACATAACTTTGGCATCAGGATGTTCTTCTTTCACCCATTTAGCGATCGTCGCCATCGGGGAAAGTTGATGGGAAATCTTATCAGCGTACTTTGGGAAATATTTTTGAACGTAAGTCACAAAAGTTGGACAACAAGACGTACAAACAAAGCCTTTATCGACTAGTTCTTTCGCTTCATGATATGCGACCATATCTGCACCTAAAGCCGCTTCGATGACATCCTGGAAGCCAAGTTTTTTAATGGCAGTAATAACTTGACCTAACGTCGCATATTTAAATTGTGATGAAATCGAAGGCGCCACGATAGCGAAAACCGGATATTTCGTCAAATTTTCAGAATTTTTTAAAATGTCGATAGCTTTCGTAATATAACTTTTATCCATAATAGCCCCGAAAGGACATTGATAGACGCAGGCTCCGCATTGAACACATTTACTATCATCAATTTTAGCGGCGTAATCTTCACCCATCGAAATAGCTTTAACTTTACAAGATTGTTCACAAGGTCTTAAAAAATTTGCGATCGCATCATATTGACAAGCTCTCGCACACATCCCGCAATTGACACATTTTGTTTTATCGATCCTTGCTTGTCTTGTTTTTTCATCAAAACTTATTGCATGTAGCCTACAAGCTTTTTCACAGCGATGAGCGATACAACCTCTACATCTATTAGTGACTTCATAGCCACCTAAAGGACATTCATCGCAAGCGATATTAATAACTTCGACGACATTATCGATATTCTTATTTCCGCCTAAGGCAAGTTTCATACGTTCCAAAACGATAGCCCTTTCTTTATAGATGCAGCAACGCATCGAAGGCTTTGGTCCTGGAACAATCTTCTTAGGAATTTCATTGTAGTCTTCAGTTAGAGTTCCATCCCAATAAGATCTCGCTACTTCTTTTAAAACTTTATATTTAAGTTCCTGAACATTCGTATCAAATTTAGGTTCCATATTTTACACCTCTTTATTTATTTTATACTAAAAATAACTAACTTTTATCTTCTTTCCCATTTTTTCTAAACATTTCGCTAATTCTTCAATAAGGCGCATTTTAATTTTAATATTGATGTGCATATCTTCACTTTGATGAGCGGGATTAATCGCACAGCCGACGTAAAAATCGATATCAGTCGCATCTTCAAATAGATATCTAGCGATACGCGAAGCCCCATCTTCATGGAAAGACCAATAAAAATATTTCTCATTTTTATCTAAGACATCTTTTGCGTATTCCAAAACCCTATTGATCGTGACGACACCTTCGGTCACCAAATCGACACCTTCAATTTTTGCGATAGGCGGGATTTCTTTATCTAAATAATCTAAAGCATAATCTAATGGTTTATTTAAATATCTAGAAACAATACTAGAAGTCGTTCCTCCACTGACGATATGAACACCATCTTTAGCGAAAAATAACGATAGCATCATATTATCATCTTCTCTATTTGAAGCAGGTCCGATCATCAAAGAAACTTGTTTTCTTTCTCTTAGCCTTAATACCGCCGCGGTCGTATCATCGCCTGGTTTTCTTGCGTAAAGTTCATCACAGTGATCCACTAACATCGTCGCAAGAGCCTTAGAAGAATATGACTTATCATAGAGAGTTGAAACGAATGATTTAACTTCATCCATACCCCAACCAAAATTTAATGTTTCACCAATTCCAGCATGCATCACCCCATCACTCATTAAGACAATCGTGTCATAAGGCCTAAATTCAAATTTAGCTTTTTCAATTTTCTTTCCTTCGATGAGCGAAGTTTCCCACCAAATAGGAAAAATCTTTCCTTCTCTTAAAATGATAGGTGTCGGATTATCGTAATTATAAATTTCGACATTTTTAAAATCGCTAACTTTGACGATGGAAAATGTCGAATAAGCGACACCTCTTACTTTACAGACCGGTAAGGTCATCGCAATCGTTTGGACGCATTCTTCAATAGGAACGTTATTAGACATCATCGTTGCAAGCATCTCGCTAGTCAGAGTCGATAAAATATTAGCTTTGACTCCACTTCCTAAACCGTCCGCTAAAACAAGGATAGAAGTTTTTTCATCAGGCGAAAGAATTTGCACGTTGTCGCCACAAAGTTCTTCACCGACGTGATTTCTTGATAGACTAGCGATTTCTACGACGTAACGATTAGTGATCATCATCTTCCTCTAATGTCTCTTTTAAAGACGATAAAGCGACTTTAGTTTCAGCCGCACTTTCACCTAAAAGCGAAGCAATCTCTTGCACTGCGCGCATATTCTTTTTAATCACTTCATCGGTAATATCCACAGATTTTTGTACAATTTCTAATCTTTTTGCGTGTTCCATTTCACTCTTTGTTACATCTCTCATCAAAACGATTAAGATATGATATTTTTCATCATAGTTAACCGATAAAGTAACATATTTATTATAAGCCGTAAGATACATCTTTCTTTCGTAAATCCTTTCGCCTCCTAAAGCTTCAGAGAACGGGGTAGGATCCAAAATCAAAGACACATCTTTTTGAATTAAATCACGAGGAGAATGCACTCCTAAAATTAAGCACATTGCGTGATTGATAAGTTGAATTTTAAAATTTTCATCCAAGACCATTAAACCATTTGGTGAATTAGCAACAATCTTATCAGAAAATGATTGAGCTTTAGCCATAAGGAATGGTAAACACATTTCCACGACCGCTTTGCCTTGGATGATAGCGATAGCTTTTTCAAGACAAGAATCATAGCCACAAGAGCCGCAATTAAGTCGATTTTTAGGATCAACTTTATCCATCTTTTTAAATGTAGCCTGAATTTCTTCTTCGCTTGGTCTTGCGTGTCTTACATTATATGGTTTATAGTCATGGAAAGCTTCTTCACTAGTTAAAATTGGCTCTTTAAAATCAAGTCTACCAGCACTTTGTTTCACAAGTAATGAGGAAGCCACTAAGTTGTGCGATTTACCATCGATAATTGGTCCATTCACGCATCCACCATGGCAAGCATTAACTTCGATAAAACAATGATGAATTTTACCAGCTATGACATCTTCTAGAACTCGTTTAACTTCTTCTACTCCATCGACGAAAACGTAGGAATAAGCATCATTTTTCTTTTCCATCGTTTCTAAAATACCGCTGCTAATTGGAAAAAGGCGAGCTTTAGAATGTTCTTTAACTTCAATCTTCTCATCTTTTTCTAAACTGATTTCTTTCTTTACTAAAAGATGATCTAATTCAAGGAAAGTAATGGCTCCATCGATAAAATTTGCGTATACATCAGCTTCGTCTTTCTTAGCAATACATGGTCCGATAAATATTACTTTTTTATTTTCGCCTAATCTTTTCTTAATATCTTTCGCATGAGCGATCATCGGAGAATCGATAGGCGCTAAATAAGGAAGAGCTTCTTTATAATGCTTTTGAATGAGTAAATTAATCGAATGGCAACAAGAAGAAATTAAAACATCGGGAGCGTTAGATTCTAACATTTCATCGTAGGCTTTTTTCGTAATAGTTGCCCCGATGGCAGTTTCTTCCGCTTCTTTAAATCCAAGCGCTAATAAGGCTTTTCTTAGAGAAGAAAAATTCACCCCGTAATTAGCAATAAAGCTTGGGGCGACACTAGCGACACAATCATAATTTTTTAATAAATTTAAAACTTTTTCTTCATCATTTCTTACTACTTTTAATTCTTGCGGACAAACGATGTAACATCTACCACAAAGAATACAATCTTCGTGGATGATGCTAGCTTTATTAGAAGCAAAAGAGATAGCTTTAATTGGACAATGTCTGATACATTTATAACAATTTTGGCAATCTTTCGTCCTCGATTCTAAGCAGGGAGAAGCCATAAATTATTCCTCCTTATAAACGTGACAAAATATATTTGTTAAATACTTCATCAAAATTTTGTTTAGTCACACCAGTGATGACTTCGTCATCAACTTTAATTGAAACACCTGCTACGCCACAATTCTTGAGGCAGAAGGTGGCTTTTAATTCCACCTTCTCTTCAAGATGATTGTCTTTGATGTAGCGGCGCATAAGTTCGATGACATCATAACTGCCTTTTAAGTGACAGCTAGAACCAACACAAACCGCGATCGTCATAGTAATTAATTTCCTTTATAAGCTTTCTTCAAGATAGCGACCATATCTTCGACCATTGGCACGCGTGGATTAGCAGGTGAACATTGATCTTCGTAAGCAAGAACTGCGACTTGTTCAACTTTTTCATTCCATGCTTTTTCATCGATACCAAGATCAGCGAAGTTTGGGCTCAAACCAATTTCACGGATAAGTTTAGTGACAGCTTCCGCTAAAGAATTGACACCTTCTTCTGGCGTGCTAGCTTTCAAACCGAGAAGTTGAGCAATTTGTTGATAACGCTTATCAGCGTGATAGGTATTATATTTTGGCCAGACGCTAAGTTTGGAAGGCACGCTTCCGTTATAACGGATAACATGTGGAAGTAAGATGGCGCAAGTATAACCATGCACTGTATGGAATTCCGCACCAACTTTATGTGCCATAGAGTGAACCATACCTAAGAAAGCATTAGCGAATGCCATACCAGCAATAGTAGCAGCATTATGCATCTTTTCTCTAGCTTCTAAATCGCTCTTTCCATTTTTAACTGCACGTGGTAAATATTCGAAGACAAGCTTGATAGCTTGTAAGCATAAACCATCAGTGTAATCGTTAGCAAGAACGGAAACGTAAGCTTCCATCGCATGAGTTAAAACGTCCATGCCCGTCATCGCGGTTGGGCGAGGTGGAAGATTAGTCGTAAATTCAGGATCGACAATTGCCACAGTTGGAGTAAGCGAATAATCGGTAAGAGGATATTTCTTATTATTCTTCTTATCGGAAATGACAGCAAATGGTGTCACTTCACTACCAGTACCGGAAGTTGTTGGAATACAAATTAATTTAGTCTTTTTACCAAGTTCAGGATATTTAAATGCACGTTTACGGATATCCATGAATTTTTGTTTTAAATCGTCGAAGTTAACTTCTGGATGTTCATAGAATAACCACATGCCTTTTGCGGCATCCATCGGTGAACCACCACCAAGAGCGATGATTGTATCTGGGCCGAAACTACGCATGAGTTCGACACCTTTTTTCACCGTTTCAATATCTGGATCAGGTTCGACGTCTAAGAATAGTTGAACCGTAACTTCGTTACGTCTCAAACGTAATTGATCGATAATTTTGTTGACGAAACCAAATTCCATCATCGATTTATCAGCGACGATGAACACTTTATTAACATCGCGGCAGCTAGCTAAATATTGGATAGAATTTCTTTCGAAATAAATTTTTGATGGGACTTTAAACCATTGCATAGTATTTCTCCTTTTGCCGACTTTCTTGATGTTTAATAAGTTGACTGCGCTGACGTTTCCACCGATGGAGTTATGACCATAGCTACCGCAGCCAAGTGTTAATGATGGAAGGAAAGAGTTATAAACGTTACCGATACCACCAAATGTGGAAGGTGAATTCCAGATGATACGCATCGCTTTTACTTCTTCTCCAAAATCATCCGCCATAGCTTTTTCTTTGCAATGGATGGCGGCACTATGACCTAAACCATTAAATTCGACCATCGCTTTAGCGAATTTGAAACCATCTTTTTCATCTTTAACTTCAAATAAAGCTAGAACTGGAGAAAGTTTTTCTCTTGATAATGGTTCTTTTGGACCAACTTCTTTACACCAACAAGCGATGATAGAAGTATCTTTTGGAACGCTGAAACCAGCTTGTTCGGCAATGTAATGAACACTCTTACCAGCCACATCACCATTAAGTCTAGCATTTTCAACACCTTCGTCACCGACGGCGTAGCCAAACATAAATCTTGATAATTTCTTCTTTTCATCTTCATTACAAATGTAGACGTGAAATTTTTTGAAGAAACCAATGACTTGATCACTAATTTCTTTATCAAAAATTGCCGCTTGTTCTGAAGCACAAACCATACCGTTATCAAATGCTTTTGATAAAACGATATCATTGACGGCTTGTTCCACATTAGCGGATTTATGAATGTAAGCAGGAACGTTACCCGCACCAACACCCATTGCAGGCTTTCCACAACTATAAGCTGCTTTAACCATCGCGTTTCCGCCAGTCGCTAAGATAGTAGCGACATCTGGATGATTCATTAAAGCGTTCGTCGCTTCCATGGATGTATGTTCAATCCATTGAATACAATTTTTTGGTGCACCAGCCGCTACGGCTGCGTCGAGCATAATTTTTGCTGCAGCAATTGAACATTGTTGTGCATTAGGATGGAAAGAGAAGATGATTGGATTACGAGTCTTCAAACAAATTAAAGATTTAAAAATGACAGTACTTGTCGGATTAGTGACAGGCACGATACCGCATACGACGCCAAGTGGGTCAGCGATTTCAGTAATACCAGTCACTGGATCATCTTTAATGACCCCTACTGTCTTAAGATGGCGCATGTTATTGACGACATATTCGCATGCGAATAAGTTCTTTGTGGCTTTGTCTTCAAAAACACCACGCTTAGTTTCATCAATTGCAAGTTTAGCAAGACTACCATGATGGTCTAGACCAGCTACGGAACATTTTGCAACGATATAATCGATCTGTTCTTGATTAAGTTTTAAAAATTCATCAAGAGCTTTCTTCCCGTTTTGAACGAGGCGATCGACTTCCTCGTTAACTTTGTTAATATTGACGGGTTCTTTGGCCATAAGTTTATTTAACCTCCTTAAACTTAGTTTCCAATTTGTATGATAAAATGGCTAATGATGCTGAAAGATCAACATTTTCGATGACCACATCATCTGACGCATGCAAATGAATAGGAGCAAAATTCCAAATACCTTTGACACCAGCGCGCGTAAGAAGATCCACCATCTTTTGTGCCACTTGAGCAGGACAGGTCAAAATAGCAATGCTAATGTTCAATTGTGAAACTAAATCATTCAGACGATCGATGTGATAAATTGGCTTATCATTAATGTCATAACCGACTTTTTTATCATCTACATCAAATCCAGCAACGATATTCAATCCACGTTTACTAAAACCTTGATAATTTAGAAAAGCTTCACCGAGATGTCCGACACCAACAATAATGGCGTTCTCAGCGTCTAAATATCCTAAAAAATTTTCCAAATCTTTGATAAGAAGACTAATCTCACGACCGCGATGAGGCTTGCCTTGCCTACGACTAACCACTTGCAAATCTTTTCTAACCTTTTCTTCGGTTAGCCCTAAAGCTTTCGCTAAGGTAGAAGAAGATATGTAATGTTCACCTTGCCTGGCTATTTGTTTCAAATATCCAAGATAAATAGGAAATCGTTCCAATTGTCTTTTAGAAACACTACTTGAAATCATCTTTATCACTATTTTCCTTTCCTTTTATATTAAATCACAGAGTGATAAACTAAATCAATATTTTTTTACTGAATTAACGTTAAACTTGGTTAAATATTGTTATATTTAAAAACATTTCTAATACATGTTATTCTCGCTATCTACTTATATTTTTTTATATCGTGAGCATCTTCTTTGACAACACTCTTTATTTTCTTGCATAATGGAGTCAACAAAAATTATAAGGAGGTTCTAATATGGAACAAACTATTTCATATCTCCCTTTAATTGGGGAAAAGGCTCCGGCTTTTAAAGCCACCACCACGCAAGGAAATATTTCATTTCCCGAAGATTACGCTGGCAAATGGGTAATTTTATTCTCTCATCCTGCGGACTTCACCCCTGTCTGTACAACTGAATTCATGACTTTTGGTGCGATGATTGATGAATTTAAAGCTCTCAACGTAGAGCTAATTGGTCTTTCAGTTGATTCATTATATGCGCATATTGCATGGTTAAGAAAAATTCAAGAATTAGAATGGAAAGATAAAAAACATATTGAAGTTACTTTCCCTTTAATTGAAGACATCAAAATGGATATCGCAAAAGCATATGGAATGATTCAGCCAGGTGCATCTTCAACGCAAGCTGTACGCGCTGTTTTCATCATTGATCCTAATGGTGTCGTTCGTACGATTCTTTATTATCCACTAACAACTGGTCGTAATTTTCAAGAAATTAAACGTATTATTCTCGCATTACAAAAAGCTGATAAGGATAATGTAGCTACTCCTGCTGATTGGATGCCTGGTGATGATGTTATCATCCCGACAGCTGGAAGTTGCGGGACTGCTAAAGAAAGGATGGAAGATACTTCTAGCGATTGTTATTGTTTAGACTGGTTCATGTGTTTTAAAAAAGAGTCTAAATAACTATCATTTTTGCTTAAAAAGTAAATGCACTCAAGATGGGTGCATTTTTTTAATAATAAATTTGATTTAATAAAATTAACGCAAATAAATCGTAGAACTGCCAATTTGAGATAATGGACCTATAGTGTTATTTTCTAATACGTAGACGCGCATGTTTGCTTTGCCAATTGAAGGAGTAGAAGTTCTAATTACATTATAATCTCTTCTATTTTCTAATTGCCTAAGAATTTATCAATTTCTTCGCGTGAATGTAACACGATAATTTCTTTATCTTGATACTTATCAAGTAATTTTAAAATGGTCGGTTTACTTTCCACTTCGAAAAAGATGATGGAATGAACGAATTCATCGTCTAATTCTTCTTTTAAAAAAGGTGGAAAATCGGTCCTTTTTTGTCCCATTCTTTGCTTCACTGCTTCTAAACATACTTCCTTTGGTAAATCTAAGAAGATGATAGTCGATGCTTTACTTATTCTTACTTCGATCGTAGATAAATAATTCCCATCGATGATGAATGCATCTTTTTTAAGTATTTCTTCTTGTAGAGCGATAAATTTATCTTGAGGAGTGTTGACCCAGTCTTCGTGCCAATAGATGCGGTCAAGATAATAGATAGGGATATTAAAATATTCATGCAATTTGGTGGAAACAAAAGACTTACCACTTCCTGGCGAACCGATGACGATAATCTTCCTGTTTTTTAAATCCTTATATGATTTCATTGACGCATGACGACACTTTCGCTCTTAAATAATTTTACATCGATAAAGATAAATATAAGAGAAAAGATAATATTAGAAAGTAAAGCGAACGCTAAATACATGATATCAACCGTTCCATAGACGATAGAAGACATAACGTAAGAAACATTTAAAACTGGAACGAAAGCAAAACCGATATTAGAAACATCGATGAAACCCGGTAACATAGCGATGACCATGAAGACTACTAAAAGTGGTCCAAGATAAGAAGTTGCTTCTTTGATCGACTTTGCAAAGGTAGAAATGCACATCGCCACATTGACAAAAAACACCACTAAGGTAAGTAAAACTAAGAATAGAAGAATGTAAGAAGAAGGTGGCATACTAAAACTTCCCATACTTCCATATAACCTAGGCAAAGAAATAAGTAAACCCGCTCCTGTAATTGTTCCAGATACTAAAGAAACTAAAATTAAAGCTAAAATTTTTCCTAACGCAAATTCGCTTCGCTTGATAGGAGTCACTAAGATAGAAGATAAAGTACCTCTTTCTTTTTCCCCAGCAATCGCTTCAGGGCAAACTTGTAAAGTTGAAGAAAAAATCATCGATATCGTAAGCATCGGCAAAATAATCGCCACCACTTGCATAATCGCATAATTTTGTTCACCAACATCAGGGTTAATTTGATAATTGATAGTAAAAGATTGATAAAGTTGTTCACTTATTGAAAGCACTAAAGAATAAATGTAAGCCGATTCCCCACTTGAAGAATTATAAAGAATGTCAATATTAGGTTTAGAAACACTAATTTCATTAAAAATAATGTGTTCAAAATTATCGTCGAAAACGACCATTAAATCGATTTCTTTCTTCACTAATTTATCTTTAATTTGACTTTCTTCTTCTAAAGCAAATTCAACAATATTAGGAGGAGCATAATCGAAATTTTCAAAGACGGAAAGAATTGCCCCTTCAAGTAAAGAAGATTGTTCATTATTCTCATCGTAATTATCGCTCATAGCGATATTAGCGATGTAATCTTCACTTAAATTTGGCGATAGAGAAGTTGCATATAAATCTGGTAAAAAATAATAGATTAAAAAGACGAGTAAGCCTGGCAAAATTAAAGCCATAAGCATACGTTTATCGCTAAAAAATCTTCGTAGTTCTTTTTTAAAAACTGCAAGCGTCTTACGCATCTTCTTCATCCCTCACTTTTTGATAGATATCGAAGAATAACTTCTCTAAACCACCTAAATTACTTACTTCTTTTCTATTCCCTTCGAATTGCATCTTGCCAGCGATGATGATACCGATACGGTCACTTAACTTTTCGACAAGAGGTAATATGTGCGTCGAAATAATAATCGATTTATTTTCTTCTTTAAGTTTTAAAAGGTAATCTTCCACCGCCTTAGAGGCGATAATATCTAAGCCGTTCGTAGGTTCATCATAAATGATGATTTTAGGATCATGAATTAAAGAAATCGCTAAAGAAACTTTTTGTTTCATCCCACTAGAAAGTTCACCAATTTTCTTATAACGATATTCATCGATACCAAATTGATAAAATAATATTTCTTTTCGGCGCATTCTTTGCGTTTTATCTAAACCGTACAATTCAGCAAAGAAGTCGAATGTATAATCAGGGGTAAAGAAATTATCAAGTTTTAGTTCGCTCGTAAGAAAACCTATGTTTCTTCTCGTCTCTTCTAAATTCTTTTGAATGTCTTTATCATCTAAATAGATATTTCCGCTTGAAGGAGTTAATAACGTTGCAAGCATTCTTAAAGTTGTCGTTTTACCCGCCCCATTTGGGCCAAGTAAGCCATAGATTTCTCCTTCATATAATGAAAAAGATAAATCATCTACTGCTTTTAAATATTTATCGTCAGTCTTATTTTCTTTTCTTTGTTTGTAAGAAAGACGAAATGTTTTACTTAGTTTAGTGACTTTAACAATTTCTTTTTGGCTATTATTATCCATAGACGTTTATATTATATTAATACGCTTTAACTATGACTAGATGGAATATCAATCTTCAAATAAGGTTATTTGCTCATCATCTTCAAAATCTTTAATATTGCTTACTACTTGCATAAAAAGTTTGATGATGAGTTCATAATCTTTTACTTGATCATTAGATATTCTAATGAGTTTGACACCATTCCTAGCGCATATAGCTTCTTTATCTCTGTCTCGTTTAATACGATTGATGTCACCAATATGCTCTCCGCCATCGATTTCAAAAACGACAATAGGAAACGGTTTAGCAAATAAACTATTCTTAACTTTAACAACTAAATCGAATTCCATGTAACGGAAAAATTTTTGAATCGATTCATCTTCTAAAGGTAAAGCTTTCAATAAAGGAACATTACGCTCGATATAAAATTTCGTTCTTTTCCTCATAAAAAACGGTTTAATTGTCATGAAGAACTCTTCTTCCGATTTCGAATCATTCGATAAATTAGTAATTTTTAGATGTGGCGAAGAAGTTAATTTCATCTTACCATTTTCATAGACGTAATCAGAAAGAGCTCTTACATCGCTATTTTGTTTATCTTTAGTTTTGATATCAATCGCACTTTTATCACCCACAAAAATAAAATGTTGTTTAGCGCGTGACACTGCGACGTTAATTAGTTCAGCATTTTCAGCTATCCAATCCATCGTTTTCTTCGCTGTTTTTAAAGATATCGCACTCGACATGATGATAGTGTTTTTTTCTGAACCTTGCAAAGTATGAATCGTTCCCGCTCTTGCGACATCTTCACTTATACCCGCATCTTTTAATAGGCTATTAATAAGACGCGCCTGGTGAACGAATGGAGTGATAATTGCCACATCTTCATAATGATTATTTTTGATTAAATCAACTATCGACGAAGCTTCGTCAAGATAAGCATTAGATTGACGCATTGGGCGATTTTTGACATCGACGTAGACGAGTGAGCCTTCGTTATCATTTAATATTTTAAGTTTTTCTTCATAAAATCTTTGGTTGACAAAATTAGCGATCTTTTTTGCACACCGATAATGATAATGCAACATGATTCTTTTTGAATTCGCATCTAAGGAAAGTAAGGATGAAAGAATCGAATTTTCGACGTAATTATATTCCTTTTTAATACTATATTTTTCCATCAAGTAATCATTTAAATCTAATTCGATGACGCTTACGGGTTGTAATTGGTTCGTGTCTCCTACTAAAAGTAAAGCCTTCGACCTCGCTAAAGGGATTAAAGCACTTGCGATATTAGCCTGCCCTGCTTCGTCCATGATGCATAAATCAAAACTTGAAGAGTAAGCGCTACCGAGCTTTTCACTCGATAAATTCGTCGATAAGACGATCGGAAAAACATCTAAAAGATGTTCGAGGTTCTTTTCATTCCTTAAATAACGATTGAACTTCGTCACCGCATCTACATCATCTAATATCGCTTCTAATTCTTCATACATTGGCTTATTTAACTTTTTGATGTTGAAATAATATAAGTCTTTAAAATAAGTGAACAATTGTTCATTTTCATTGATGGAAATTAAAGAAGCAGTCAAAGCTTCAGGTTCCACTACTTGAAGTGACATAAGGCTAGTTTCAAGTGATTTAATTTCGTCTTCCGCTCTTCTAATTAAAGGTTCAGCAAGAGCGATATCTTTAATCTTCTTTAAAATCTTGATTTTATCTTCAATTTCAATCTTTTCTTCGTAAAGCGATAAGGAAGCTTTTAAATCGTGAAAGTAGGAAAGTAAATTTCTCTTTTCTTTTCTTATCGAAATATCGCTATCTTTTAATGACCTTGCTAAAGCAAAATAATTTTTTAAAAGTTTTAAAGTCGCTTCGATTTCATCGTTATTGCCAAGCCTTAGAAAGGGAGTAATAATTTCTTCATTTTTTTCATCTTTAAAACAATCCATTAACTTATGATAAATATCATCGACAGGATGATTGTTATTCGCACACACTAAAACTTTTTTATCATTTAAAAGTGCGGATAATAAAGTATTAAAAATTGTTTCCGTCTTTCCAGTGCCAGGAGGCCCCTGCACGTAAGTAATTTTTGCATTCATCGCATTAAAGATGACTCTTAATTGATCGATATTTACTTTATTTTTATCAAAGATGACAATATTTGCTTCTTTTTTTAGATAAGGTGAATTTCTACTCACGCCAAAGAAAGCTTTTAGTGGTGTATTAAGTTGACCTTTTTGCACCCGTTCATAGATAGCTCCTAAAGTCTCTTCTACCCCGAACGTCAATTGCTTTTTAAGTAAGAAAAATGATGGTCTAGTGTTGATCATTTCCCCTTCTTTTTTATTTGCTTCGATAAGGCGAGTAAATTCTTCTTTTCTTGCATCGAAATCTCTAACAAATTCATCTGGATCCATATCGAGATACATCGATAAATTATATTTTCTTTCGTTGATGAGAAATGACTTATTAATATTTGATTTATTAGCGATACGTAATGTCTTATTTTTAAAATTCAAATCGACTTCGCGGTAAGCGATAACGTATTGTTTATCATTGATATCTATAGATAAGATGTTGAACGCTAATGTCGAATAGCGATATAGCTTTTCCGCTTCATTTTTCGATTTGACGAACACTTTCTCTAAAAAATAAATGAATTCTTCATCGTTTAATTGATAAGTTCCCGCCTCCAATATTTTCAAATCGATACCGTCGAACATCGAAGCATCTTCGACGAATGGATCAGCGTCATTTTTATAGCAATCGTAAAAGTAAGTTAAGACGTTATTATAAGCAAAGGAAGTATCGAGCATCGTATTTAAAGCGATATCTTTGCTGAGCCTAGCGAACAAATCATCGCTCGTCGGATAATAGGAATTATCTATGAGCCGTGCGTCGATGATATTATCTAATTTCAACCAAACTTTTTTATCGAGACATTCGATACCAAATTTAGGAAAATTGAAGATGTCGACGAGCAAAGTTCTTTTCGATGTATCAACATCTATGACTCCAATAGAAAAATAAGTTTGTTCCTTATTCGCATTTAGATAAGTAATATTTAGCCACTTCTCCTGACGAATCGCTTCGCTTATAAGATAGGGAACATTTTTAAAAGCCATATATTAATTATACGTGTAGACGAAAGGAATTAAATTATTAGATAATTAAATTAAGGAAAACCAGGTTATGAAAATTAATATCTATCCCATCTCTTCTTCGTTACACACTAAAGCAAGTTTAGACGCTCATACGAAAACTTTATTGGAAGAACTTAAGGAAAGAAACATCGAATATCATTTATTAAATGATATCACTAATTTTTATCAAGATGCAGATATAAGTGTTATTCTCGTCCAATCTGGGGGAAGCGAAAACGTTTTTAAACAAATCTATACTTCCTTAAAAGAACCATATTATCTTCTCACTTACGGCACGAATAATTCGCTCGCGGCATCATTAGAAATTTTATCTTTCTTACATAATAACCACTTAGAAGGCGAAGTCTTACATGGTTCGAGCGATTATCTAGCGAAGCGCTTAGAAATAATAAATCAAAAGGCACATAAAAAATTGGATACAAGTCTTGGTCTCATCGGCCACCCATCCGATTGGCTCATCGGCTTTGAGATGGATACGATCGATAAAGCGAAAAAATTCGGGATGAATTTTACTTTCATTCCAATCGAAGAAGTCGAAAGAACTTATCAAGCGATAGAAGATGTTAAAATCTTCACCCACTTAGATTTTGATAAAGAGGCGTTAAAAGATGCAAATAAACTTTATCAAGCTATCAAAAAAATAAAAGATGAATATCATCTCGACGCGCTTACTATTCGTTGCTTCGATTTACTTAAATCTTTACGTACGACCGCCTGTCTTGCCTTAGCGAAGTTAAATGATGAATCTACGACCGCGGCTTGTGAAGGTGACGTTCCTTCTTTAATTGCTATGCACATCGTAAGGAAAGTTTTAGGCTTAACTTCTTTCCAGGCTAATCCTTCAAAAATTGATGTCACAAATAGTATCATCACTCTCGCACACTGCACCATTCCTTTTTCGATGTGCGAAAAGATATCTTTAGATACACATTTTGAATCGGGTATTGGAGTAGGAATCCACGGCGAAATTAAACCTCAAAACGCTACTATTTTCCGTTTGAACGCTAATCTAGATCAATGTTATATTGAAGAAGGAGAAATTTTATCTAATCAATACGAAATAGATTTATGTCGCACGCAAATTAATTGTCGTTTCCCTCATCTAGATAAAATATTAACTCATCCATTAGGTAATCATGAAATCATCATCTTAGGTCATCATAAGAGAACGTTACTCTCTTATTTAAAACAATTTAATATCGAAGAAATTTAGGAGGAAAAAATGATGTTCGAAAAAATTAAAGGTCGCCTCGGTTTTGGCATCATGCGTCTAAAACAAGATGCAGAGCAAAATATCGATTTTAATTGCTTTCAAGAAATGGTCGATTACTTCATGCAAAATGGTTTCAATTACTTTGATACGGCGCAAGTATATTTAAATGGTTTAAGTGAAGTAGCGTTAAGAGAATGTCTCGTCAAAAAATATCCACGTGAATCTTTTAGCATCACCGATAAGCTTTCTCCGAGCAGCTTTAGAAAAGAAGAAGATATCATCCCCTTCTTCAACCGCCAGTTAGAAACTGTCGGGGTCGATTATTTCGATTTTTATTTGATGCACGCTCAGCAA
The DNA here is from genome assembly GCA_944363535.1 of uncultured Bacilli bacterium. Lineage (GTDB taxonomy): Bacteria > Bacillota_I > Bacilli_A > RFN20 > CAG-826 > CALVUG01. The sequence goes on from CALVUG010000007.1 coordinate 34,324, forward strand.
CAAAATAATTACGAGCAATATAAACGCTGCCACGCTTACGAAATAGCAAAGAAATTAAAGGATGAAGGAAAGATTAAACATATCGGTATTTCATTTCATGACACCCCGGAATTTTTAGATAAGATTTTAAGCGAACAAAAAGATATCGAAGTCGTCCAATTACAATTCAATTATTTAGATTATGAAAGTAATGATATAAGAGCGAAAGAATGTTTCGAAGTCGCGGCCAAAAAACATCGTAAACCTATCATCGTCATGGAACCGGTCCGTGGAGGAACGCTTGCAAATCTTCCGCTCGGGGCAAAAGCACTCCTATCGAAAGAACGAAGCGAAGCAAGTTACGCCTTCCGTTTCGTCATGTCTTTTGAAGAAATTTTTATGATTTTAAGCGGGATGAATGAGATGTCACAACTTATCGATAACGTTGAAACATTTAAATATTCTAAACCCTTAACGCGACAAGAATTAGAAAATTTAAAAGAAGTCGCACAGATCATTAGAACTTATAAAGATATCGGCTGCACTGCGTGTGGCTATTGTTTAAAAGGCTGCCCAAAGCATATTAATATCCCATCTTTATTTAAAGCCCACAATGCTTTTAATAAGAGCGAAGAAAAAGAAGCGCATGGACTTTATCTTCTAGCGATAAAAGAGCATAATTTAGCCTCATCTTGTATACGTTGTGGAAAATGCGAAAACATTTGCCCACAACATCTAAAAATTAGAGATTTACTTATAAAAGTAAAAGAAGCTTTCGAACGTTAATCTTCCACAAATTTATCATCATTTAACGTTAACATCATCATCCCAGCGATAAAATAGCAATTTTATCTAATATTTCACGCTTGGCGTAGTCGTACCATTTTCAATGTCCATCAACGCTTTCGGACTAATTTTTAAATATTCCGCCACTTGGGAAATATGATGATTATTCTCTGCTCTTAAATATTGAATTTTTCTTCCTACATGCATAATTTTACTCTTTCTAATTTAGATAAGATTCGATATGAAAATCTTTAAATTCTAATAGTTTATGAAGCATGTTAAATTTCACCGTGAAGTGAAAATATTCATCGATCTTCTTCGCATAGTATTGATATTTATTAAGTCGCTTCAAATCGATTTCGCTATACGTACCCTTTAAGGTACATAGTAAAGAATTATCTTGCATATCAAGAAACTTCACTAAGGAAGCTATTTCATCTTGCATGACAATTTGAATATATTTTTTATAACCTTGTCTTTTATCGTGCGTGATAAGTCTTAAAGGCTTTTCGATATGATTAGTGAAATAATCACCAAAGTGATTTTCTACAAAAATGTTTCTAACATCTTCCATAGAAAAAGCGCTATCTTCGATGACGTCATGAAGTAAACATACTTCTTCTACTCCTAAATAAGGAATTTGATATTTTTCTAAAATTTTTTCATCTTTAATTCGGCACGTTAAACGTCTATATAAATTTAAGACGCTAAGAGGATGGATGAGATATGGCTCATCGTTAAATCTTCTTTGCTTAAGATGAGCGAAGAACGCAATAACAAAAGAAACTTCAACACTATTTAAATTTTCTTTTCTTAAATCATCATTATCTAATAATCTCGCCGCTTCTTCTTTCATCTCTAGAAATGATTTTTTCATCTTCGTTTCACTTCCTTTCTAGCTATAATTTAGCAAAGTAAAAAGGAGAAAAGGTCAATTGTTAATTTACTTTCTAAAAAATGCTAAAATATGAGCATGACTTTAGATGAATATATTCGTTTACATCGTAAAGAAAGTGTCAAGTCTTCTGACTTCGTCACTTACCTTTATAAACTCATGGATGAAAAAAAGATGGACGCGCCGACGTTATATAAAATAGCAAACATTACGAAACAAGCTTATTCTTCCATCATCTCCAATAAATCGATTCCAACACTCAATACTTTGATAAAAATTATTTTTGCGTTAAGACTTAATAACCGCCAATGCAAATATTTATTGAAGAAAGTTGGTTACACCTTAGCGAGTTCATCAATCTACGCCTTAATTATTCGTTACTGCATCGAAAATGAAATTTATGACCTAGCGACTTTAAATCAATATCTAACCGCTTATGGTTTTAGCGATGCTCTCATCATCTAATTATGCGTATCGAAGAAGAAATTTTTAAACGAAAGCAGCTACAAGAAGATAAACTTTTAGCCTATGGTTTTAAAAAAGAAAATGATGACTTAGTGTTTTCTAAAAACATCTTAAACGATACTTTAAAAGTCGTTTTAATAATTGATAAAAACTTAACTTTAGAAGCCAAAATTTACGATTTAGAATTCGGCGATGAATATCAAAATTTTCGCTTCGCTAATCAAGCGGGTGGCTACATCTACGAAGTGAAAGAAAAACTTAAAGAAATCTTAATCGACATCAAAGATAAATGTTCCGTTCCAGTTTTATTTACAACTCATCAAGCTAATAAAATTGATCGCTACATCGTTTCCAAATATGAAGATGAAGCAATCTTCCCTTGGGAAAAATATGAAGGTTATGGTGTTTATAAAAATAAAAATAATGCGAAATGGTACGCTCTTATCATGCAAGTAAATGCAAGTAAATTAGGTTTAAAGCAAGATGAGATGATCGAAATTATTAACCTGAAATTAGAGCCATCTCTCATCGCTTCTTTAATCGATAATAAACATTTCTTTCCGGCTTATCATATGAATAAAATCAATTGGGTAAGCATCCGATTAGACGATACTTTAAAAGATGAAATAATCTACGATTTAATCGATAAATCTTACTTATTTACTGCGGAAAATAATACGTGGCTAACGCCCGCAAATCCCACTTATTTTGATATCGTCCACGCCTTTGATCATCAAGATGAAATCATCTAGAAACAATCGACCCACATCGAAGTAGGTGACATCGTTTACATGTACGTCGCTAGCCCTTATTCTTACATCATGTACGAGACGGAAGTCACCCAAATTAATATACCTTATCACTTTAAAGACAAGAAACTTCGCATCGATAAACTGATGAAAATAAAATTGATAAAAAGACTTGAGCCTCATCTATTTGATTTAAATAAACTAAAACAATATGGTGTTGCTTACATTCGCGGTCCTTTAAAAATTAATAAGAAATTAAAAGAAGCTTTAGATAATGTTTAATCGTTAATCACTAATGGAACGTCGATGCCAGAAGTTTCCACTTTAAGAATATATAAACCATTAATAGAAGAATCTTCTTCAATACTATTAACGACACCGCCAGTATTTGTTCCTACCCATTCATTTAAATATAAGGTGACATAATTATTATTTTCGTCCCTTGCTCCAAGTGTCAAACGATACGTATGGCCGATACGATAATCAAACGCTAATAAGCCATCTTGTGCTTCACTTAAAAAATATGAATTAATTTCATCGTCGATCGTATCAGTTAAATTGATGAATATTTCTTCTAAACTATAATTTGTATTGTTATCGATTTCAAAATTGATTGGCATCGTTTCATACAATTCTTCTTCTGGTGAAATGACTTTAAATTTTCGTATAAGAGTGCCTAAAGAAGCATTGTTAGGATCAAGATGAACGTAGATATAAGTTTCACCAATATTTACTTGGTTTAAATGAATATTTAAATATCCTCCAATAATCGCACTAGAGGTCGAAGCTTTTGTCGGAACGAAAGTGATAGCCTCATCTGGAATAACTTCTTGATGAGAAGAATAAACTTCAACTTCGATGGAACTGATCCAATTACCAGAACTTATCCCATCGAACACTAAAGGTAGTCTTTGATAGTGATCGGAACCATCATTTTTTTCTTCCTCGGTTAAAGAAATAATTTTCCCATTAACGGAATCACCCCAACTTAGATGATCATCTAAATCATCATATTCCCCTACTTCGCTAGTGGTAGCCTTCAAATAAACATCTTCGCTAGGCATGACAAAAGAATAGCCTAAACTTCCTAACTTTACTTCATCTTCATTCGCGTAAACTTTGTCGACATCATAAAACACTGAAGTACTTCTTACATCGAAGAAGACCGTTTCCCCTTCATGAGCAGTTTTTTGAATATTATAAATTTCGTAAATTTCACTTACTTCAACATCTATTTGATAAGTTTTAGGATCATCATTTCCATCTTCTCCACAAGCGCTTAATAAAGGCGTAATTAAGCTTAAAGCCACGAGTGTTACGCATATTTTTTTCATAAGTTAAATCCCCTTCTTCTAATTTTATTTTATAAAATAAATAAGGTGATGTCGAACGATAAAATATCATTCTAATTTAGTTCTTTAATTTAACTAAGATAAGCGTATAATTAGCACTTGTGATTTGGGCCTTAGTGATTGCACTTACATCGATCGTTGGGATGATTGTATCCGTCTTAGCTTTTCCTACCATCAAAATTAAAAAAATTTCTTTTCAAACCTTTTGGATCACACCTTTGATTGGAGCTATCTTACTTTTAGCCACCGGCTTAGTGGACGCAAGCGTAGTCTTTGAAGCGATGGTGTCCGCTACGAGCATCAATCCTTTACAAATACTCGTCTTATTTATCTCGATGGTCTTTTTAAGCGTCGTCTTAGATGAAGTTGGTTTCTTTAAATATTTAGCCACTCTCGCGGTAAGAAAAGCAAAAAATTCGCAGTTTAGCATGTTTCTTTTTCTTTACATCATCGTCTCCATCCTTACCATCTTTACATCTAACGATATTATCGTCATCACTTTCACTCCTTTCATTATCTTCTTTTGTAAACACGCAAAAATTAGCCCACTTCCCTATTTAATCGAAGAATTTGTCGCAGCGAATACGTGGTCGATGTTACTACTCATCGGTAATCCAACAAACATTTATCTAGCCACTTCTTTTCAAATTGATTTCTTCACCTATATAAAATATATGTTCATCCCGACGATATTTGGTGGCTTAGTGTCATTTTTCATCATCTATTTCATCTTTAGAAAGCAACTTAAAGCTCCTTTAACTAATTCCTTTGAGGAAGAAAAAATCTTAGATGTTCCAACTTTTATCATCTCTTTAACCTTACTTATCATTTGCGTCATCTTATTAGCGATTTCTTCCTTAATCAATCTTCCCATGTGGATTATCGCTTTATCTTGTGCTTCTTTGTTGCTCATCTTCTTAATAATTTACGTCATCATCAAAAAAGATAAATTTTTCATCTTAAAAGAAGCGTTATTCCGTCTTCCTTTCAATCTTATTCCCCTATTACTTTCGATGTTCGTCATCGCCTTAACGTTACATAGTTACGATGTCACGACTGAAATTTTTAATTTGTTAAATACAAGTCAACCCATCTTAACTTACGGCTTATCTTCATTTGTCGTCGCTAATCTCACTAATAACATTCCTATGTCCATCCTTTACGTCGATATCATCGCCAATTATGAGGCTATTTCTTATCAAGCTATCTTTGCTTCCATCATCTCTTCTAACATCGCCGCTTATTTTACCCCCATCGGGGCTCTTGCGGGTATGATGTGGATGTCCATCTTAAAGAAAAATGACGTCAAATTATCATTTTTAAAATTTTCGATGTATGGTTGTTTCATCGCTATTCCTACTTTACTAGCAAGCCTTGGTGGTCTTTACATCAGCGGGCTATTTTAAAAATTTTGAAGTACACCACCGCACGAAAGATGAGGAAATCATTAATGAATCACTTTATCCTATAAAACAATTACTGCTCCAAATTGTCTTTATGCTATCGCATTGATACAAAACGATACCCCTACTAGCGAAATGATATCATTTTCATTCTTAAATTAGTTTTTCGTCACCATTCCAGTATTTTATTCCCCAATTATCAAAATCCCATTTTGTATCATATAAATTACATTCATAGTCAATGTAATAAATTAAATTATCATTCTTATTGATAATAAAATTTGTTGGATAATAATCAATATTAAGACCTGCACTATAAATATTAGGAAGCATGTCTTTCATTTGCTTAATATAAATTGTTATATCTTTATTTGATTTAATTAGGTCAGATAAGACTGGTCCTTCAATATATTCTTTAATGATTATTTCTTTATCTTTATCAAACGCGATCAATTTAGGAATTCTAATTCCTGTTTTAAGAAGTCGCTCATAATCATGTAATTCGGCTTCGATTTTGTTACCAAATTGGTAATAAGAACAAGGCTCGTGATGGATTTGTTTTAATACATATTTTTTATTATCAGTTGTTGCTAGATATGAATATCCACCTTTACCATGTCCTAAAAGTTTTACTATTGTGTATGATATATCAAATATATTAACTAAATCGCCGATATTTAACATATTAACTCCTTATTTTTTAATAACTTCCCAATATCCATATTGATTGCTGCCAACTCTTATTAGCATCTTTTTATCAACAAGCTTATCAGCAATTCTTTGAACAGTTCTTATCGTTTTGTTTATTTTTATAGCAATTTCTTTTCTAGTAATCTTCGGATTATTTTCTATTAAATCAAACACTTCTTGTTCAATTTTATTAAGTAAAGAAAAAGGAGTGATATCAGCAGTGACAAATGCAGTGACATTCGTTTTTCTGTTAAAAGTAAAATAAAAACCATAGGCAGTATTTTCGCTAGACCAACTAATATTCTTTTCAGGACATGAATCATTCATTCTTTTGAAACCGGTTCCGGATTTTTCAACATCTTTACATCTATATAAAACATCTAAAATAATTGGGTTTCTTTTAATCGAGGAAAGATCTTTCTCAATAAA
>CALVUG010000008.1 GCA_944363535.1 uncultured Bacilli bacterium
GTTTGGATGTTCTTCGTAGAAATCTTCGATCATAAGTTCGATCATTCTTGTATTCGCTTGGCCCCAAGTATGCCAAACTGAGATTTCAGTTTTCTTTTTAGTGGAATTAAAATACGCAACATAAGTCGTATTTTCTTTAACTTCAGAAATTTCAGGGGACCATCCAGCAAATGAATAAACATAATAGTCTTCTTCCCTAGTAGGAGTTGGACCATCATAAGTAGGAATAGTTCCATAAGGAACATTTTCATCTACTTCTAAAACAGTACCATCGTAATTTTTCCAAGTGATAGTATATGTTCTAATTTCATTATTGTATTGAGCAACATATTCTGCATCGCAGTAAACCATAGTTAAATTAGGCATCCAACCTGTAAAATTATAAACATACTGAGATTCACTATCTCTAGTAGGAGCTGGACCATCATAAGTAGGAATAGTTCCATAAGGAACATTTTCATCTACTTCTAAAACAGTACCATCGTAATTTTTCCAAGTGATAGTATAAGTGTTTATATTGCTAGAGTATTGAGCAACATAAGTTGCATTACTAGTCGCTGCTACTACAGTAGGTGACCAACCTGTAAAAGTATATGAATAATTAGCACTATCGTTTCTTATAGGAGTTGCGCCATCATAAGTAGGAATAGTTCCTTTTTTCACATTTTGATCTATTTCAAGTATTGATCCATCGTAGTTCTTCCAAGTTATCGTATATGTATTTACATCGTTGCCAATTGGATTTGAAGAACACCCTGACAAAGTAATTAACATTAAAGTGATGGGTAGTAATAATTTTAGTCTATTGGTAATCATACAAATTAACCTCCATATGTAAAATAATAGCAAAAATTAGGTGGTGATTGTAGTTTAAACTACCTCTATTTATCTATTTATCGTAACTTCCTTTGCGATAGCCATTCAAGTCGAGAGTAATAAATTTATAACCTAGTTGGTTTAGCGCGTATATCACTTCTTCATCTTTCACTAGTTTAGAAAAATCTTTTCTTCTAATTTCTAAACGTAAGATATCATTTTCTTCCCTCGCTCGAACAATTGGATAGCCGCATGCTTTTAAAATTACTTCAACTTTTTCAACTCGTCTTAATTTTTTTAACATAAGTTGACTATCATAAGGAAATCTCGTCGCAAGGCAACTATTAGAAGGCATATCGAATTCGCTAATGGCAATTTTTCTCGCACATTTTCTTATATCTTCTTTATAAAAATCTAAGTCGATGAGAGGAGTAAGAATTCCTAATTCTTCGATGGCTTTTTTCCCAGGCCTAACTTCACCTAAGGTATCAGTTTTATTTTCGCCCACTAAAAGTTTATTAAAGCCATCTTTTTTCATCGTTTCTAAAATTGCCTTCATCATCGCTTTCTTGCAGTGATAACAACGCATGACACTATTAGATTTGATTGTAGGAACTTTTAAAGTATCGATTTCGATCACTTCGTAAGGAAGATGATATTTATCTAAAAGCATAAAAGCGGTTTTGTAATTTTCTTTTCCCATCAAAGGATGTTTAACAAGGTAGCCTTTAACACGCTCTTCGCCTAAAGTCATGGTGGCAAATTTTAATAAAAATAAAGAATCGATGCCACCAGAATAAGCGATAGCGGCTTCACCTTGTTCTTTTAAATATTTTTTTAAATTATTTAATTTAATATCTTTCATTTTTCCGCGAGTAGATTAATTTGATGAGCGATATAAGCCGCGCCAAAACCATTATCGATGTTGACGACGCTTACCCCATTCGCACAAGAATTGAGCATCGTAAGTAAAGCGCTTAAACCATGAAAATTCGCGCCATAACCAACAGAAGTGGGACAAGCGATGACTGGAACTTTGACTAAACCGGCAACGACGCTTGCTAAAGCGCCTTCCATCCCCGCCACGCAGATGATGACATTCGCACTTTTTATTTCTTCTTCATAAGCTAATAAACGATGGATACCAGAAACGCCTACATCGTAAATCTTTTCTATGTTTGAGCCTAAGAAATCTAAAACTTCATACGCCTCATTTGCGACTCTAGAATCCGCCGTTCCGGCACTTACGATGATGACCTTACCAACTTTTTTCTTCTCTTTCGTCATCTTTAAAATGCGCGAATGCTTATCATAACTTACACTTGGAAGATAATTTTTAACATAGTTAAATTGTTCTTCGCTTACTCTCGTCGCTAAAGCTTCACCATTTTTTTCGTATAAGTTAAGGAAAATCTTTGCGAGTTGTTCTTCACTTTTATTTTCGCCGTATATCACTTCGCTTACGCCAGTTCTTTGCTTACGGTCATGATCAATTTTAGCGAAGCCTAGATCTTCAAAAGAAGCATTCTTTAGTAACTTTAAAGCTTCTTCTTCGCTCATCTTGTCATTTTTATATCGTCTTAATATCTCTTTAATTTCCATAACTAGTTAGTTTGATAAATAAATCGTATAAATCTTTTAAAGGAACGTCATTTTTCTTCGCTACTTCTTTTAAAGATTCGTATTCAGGATAAATCTTTATTCCATTTGGAGTGTAAACTTTCTTACCTTTTAACATTCCATAAATTGAGTCGACGCTAATTTCTTCTCTTCTTAAAGTGAGACGTTTTTCTTTACGGTATCTTATCCCAATGGAAGAAGTTTCTAAAAAGATGACTTCGCTTATCTTAGCTAAATCGTTCGGTCTTAAAATTACTTCTAATTTATAAGCAGGACGATTCTTTTTCATAAAAAGCGGCGAATAAGAAACATCTAAGGCTCCTAGCTCGAATAATTTTTCTTGGACGTAACCTAAAATTTCAGGACTAATGTCATCGATATTCGTATTTAAGACGTAAACGTCTTCTTCGTTCATCTTATCTTCTTCTTCGATAAGAAGCGAAACTAGAATGTTAGGTATTTTAATATCTTTAGAACCCGCTCCGTAGCCACTTTTAATAATTTTTCCATAAGGAAATGGTTTAATACTTGTTACTAAAGTAGCGAATATTGCCGCGCCGGTCGGAGTGATAAGTTCCGTTTCGACATCGATTTGTTTAAAAGGAATTTGATGCTCTTTTAATATTTCTAAGGTGGCCGGAACTGGCACTGCCATGAGGCCGTGCTGGCAATTAATGAAGCCTTTTCCTTCATTTAATTCTCCACCATAAATTTTATCGGGATGAATTTTATCGACTAAAATCGCTGTACCGACGATATCGATGATAGAATCTAATGCTCCTACTTCATGAAAATGTACTTCTTCAATCGGAACATCGTGCACTTTACTTTCCGCTTTCGCTACGACGTAAAATATTTTCTTGGCTAAAGCTTTGACGGAAGCATTTAAGTCACTTTCATCGATAATTTTATTAATATCACTTAAATGTCTATGGACGTGACTTTCTTCCACTTTTACTTCCAAAAGCTTCGCGTGAATATGATTTTTATTCGTCTTTTTGATAATAATTTCGTAACCTTCAAGATGTAATTTCTTTAGTTCATCTAAAAGATAATTATCATCACCGATAATTTCTAATAACGCGGCTAAAGTCATATTACCGCTGATGCCACTTGGGGCGGATAGATATAATATTTTCATAATTTTTTTATTAGTCGGATATTAATTAGTTCGTAAAGTTTAACGAGAGACTCTGGACTAATAACTTTTGTGAAATATACTTTGCTTGGCATATTTTTTCCTCCCTATCAAAAGTTATTAAATTCAATTATTTTATATGTTAAAAGTTAGTGGTTGTCAACAATTGTGATTTATTTAACAATAATTAAGCAAAATAGGTGTTGATAAAAGACATGTAAGCAATTTGAAAGTTTTTAAATGCACTAGTGAAATTGAAAGCCTTCGAAATCGATTCAGAAGCATAGAAAAGTAAGACGTAAGCGAATAGTAACTGGCTAAAATTGAAACTGCTCGCCGCTAAAGTGATAGAAATAGCTAGTAACGCAATTAAAAACCAGACGATATATTTCTTTAATAAGTAAAGTTTACCTACTTCTTCACTTAACGTAGAAAGTTCTTTCACTAATGCTTCAAAGTAAGCGTAATCTTCTTTTTTCGCTACTTCGAGTAAACTTTCCTTCTGTAAAATTTGTAATTTCTTCGGTTCGACGTATCTTTTTTCGACGAAAAAGAAGCAAAGATGAACGATGAAGATGATGAAAAATAGATAGATGAAGATAAGATTACTTAAAGAGGCTAAAACAAGTAAGATGAGGATGCTCGTAAGATTACTGATGAAAGTAATCGGAGCGTTGATGCTAAAAGTTTTTAATTCGATGATCGTCTTCAAAGATTTTTCACTACCATCCGCCTTATATAAGTAATTAGCAAGATAAGTTTCATCAAATTTCTTCGATAAGGATAAAGAATAGGTACGATAGATGATCTCTAAGATGACGAAACACATGAGAAGTAAAATCGGTAAGAAAAATGGAATATCAGGCGAGACGATGAAGATGAAAGAGAAGAAAGTTAAACTAGTCAAAGTATTTAATATCACTTGTATTTGTCTTTCTTTCTTAGGAATGAACTTATAGACGCGCATCTTCTTCTTATCTTCTTTTACTTCATCATAGATGAGACAAGTATTTGCAAACAATAAATAAAATTCTTCTAATTTCATCTTCTTCTTTCCCTCTAATGGATCAGCGAAGTAGATGTAATTTTTCTTAATTTTATAGACGAGAACAGCGTGGCCTACTTCACCTTTTTTAATTTGAGCGATGAAAGGAAAAGTATGGATAGTTAATAAATCTTCGTTTTTTAAAAAACGATAGCCATTTAAAGTGACGCCATAATTCGAGGCGATATCTTTCAATTCTAAAAATGAATAAGTACCGCTCAATTTTGGGTGCTTCAAATATAGATATCCTCGGTCCTTCTTCAAATTAGCGAGGAGCATCTTTAAACAGGTGTAGCCACAATCGTCTGGGTAAAGTTGAGAAATCGTATGTATCACATAGTATTAATACGCTAGGCTAAGAAAAGAAATGACCAAAAATAAAAGAAAAACGGCCAATTTCTTGACCGCTTTTGAGACTTATTTACGATTTTTACGACGAGCCTGTTCAGATTTCAATTTTCTTTTGAGACCAGGCTTTAGATAGTATTCGCGTTTCTTGGCTTCTTGAAGGGTACCAGCTTTATTTACTTGACGTTTGAAACGGCGAAGAGCTTCATCTAATGATTCGTTTTCGCGTACGACTGTCTTCGGCATCTTATCATCTCCTTCACTAAGTCGTTCGAATGTAATTATAAAGATAGAATGATACTTTATCAATAAAATATCATCAGTTGATTAAATAATTTTTGGTCCAGAAGACGTTCCGATACGATTCGCCCCAGCTTCGACCATGGCTAAGAGGTCTTCATGGCTTCTTACTCCGCCACTAGCTTTAACGCCCATATCTTCACCGACGGTTTCGCGCATCAATTTGACGTCGTGCACGGTCGCGCCACCCGTCGAAAAGCCAGTCGAAGTTTTGACGAAATCCGCCCCAGCGGCTTTAGCTAACTTACAAGCACGTACTTTTTCTTCATCGGTGAGTAAACACGTTTCGATGATAACTTTTAAAGTATGCGCACCACACGTATCTTTGATACGTCTAATTTCTTCTTCGACGTAATGATCATCATGGTCTTTAAGTCTAGAGACGTTGATGACCATATCGATTTCATCCGCGCCTTTATCTAAGGCATCTTTCGTTTCGAAAACTTTAACTTCAGTCGTATTGGCGCCTAACGGGAAGCCGATGACTGTACACACTAAAACTTCGCTACCCTTAAGCGCATCTTTTGCAAGGCTTACGAAACCTGGATTGACGCAGACACTTTTAAAACCATATTCTTTAGCTTCTTCACAAAGTTTCAAAATAGCGTCTTTTGAAGCATCTGGTTTAAGCAAAGTATGATCGATGAGTAAATTATAATTCATAAACGCTCCTTTTAACAAAATAAAAGTTAGGTAAACCTAACTTATTTCTTCGAAGATTCTTCTTCAGTCTTCTTTTCTTTTTTCACGATGACTTGACGACCATCGTAATAGCCGCAGCTTGGGCACACTTGGTGAGCCTTGATCATCGCACCGCAATGGGAGCAAGTGACGAGACCGCTAACCTCTAATTTAAAATGAGTACGTCTCAAACGTTTCGCCGATTTCGATGTACGCCTGAATGGAACTGCCATTATCCTTCACCTCACTTCCGACAATATTATATAAAAAGAAGAAGATTAAAGAAAGTCATTTTTTGACTTAGTCAAGATTTTTGCTAATTTTTAACGATAAATTTCGATTGTAAATAATCACTAATTAGATACTTATAAATTACTAAAATCTAACTTTAACATTAAAATCGATGTCTTTTTGTGTAATCTTAGTTTTGACGATGTCTCCGATATGAGCGTCCTTCACTCCGAGCATGATGTAATTATCGCTCATACCGTAATAGATGTCATTTTTATTGTCTTTTGATTCAATTAATATCTCTACTTCTTTTCCTAACATCTTAGAAAGAATATTTTCTCTTAATGATTTTTCGACATCTAATAAAGCATGCACTCTTTCTTTCTTCTTTTCTTTACTTACGTCATCTTTTAAAAATTTTTGCGCGTACGTGCCATTTCTTTCTGAATATGGAAAGACATGAACTTTAAAAAAGTTCACTTCCTTAATAAAATTTAACGTCTCGATAAATTCTTCATCGCTTTCGCTTGGAAAACCGACGATGATATCCGTAGCAAAACTTACGTCACTTACTTCTTCTTTTACTTTCTTTACACGTTTTAAAAACGCTTCTTTATCGTAATGACGACGCATCAATTTTAAGATGCGGTCACATCCACTTTGCAAAGATAAATGAAGGTAACGACATAGACGGCGATCATTTTTAAGTAAGGCGATAAATTCATCGCTTAAAGTCGATAATTCGACGCTAGATAGACGAAGTCTATATAAATTAGGGTAAGTAACAAGTATGTCTTTTAATAAGGACACTAAGTCACCTAATTCATCTAGATACGCTACTGTATCGATGCCGGTGAGAACTATTTCTTTGATGCCATGATTTAATAATTCGCCAATTTCTAAGATGATATCTTCTCTTTTTCTTATGCGCATCCTGCCGCGCACGTATGGGATGATGCAATACGTACAAAACTTATCGCAGCCATCGCTAGATTTGACGTAAGCCCTGACGTGGCCTTTAAATGAAGCGATATGGCCTAATTCTTCGTACGTTCGACTAGTTTTATCATTTAACACTAATCTTGGCTCTAAGGGTGTGTTTTGAGCGATTTTAAGCACTTCTTTACGCCCTCTTGTGCCGATCGCCGCACTTAAAAATGGTAACTTAGTGAAAATTTCTTCTTTTAAATCTTCGACGATGCAACCCATCGCTACGCATTTTGCCTCCGGATTAAGCTTATGCAATGAACGTAAAGTTTTTAAAGACTTATTTTTCGCTACTTCGGTGACATCGCACGTATTGACGATGATAAGTTTAGCCTCTTTTACATATTCTACTACTTTATGTCCTAACTTTAAAAATGAGGCTTTGAGAGCCTCTACTTCGTAGTCGTTAACTTTGCAGCCTAGAAAACTAAGATAGACTTCCATCATTTTTTCCCTTTGAGGCGGAACTGATTACGTTTAAATTTACGTTCTTTTTTGTAGATGAGATGATGCATTCTACCAGAAATTAAATCTTGGGTGAGTAAAGCATCGATGAAAGCTTTCTTATCGTCCGCATTATAAGCCTCGATGACTGGTTTAATTCTTTCGACCATGCCATTTTTATTGATGTGATGCATGTATTTATCGAATAGACAAATCTTGGCATCTAATCTACCTTGGTCATTTATGACGTAGATGTTAGAAAAATCGACGTGATAAAAGAAAGCAATCTCATCTTTTTCTCCTAATTTTAAAAGGCGGGAAAATAAAGAATCGTAGATATTAAAACCATATTCATCGAATGGATCTATCAAAGAAGCAGCGAAATCTTTTTTTATGACATCATATGGGGCTTCGTTTAGTTTTAAGGGCTCTCTTGCGTAGATTAAATTTAAGGCTTTAGACAAGCAAGGAACGTAGATTTTTTCTCCTTCTTTACTTGTCAAGTAAACTAAGTCTTGATGGATGTCAAAATCTTTCTTTTCTTCCTCATTTAAAGTGAGATATTTTTTCGCTCTTTTTTCGATCTGAGTTTTATTGAGCAAAGCTTGGATAAGAATATTAGCCTGAATAATTTTAAAATCATCGCTCGTCTCTAGTAACTGTTTATTCACTTGCGGAAATTTGAGCAACAAATCTAATTTATCGCTAAATAAAGCGTACTCTTTCGTCTTCCAAAGATGTTTGATACGTTTCTTTTTACTTTCTAAAAGTTTATAAAGTTTCATAGCTTAACGGAGGAATTCTCCCCTTCCATCTTTTAAATCGATCGCTTGTTTCAAATAGATAGCGTATCCTAGGTGAACTAAAATAGGAAGACCTAGGAAGATGATGAATAGATACCATAGGCCGAAGAAGATAGTTAAGATCGTCGGTAAGATAATTCCTAAAATGATGAGGAAAGCAAGATTAAGATAAAACGCTAGATAGAAATGTAGATAATAAAAATCTAGCCCTAACAAATTAGCAAACAAGGCAAGGCGGACGGCAACTTTACGCGACTTAGCCTTTGGAACGTCATCTTTGATGACACCGATCGTCTGGGTCAGCTCGACCGTATCTTGACTTACCGCATCTTCAAAAGGGTGCTTTAACCCGCAGACGGGACAAATATCTTTATCAAGTTTCGATAGACGGCTTCCACATTGACGGCAATTTGGCATAATTTTCGCCCCTTTCTTGCTCCTTATATATAATTTTAAAAAAGACGCTTGAATTTTCAAGCATCTTTATATAGAAATTTAACGGCTGAAATTACGTTTAAAATCGTTTTGTGGATCATCTTTGGCGTTGAGGCTTGCTCTTACGCGAGTGAGTAATTCTTTTTGTTCTTTGCTAAGTTTAGAAGGTGTAACGATCTTAACGTGAACGTATTCGTCGCCCGCTCCATTTCCTCGCATCGCTTTGACGCCTTTACCTTTCATACGTAAAATTTGGTTAGGAGCGATGCCAGCGGGAATATTTAACATCACGTTATCGTAAACCGTTGGTACTTCGATATCCGTTCCAAGCATCGCATCGATGCTAGAGATCGGCACTTCGATATGAATATCGTTACCGTCCCTTTGGAAATATTTATGTGACATGACGTTCACGCGGATGTATAAATCGCCATTTGGTCCACCATTTTCGCCACGCGAACCTTTACCTTGCAAACGAACTTGTTGCCCGCTAGCGATACCAGCGGGAATATTTACATCGACGTTCTTTTTGATACGGGTATAACCTTTTCCACCACATTTATCGCACGGATTTTTGATGATTTTACCTTTGCCGCCGCAACGAGGACAAGTGACGTCTTGCGACATCATCCCGAATAATGATCTCGTCTGCGTGCGGACGTAACCTCGACCTTGGCAGTCTGGACAAGTGATTACATCACTTTCGCTTCTTGCTCCGCTTCCGTGACACGCTTCACACACTTCTTCATAATCTAAAGGGAAAGAAATCGTCTTACCTCTAATCGCGTCCATGAAAGATAATCTAATGTCGATGAGTTCATCGTCACCTTTTCTTGGACCATAGTTTTGTCTACTTCTTCTTCCACCACCGAAGATGGAGGAGAATAAGTCACCGAAATCGCCGAAATTGACGTCGCTGAAGCCTTGACCTTGGAAACCCGCTCCTTGGAAAGGATTGGAACCCATTCCTTCACCATGTTCGAAAGCAGCGTGACCAAATTGGTCGTAAGCCTGTCTTTTTTGATCGTCGTAAAGGATGTCGTAAGCTTCTTGTACTTCCTTAAATTTTTCGGCGGCATCCGGAGCTTTATTGAGGTCAGGATGATATTTTTTCGCTAATTTACGATAAGCCGATTTAATCTCATCTTTGGAAGCAGATTTACTCACACCTAAGACTTCGTAATAATCTCTTTTCTGGGCCATATGCGCTCCTTTCTTAGATGAGCACCAAAGGGGCTCGTAGCCCCTTCAGTCCTAATTTAATCTTTTTAAAGTCGATGATAATTAAGCCTTCTTATCGCTGAAGTCAGCGTCGATGACATCATCATCTTTATGGTTCGATGCATCCGCTTCGGCTTGCGAAGATTCTCTTGCTTCTTGGCTAGATTTACCTTCGCTATTCATGGACGCCATCATCTGAGCGGCTCTTTCGAGTTCGTCGATACGATTCTTGAGCGTTTCCATGTCGTTATTGTCCAAAGCTTTCTTTAGTTCATCTCTTAAATCTTGCGTTTGTTTCTTTTGATTTTCATCCATAGATGCACCTTTTTCATTTAAAGCCACGTCGATTGTCGAGATGTATTGTTCAGCTTTATTTTTAAGTTCGATTTCTTGTTGACGTTTTTCATCTGCTTCACGGTTTTCTTCCGCTTCGCGGACCATGCGGTCAATTTCTTCTTTCGATAAGCCGTTCGAGCCAGAGATAGTGATCTCTTGTTCTTTTTGCGTATCTAAATCTTTGGCCGTCACTTTGACGATACCGTTCACGTCGATATTGAAGGTAACTTCGATTCTAGGTTCACCCTTACGCGCTGGTTTGATACCGGTAAGTTGGAAGTGACCGAGAAGTTTATTATCGTGGGCTAAAGGACGTTCACCTTGATAGACCATGATGTCCACCGCTGGTTGATTATCGGCCGCGGTCGAAAAGATTTGTGATTTAGTCGTCGGAATCGTCGTATTTCTTTGGATGAGTGGAGTCATGATTCCACCTAAGGTTTCGATCCCTAAGGTCAAAGGTGTGACGTCAAGTAAGACGACGTCTTTAACTTCGCCAGAGAAGACCCCACCTTGAATAGCGGCCCCGATGGAGACAGCTTCATCAGGATTGACCGATAAGTTAGGCGTCTTACCGCCACTTAATCTCTTGACGAGTTCTTGGACGGCTGGCATTCTAATCGAACCACCGATGAGTAAGATTTGATCAAGTTCATTTACGCTCATCTTCGCGTCTTCTAGCGCACGTTTAAATGGAACTTCGCAACGGGCGAGAAGATGTTTGGTAAGTTCTTGAAATTTCGCACGGGTAATGGTCGTTTCAAAGGACACTGGGCCACTAGAAGACATGCCGATGAATGGTAAAGAGACGGTCGTTTCAAGTGAACTTGAAAGTTCAATTTTAGCTTTTTCAGCCGCGTCTAAGAAACGTTGTAAGGCCATCTTATCGGAGATGTCGATACCATGTTTAATTTTCACTTCGTTCTTCAAATAATCAGCGAGCACTTGATCCCAGTCATCGCCGCCGAGATGGTTATCGCCTGCGGTCGAGATGACTTCGAAGGTGCCATCACCAATATCTAGAATCGAGACGTCGAACGTACCGCCACCTAAATCGAACACTAAGATCTTTTCCGATTTGTTCGTATCTAAGCCATAAGCTAAAGCCGCGGCGGTTGGTTCGTTGATGATACGAACGACATCTAGACCAGCAATTTGACCAGCGTCTTTGGTCGCTTGTCTTTGCGCATCGTTAAAGTAGGCTGGGACGGTGATGACCGCTTTTTCTACTTTGTGACCGATATTTTCTTCGGCATACTTTTTCATGTAGGCTAAGATTTTAGCGCTTATTTCTTGTGGGGTAAAATCTTTATTTTGCGAAGCGATGTGCACTTTTTCCGCTGTGCCCATCTTACGTTTGATGGATGAGACGGTGTCAGGGTTAGTGAGAGCTTGTCTTTTCGCCGCATTACCGACGATCACTTCGCCATTATTTTTGAAAGCGACGACGGACGGTGTCGTCATCGTGCCTTCAGGATTGGGGATGACTTTCACTTTGCCATCCGCTTGTAAGTAAGATACGACCGAATTAGTCGTACCTAAGTCGATACCTAAAATTACTTCTTTTGCCATAATTTAATTTCCTCCTTTTTAAGCATCTAGCTTCTTTTCTTCTTCTTTATCGTTACTCTTGCTCTTGGTGACTTTGACAAGGATCGGTCTAAGTAGGTGATCATGAAGTTTATAACCTTTCGCGTTAACTTTGAGCACTGTGACTACGTCACTTTCTTCTTCACCAACTTCGATTGCGTGCATCGATTTTTCATCGAACTTATCGCCCGCTTTTGCATCTAAGACTTTGATACCTTCCTTGTCCAAAAGGCTTAAGAGCTGATTGTGAATGTAAGTAAATCCCACTAAGTAGTTCTTCAATTTTTCGTCTTCGACCGGGATTGATAAGGCACTATCGAAGGCGTCTAAGATAGGAATTAAATCTTCGATGAAGGAAGCGCTACGATACTTCAATGCGTCGCGGTAATCCTTTTCGAGCGATTTGCGTAAGTTTTCCGTATCCGCATAAGATTTATAATAAGCATTTTTCCAATGATGAATTTCTTCTTTTAAAGCACTTATTTCTTCTTCGCGTTTACGATCTTTCTTCGCTTTCTTATCTTCCTTTTTTACGTTCTCTTCTTCTTGTATTTCTTGTTCGAGTTTTTCTTCTTCCACGTCATTTCACTCCTTTCATCGAAATAATGATCTAAAGTTTCGTTAAGATAATCGATGGCCGTCAAGACGCGGTCGTAATCGATGCGCGACGGGCCAAGTAAAGCGATGTGACCTTGCCCCACTCCTGGAAGATGGAGTTTGGAAGTGATGATAGTTAAATCATCATCTTCACCGTAGACGTTGATATCTTCTTCGTTACGACTTTGATCATAAATTTCTTTGATGATGTCGGGGGAATGTAAGGCTACGACCATCTTCTTTAACTTAGCGAGGTCTTGACGGTATTCCGGGCGTTCAAGTAGTTTATCTTGTCCGTAGAAATTCACCCTCGCACTCGCAAATTTGACGAACGCTTCCATGATGAATTGATAGACGAGACTCGAATCGAGCAAGTAATCTTGGATGATCGGTTTCAAGGCATCGACTTTTTCCATCAAGTCTTGAATTTTCGTCCCTTTGATTCTCTCTTCGATAATCTTGACGCACTTGACGAGGGAATCGATATCAATCGATTCTTTTAAGACGTAAGTCTTATTTTCGACGTAACCTTTATCGGTGACGAAGATGGCGGTGATGGTCTTATCGTTGATGGGAATAATCTGTAAAGAGATGAGACTTTCTTCATGCGTATTTGGACCTAAGACCGCACTAGCGAGACTTGTCATCTCAGAAAGAATTTCGCAACTTTGGGTGAGAATTTCATCGATCGATTTACTTTGATCAGCGAAGATTTGTTGGATTTGATATTTGAATTCATCATCTAAGCTATGATCTCTTAAATGTTCGACGTAATAACGATATCCTTTCGAAGATGGAACTCTTCCTGACGATGTATGCGTCTTTTCGATGAGACCTCTTTCCTCTAAGGCCTTCATTTCATTACGAATCGTCGCCGAACTGTAATCGAGCCCATAAGTTTCTAAAAGCATATTAGAACCGACTGGTTCGCACGTCTTGATGAACGTTTCGACGATCATTTTGAGAATTTGGTCTTGTCTAGTTAGCTTCATACATTCCTTTTTAGCACTCTTACTTCCTAAGTGCTACCAATAATTATAGTGAACTTTTTAGCAGTGTCAACAAAAAAGTGCTAAATTTTTCTTTTAGCACCATTTTCCTTATTAATATATTTATATTACTACACTACTTGTGCGACTTTTCTTGATAAATCTTCGTTAAATTTGCGGTTGAAAGCGTAATAGATGCCATAGATCGCTGGCATCCCTAAATTCGTTTCAAGACAAGAATTGACTAATAAAGTTCTAATCGATTCTTCGTTCATCGGTCGAATGCCATTGATGAGCAAGGAAAATTCCCAGCTAAATTGGACGAAGAAACCGATGAGAAACAAAGTGATGACGTTAACGAAAGGTTTCTTCGCTCTTAAAAGTAAGAAAATTAAGATGAGATAAGATACGACTAAGAAGATGCCCATGATACCGTGATATTTACCGGTCGTACGATACGTTTCGATCGTCGCTTCGCCTCCAAGTTCGGCGATGGAAGGAGCGATGAGCCACCAGCTAATGATCATAAGAATCCAGTATTTTGCGTATTTATCTTTGGCAATTAAAACCCAGATGAAAGCAAAATTAGTGATGCCATAGCTCATAGACATCCAAAGTAAAACTAAGAAAGTATTTAATGGACCTTGTTCTACTCCATCGATACTTACCGTTCTTGAACCAGCCCAAAGGTAAAAGCCACAGTAATCGACGATCGTATATAAGACGCCACCAAAAAGAGCAAAAATTAAAGTCGCATATCTTTTCTTCCAGATGAGGAAGGCAAGAAAGATAGCAAGAAAGATACAATCGATGATGATGTAAAGAATATTAAAATTGCGCGTTGGGGTGATACCGTTCATCGCCTCATTTAATACTCTTATTGTTACATCCATCTTTTCTTTCCTCGGCTCTATTTTATATATTTATATAAGTTAAAGCAAATCTTTTAAGATTAAATCGAGAAGTAAAGAACCTTCATAAGTCGTCATGATAGTGTTCCCTTCTTTTATTAATAACTTCGTATTTAGATAATGAT
This sequence comes from uncultured Bacilli bacterium, assembly GCA_944363535.1. Lineage (GTDB taxonomy): Bacteria > Bacillota_I > Bacilli_A > RFN20 > CAG-826 > CALVUG01. The sequence continues at coordinate 14,618 of CALVUG010000008.1, forward strand.
TTATAACTTTTTCATATTTTTCCTTAGTGGTTTCACTTACATCTTCATAAATATCTTTAATTGATAAACCTTCTTTTAATCTTAATCCGAGCATGAATTTATAAAATAATTTATCTTCATCGGATATTTTTTCTTTCTTTTCTTCGCACGTGATACCTTTTAAATATTTGCTGATATTTTCCGTATTCTGATAGCGACATTCATTAACGTAAGAGGCCGCCCCTGCCCCGATACCGTAATAACTTAAATTTCTCCAATAGACTAGATTATGTTTCGAAGCAAAATGCGGTTTAGAAAAATTTGATGTTTCGTAACGAACGTAACCGTGTTTAGTTAAAGATTCATAAATGTAATCGAACATCGTCCTTAAACTATCTTCATCAGTCTCTTCGACTTTTTTAGCGAAAAGTTCCGAACGATCTTCGATACTTAAAGCGTAAGTCGAAATATGTTCGACGTCTAATGATAAGATTTTTGTGACATCAGACTTTAAAACGTTCATATCTTGTTTAGGATAACCGTAGATTAAATCGACGTTGATATTAGCAAAGCCCAAAGACCTCGCAAGAGCGATAGTCTCTCTAACTTTCAATTCATCGTGATGACGGTGCATATCTTTCAAGATAAATTCATCGAATGATTCGACGCCAAAAGATAAGCGATTGACCCCGTAACGAGAATAAAGTTCGAGTTTTGAAGAATCTATTGAATCAAAATTACATTCGACGCTAAATTCGTAATCTTCATCCTTTTTAATAGCCTCTAATTTCTTCAATAATGGTTCGATTAAATAAATTGGCAAACAAGAAGGCGTACCTCCGCCGATATAAATAGTTTTTAAATATTTAATATTTAAGTTATCTAATTCTTCCACTAATTTAGCCATGTAAGAAGAGGCTAATTTTTCCACGTAAAAACAATGCAAAAATGAGCAATAAGAACAAATATCTAAACAGAAAGGAATATGAATATATAAGGAAGTTACTTCCTCATTTCTTCTCATTTTGCGCTTGTTTTTCTTCATAATCCTTGATGGCTTCAAGCGTCTTTTCATCTTCGATCGGCTCTAAGATGCGGCTTAATTCATCTTCGGCAATCTTTTCTTCGTCGAGGCGCTTTTCAATTTTAGGCGCGCGGTTACGAAGGAAGAAATGATAGAATAAGTAAGCGATGAGCCCGATGACGATAGCGCCGAGCAAGATAAAACAGATGATGACACCAGGATTATCGTACCAATCGAGAGTTAATATAGCATTTAACATAAATTATTTTCCTCATTTCTAACGTTTTTTAGGCGTGTAGATATATTTATTTTTTATCTTTTGTTTTTCGTAGTACCCTTCGCTCACGAGCGTATCCATGGAAGTTCTTGCTGTTTCATAAGCACAGCCGAGAGTCTTTTTATATTGAGCGATGGTATAAAATTTACCAAGCGTGCAATGTCTTGCATAGAAATAAGCTTCCCCTCTTTTTAAACGTGGATTAGATTCGAGGAGATGTTCTTCTAACTTTTGAGCGTCTTTTTCATCTAAGCCTAAGGCTAAAGAAGAAAGGTTGATCGCTTGATGCGTAGAACCTTCATATTGTTTAATTTCTTCTTTTTTCGTCTCTACTATTACTTCTTTTGGTTTAACTAATTCGACGCTTTCTTCTTTAGAAGGAGCGACTTCTTGTTCAAAATCGAATAAGGAAGTAGGTTCCGTTTGGACGATCGGTTTAGAAGGAACTTCTTCTAATCTTTCTTTTTTCACTTCGTTTAAAGTCGTTTCGACGTAAAGCTTATTTAATTCATCTAAATTAGTCTCGATTTTCTTTAAAGCGTAAAGTAAGAAATAGGTGACGTCCCCGCTTTTTTGCACTTCTTTTAATAGAGCATCTAACCTATCATTTCTTACGAATAAATCGACGATATTTAAACTGAAGGCCGATTCATCTAGATCAGAAGAGGCAAAGATGGATAAAGCAAGTAAGATAGCCATCTCTTCATTAAAATCATCGAATGGCTTAGCGTAATATATGTAATAGGCAAAAACGATTGCTTTAAGTAAGGAAGGTAATGCGGAAGATTTAATAAAATTAAGTAATACACCCATCGATTTTTCAAGTAATCTAGCTGGCATATAATCGTAGATACGATTCACTAAGACGCTAGAGGAAGAAGTTTTTGGATCGTAATAGCGATATAGATGAGTTAACTCATCGTTCCCACTTATCGAAGAATATAATTTTGCTAAATAATCTTCATCGATTGGGCTTAGATAAGAATTTTTGACGAGTTTTAAGGTCTCATTAAATCTCGCTAAGCGCATATGTCTTTCATAAGTCGGGACAGGATGAGGCGAAAGTAATTTGATGATAGTATCATCATCGATGTCGATACCTTTCACTTCAGCGTATCTTTTTAAAATGTCAAAATCGAGTTTATCACCAAGATAAAAATAAGATGAAAAACGCAAATGCTTATTTTTATTATATTGCATCATATTTTTCGATAGTTTACGTTCGATTTGATTGACTTGATTTTGTACGAGCCCGCACATCGTCAAATATAAACTTTTTTGTTCAGCATCATATAAGGCGAGTGGGCGCATAAAATTTTCCCGATAATCTAAAATATCATTCCAAAAATTGTCCACGAGTGAGAGCCGTAATTCACGCTTCACATCTTCTTTGGTGGCATACATTTCTTCGCTAAATCTTAAGACGAGACGTTTATCAGCCATAACTAAATCCCTCCACTTATTGTTAGTATATACTTTTTTAAAAGTATTTTAAATACTAATTAGTAGATTTTTAGTAATATTTCTCATTTGTCGGCAATAGGACTTTTCTTCTTTTTAAAATAAGTATAAATAAGATATGCACACGTGCCTAAAAAGACGAAGATAGCAACCCATTGGGAAGGTGAAAGTAAAATGCTAACGCCTCGATCATCCCCGCGATAAAATTCGATGATAAATCTCGCTATCGCATATAAGATTAAATAAGCGACGAATGGTCTTTTCTTAAATAAAGTAAGGCACAAAACTAAGATTGCAAGTAATGAGGCCATCTCATAAATTTGCGTGGCGTAAACTTTCGTGCCTGGGCCATATAACGCTGATGCTGGAGCGTCGCTAGGAAAGACGACCCCAGCCAAGCTATCGGTCGGTTTGCCAAAACAACATCCCGCTGCAAAGCAACCTAATCTTCCTAACGCGTGAGCGAATACGATGAAGGGCGTAAGAATATTTAAATATGTTAAAGTATCTAACTTCGGATGGACTTTTTTGAAGATAAACATGAGTAAGATAAAGAAGCCAAAGGCACATAAAAAGCCACCGTAAAAAGCAGTCGAAACGAAGTAAAGTCCCCTTCTTTCTTCGATCTTTAATAAACCATCGAATAAATAACCACCAAGATAACCGACGATCAAAGATAAAGATAAGAAGATGGTGACGAGCATCGTCTCTTCAAAATTCACTTTCTTTACAAATTTTACGACGAGAAAAAATCCTAATAAAAGAATCGTAACACCCATACCTACGAGGAAGGAAAAAGTAGAAATTTTAAATAGACCGAAATCTAAAGTTGGAAACATACGTCTTATTTTAACCAATTAAAAAAAGAAAAAATAGACCGAAGTCTACTTTTTCTAACGAAAGGAGATTCGACAAATACGAAACAACTAGATGTCGAATAACGTTTTTTCTGGTCTGACGTAAGGGTGGAATTTTTCGAATAAGGTAAGACCAATTTGCGAAGCGATAGCAAGAGAAATAGTAACGCTTATTCCGATCGCAATTGGACTTGCAAAACTATAAGCCATTGAGGAAGTAAATAAATTACCAGAAGCTACAGCTTGCGTAATATCTTGTCCTCCACCTTGGACGAATAATTCCCAGGTCATCGAAGAAGCGATCACTTGGAACACTAATAAGACGACGCTAGAAAGTTGTAAAATAAATTTAGTTAATTTATTTTTAATAAATAATATGCCCCAAATTAAACCTAAAGTAAGAAGCATGAAAACGAAACTTGTAATGCCTAAAGCGCTAGGAGCATTACCTTGCGTCCCAAAGATGATATCAAAATAAGAGATTTTATAGAAATCCGAGACGTAAGTAATGCCTAGATTTGTCACATAAATTTCTTGCATGTCGACGACAGGCAAAATCATGAAACCTAAGACGCCTAAAATAAGAGCACTAGTGATACCAGTTGCGACGATGTCGCGTCTATGTTCACTTCTAATTAATATGATGATGCTACCAAGCGTAGCAAAGACGCCACCGACGAGGATAAGATAGACGACTAAGCCATAACTTGTTTGGCCAAAGCCAAAGAGAGCAAAATACCAAATGCTACAAGTTAAAGCGATAATTCCACCGATAAAAGGACGTTTAAAGCTTAATGCCGCCCCAACAATTAAAGCGATGGAAACAAGTAAACCATAAAGCCAATCGGTCAAGCCGATGTAACTTTCAAGATTTCGCGGTGCACACATGAGCCAAGTTAAAGAACCAAGTAAGCCAAGATATGCTCCAATAAAAACAATTGCAATACCTAATTTTTTTGACATCTTTAATTGCCTCCTGTGACAGGTTCGTTCCAAACGTTAAGCGTAATTGAACCTTGCCAAGCACTACTGCTAGTAGTAACGCGGATAACGGTCGCTAAATTACCTTCGACTTTGCGCCATTCATCGACGATATTTAAGCATACACCAGCCGAACTATAAGATGGTGTACGCGTATGAGCAAATTCTGGATAAGATTCCATAAATGTTACATAATCTTCAATCATCGCCGTATGCGAGCCATCGAGAATATAAATCCCATAAATTCCAAGTATGACGGTACGTCTACCTGATTCGTTTACACCACGTTGGTAGTTATAAAGTGTCCCGCGGTTATAAGAAGGGATATCACTACCTACCCAATGATCGAAAATATCGAAGGTTTCTTCACCTGTAAACGGGTTAACTTCGCCAGGGAAAACACGGCTCACGACAGAATTAAGTTTTTCAAAAAGAATATTGATATTGTCGCCGTCAAGCGTTGCTTGAATATTGATTGCTTGAGCAGTTAAATTGTAACCATTATTGATATAAGCCATGTTTTCGATCCTATCATCAATTCGCCAAGTAACAGAAGTTACATCGCGATAAGATTGTACGAAAGCATCAAAATCAGAACTATCCACATCGTAAATAGTCACTAGTAAAGATTCAGTCGGAGGTTCACGATCAAGTTCAGCTTGGCTAATAACTTTTTGGTAAGAATAAGATGAACCACCTGTGAAATCTGGAATGTTTGTGGCGGGTAAAGAAAGTTCGCGCACAATTAAATCGACAGGGTATTCTTCAACGAAGATAACTTTGTTATCGCCATCATTTGGAATACCGCATCCACTAACAAGAATAGCTAGAGCTAATAAAGGAATCATTTTTTTCATTAGTTTGTTCCTCCTTCTTCTTCAACTTCTTGATTTGGATAATCATCGAACGGATTATCGACGTTAGTCCATGTGTCATCGATCGTAGGAACACTAAGTTCATCCGCGGTTACATCTTCATAAGAAATGATATATTCACGAATAGATTCTAAAGAAGAATTAGTTGAACGAACACGAACGATACCGTAAACAAAATCATTTTCGACAAATTGCATAGCATAATAAACATCATTCCAAGAATATGTGATGTATAAGCTACCTTCACCATTCGTATAGAAATTATAATCGACATAAGCTTTATTCGTCGGATTACGATCTATTTGCGTCTGAATATTATTCAATTGCGTTAAAGCATCATTTCCAGTCGGGAAGCCAAGAGTAGATTGAGCATTAGACCAATAAGTATTTGAATTAGCCGTTACTGCTATTGTACCTGTATCACTTGGCACGACGTTGATAGTATAAGTATCATCTGCGTGGACGTTAAAAGTAATATTATATAAACCGGCTGCATTGACAGAAATATCACCATCATCAAGTTTTGACATGTCACCTTCAAAAGCAGAACCGCTTGCGATAGAAGCACCCCACATATTTTCGCCAGTTGCATCGCTAATTTGCCATTGGTCGTAGGCTGTAAATCTTACGCCGACAATCGTATAAGCACTAACGACGTTAGGATCTTCACTCGTCACTGCTTCTAATGGATAACCACCGATTGGATGCCATTTTTGTGGACCGCTAAAAGAACCACCGCCAACAAGATAATAATTTGCACCAAGACTAGGTTTATCAGTATCGGTGAATTGTTTGAATGTCGTCGTTTCGGCATTAGCAGCATCGGGGGTAACATCGGTCAAATTCGTCGTATAATAAACATCGTTTTCGCCGATGAAAAATGCACGACTTTCGTCGATAAGATAGCTAGTAGTCGAGCCATTGTAAGTTGATGAACTAGTGCCTTCTAAATGGTAAACGACACGACCAAGTGTGTTAGAAAAATAGGCTTTACCAGTAGCGTTTGCATTATAGTTAATAGCGTCAGATTGGCCAGAAAGTGTTAAAGAGATATCGATTTTTGCACTGTCGTGAACGCGATAGTCAGAACTCGCTTGAGCTTTGATGATTTCTCTGGCGACGTCTTTTGCTTCGTCTAAAGAAATCTTTTCACCGATATCGCCAACAGGGTGAAAATTACCTGATGGAGAGCAACCTACAACACCTAAAAGCAAAGGCGTTATAGCTAACAAGATTTTTTTCTTCATAATACGTTAATGTCCTTCCGTCATAAATTATAAAGTAAATATAAAATTTAATCTATATTTTTTATTAATAAGGTCATTGGGCAAGTTATTTTTCATCGTCTCCCAAGGTAAGAACGGACATGAAAGCTTCTTGCGGTAATTCGACACTTCCGACCGCTTTCATACGCTTTTTACCTTGTTTTTGCTTTTCTAATAATTTTTTCTTACGAGAAATATCTCCACCGTAACATTTGGCTAAGACATCTTTTCTTACCGCCTTAACGTCCGCCCTAGCGATAATTTTTCCGTTCACGCTCGCCTGGATTGGTACTTCGAATTGTTGCCTTGGAATAACTTGTTTAAGTTTAGAAACAAGAGCGATTGCTCTTTCGTAAGCTTTTGGTTTGTAAACAATCGTCGATAAAGCATCCACTACTTGACCGTTTAATAAGATGTCCATCTTCGCTAATTTTTCTTCGCGATACGAATCGTAATGATAATCTAAAGAGGCGTAACCTTTCGATACGCTTTTTAAGCGATCGTAAAATGAATAGACAATTTCAGCGAGAGGAAGAAGGTAGACGACTTGCATCCTCGTATCATCAAAATAATCTAAAGATTTATAAATACCTCTTCTATCTTCACATAGCTCCATGATTGGACCGACGAATTCTTGTGGTGTCATGATGTTAACTTGAACGAATGGTTCTTCAATCGATTTAATACAAGTTAAATCTGGCATCTTAGCTGGATTATCTAAAGCGATCATTTCCCCATTCGTCAAATTGACGTGATAGATGACGCTTGGTGCGGTCAAAATTAAATCTAAGCCATACTCTCTTTCTAATCTTTCTTGGATGATATCCATGTGTAGTAATCCTAAAAACCCGCAGCGGAAGCCAAAGCCCAAGGCTTTAGAAGTTTCTACTTCGTAAGTTAAAGAAGCATCGTTTAACGATAATTTTTCTAAAGCTTCTTTTAAATCGTTGTAACGTTTACTATCGCTTGGAAAGATGCCGGAGAACACTAAGGGGGTGACGTGACGGTAACCCACTAACGGGGTCTTAGCCATATCATCTTTTAAGGTGATTGTATCACCTGGTTTAACATCTTTTATATCTTTAATTTGAGCCGCAAGATAACCTACTTCACCAGCTTTTAAGACGTCGACTTTACTTTCCTTAGGATTTCTTAAACCGACTTCGGTCACAAGATATTCTTTTTGTATACCCATAAGATAAATCTTATCGCCTACTTTAAGCTCCCCATCCATGACGCGAATTTGTAAGATGGCGCCACGATATGAATCGTAAAATGAATCGAAGATTAACGCTCTTAAAGGTGCGTTAAGTTTACCTCTTGGGGTGGGTATTTTTTTGACGATTGCTTCTAAAACTTCTTCGATATTTTCTCCCGTCTTAGCTGAAACAGTAATGGCGTCTTCGCGACTTAGACCAATCTTTTTTTCAATCTCATCTAAGGTGCGTTCTACATCTGCGCTAGGAAGATCAATCTTATTGATGATGGGGATGATCGTCAAATTTTCATCTACGGCTAAATAGACATTAGCGAGCGTCTGCGCTTCCACGCCTTGCGTCGCATCGACGACGAGTAAGGCCCCTTCACAAGCCGCTAAAGAACGCGATACTTCGTAAGTAAAATCGACGTGTCCTGGAGTGTCAATTAAATTGAAAAGATAAGTTTTCCCGTCTTTGGCGTGATAAGGAAAGGTGACAGCGTTAAGTTTGATAGTGATGCCTCTTTCCCTTTCTAAATCCATCGAATCGAGAAATTGGTCTTTCATCTCACGTTTGGAGACAGTATTTGTGAATTCTAAAAGACGGTCCGCCAAAGTTGATTTACCGTGATCGATGTGAGCGATGATGCAAAAATTTCTGATTAGACGAGGATCGTAACTCATAATGGTTGTAATTATAACAAAATTTTATCTATAAGATGATGAATTTCTCATCGTTTCCAAAATTTTTCTAATAGAAGAGCAAGATGTGCGACGCCATCGACTCGGTTGATACGACCATATTTATTTACGAAGACATCACGGTAACTTTTCCATAAGGCACGGTGATCGATAAGCAAAGCAAAGCCCCTATCGCTAGGCGAACGGATGACGCGCCCGAAAGCTTGTAATATTTTCATGATGCCAGGGTTAACGTAAGCGTAAGCGTAACCATTATCAAAATATTTTTCATCGTAATATTTTTTCATCTCTTCTCTCGCTAAGGTCGGAGGAGCGATGCCGACGGAGATGACGATGACTCCGCTTAGCCTATCTTCACTTAAATCGACCCCTTCCGCGAGGACCCCTCCTAAGACGGCGACACCAATCGTCGTCTTCTTCGGGCTTCTTTTAAAATTATTTAAAAAGGTATTAACTTCATCCGCTTTCATCTCTTTATTTTGGTAATAAATTTGATAATTATCGAATTCGCTAAGGACGTTTCTTAATTGATTTAAATATTCATAACTAGGAACGAAGACGATGTAATTAGCGACCTTATGACCACAAGCTTCTAAAATTATATCTTTAACTTCATTCATCGAATTTTCTCTATCTTTGTAACGTAAGGAAAGATGAGGATAGACCATGAATAAGAAATTTTCTTTTGGGAAAGGTGAAGGAATAGAAAAATTAGTGTCACTATTAGATAAACAAGAAACGTAATAATCCATCGGAGTAAGCGTTCCGCTATAAAAGATAGTCGTATCGACGCGGTTCAACATTTCGACGATGTAATCGTGCGCATCTAGCGTATAAAGATGAACGATGAAGTGATCAGCGTTTTTCTTTTCATAATATTGAATGTAAGTATCATTCATCCTTTCTCTAACCGAAAAGAAAGTTAAAAAATTATAGTAGATGTCAAGCATCTTTTCGCTTGCATCTTCTTCATATTTATTTAAAAAATAAACCATCGCTTCATCGAACGCTTCAATTTTTAAAATTAATTCGTCGGGAAAAGAATCAACTTTCACTTCGCTAAATTCTTCTTGTTCTTCGCTTAACGATGCAAGATATTTCACTAAATTTTTATAAGCCGTATGAAGTTTTTTTCTTCCTAACAGTCTAAAATCATCTTTCGCATTATTTAAATCGTGCAAGTCGAAGGAAGCGCTATACATTTCTCTCGCCCGATCGATAAGATTATGCGCTTCATCCACTAAGACGAGATGACGTTCACTTTCTTCATCGAAATGACGACGTAAATACGCTCCCGGGTCGAAGAAATAATTGTAATCGCCGATGATGAAGGAAGTAAAAGTTGAAATATCTAATTGTAATTCGAAAGGACAGACCATCTTCTCTTTAGCGATACTTATAATCGTGTTCGTATCAAAATTACTATGATTTAAAAATGCTTCTTTTAAAACACTAAAAAGTTTCGTGTAATAACCAAGTGCATAAATACATTTAGAAGGAACGCACGCTCTAACATCGTTTAGACATATTTTTTCTTTCGCCATCAAAGTGACGCTCGTGATTTCTAGACCTTCTTTACGAAGTTGTTCTAAAGCTTGTTCGACGCTACTTTTACCACTTCCTTTGGCAGTTAGATAAAAGATACGATCAATTTTATCTTGCTCTAATTCTTTTAAAGATGGATAAATAGCGGCCATCGTTTTACCAATGCCAGTTGGGGCTTCGATGAAAAGACGATATTTTCCCTCGATGGCGTTTTTTACTTCATCCATCATCGTCTCTTGACCTTCTCTTAAATCAGAAAAAGGAAATTTCAACGAGGCAATCGATTCATTTCTTCGCATATTTTTAAGGAGCATAATATTTTGAAAAGAAAGATATTCACGAATTAAGGAAGTGACAAATTCTTCTAATTCTGGAACGTAAAAATGGTAAAGATAATCTTTCTTAATAGAAGGATTTAATTGGTAAATATAAAGTAGTGAAACATTAACGTATTCCACCCCTAAATTATAGGCTAACATCAAGGCGTAACATTTCGCCTGTCCAATGTGCCATTCTTCTTGCTGTTCCTTAAATAAATCGATGTCGATGACGCTAGATTTAATCTCTTGTACGGTAGGAATTGTTCCAAGTATAACTCCATCCGCCCTACCTTCTAAAGTGACGAGATAATCATCGACCGCAAAAGTATGTTTTAAAAAATATTCGGGTAGATAAGAACTATCCTGCGCTCTTTGGTGAATGCTATGCAATCTTACCCCTTCTTGCATCGCAGTAGAAGAATAGATAAAAGAATTGATATCCCCGCTTCGAAGAAGAAAATCTACTAATTCATGGACGCTTAAAGTAAGAGTTTTGGCCATACTTTATTTTTAAGATAACACTTCGTTTAGAAGATGATGATAGCCATTTAAGAAATCACGTACTTTCATCCTTTTAGCGTTAGCCTTCTGCACTTCTAAAACTTCGATATCGCCATCTTTTAATTGCAAGATGAAACGATCTTTTAAGACTTCTTTTACCGTTCCGACAGGCTTAGAGACGTCAAAAGAATGGAATTTTGCGTCAAATATCTTTAAACTTTCGCCGTTTATTAGTAAATATCCTCCTGGATGATAACTTAACGCTCTCACCCATCTAAGGAAAGATTCTACATCTAAATCTAAATTCAATTTTTCATCTTCCTTTTTAATTTTAGGAGCGAAAGTAACCTTAGATTCATCTTGAGGAACACCCTCTAATTCACCTTTTAAAAATTTAGTTAAAATCACGGGAGCAAATTTTAATAAAGATGCAGTAAGCTTATCGCATAATTCATCGTAATTTGCGTCTAAAATTTCGATTTCATCCGTAGCAAAAACTTGTCCAGCATCCATCTTATCGACCATTTCCATGAGGGAAAAACCACTCACTTTATATCCTTCGATGATACTTCTTCTAATCGGATCTGCGCCCCTAAGCGAAGGTAAGATTGAACCATGGAAATTAAGCGCGCCAAGACGAGGAATATCAAGTAATCCTTGTGGAATAATTTGTCCGTACGCTAGACAGACAATTAAATCGATATTAAACGGTTTAATAAATTCGTAATTTTCTCGAATTTTATTTGGAGTGAAACATGGAATATTTAAACGTCTACTTACTTCTTCTACATCCGAAAGGATCATCTTTTGTCCTCTCCCTTTTGGTCTCGCTGGTTGAGCGATGGTTAAGACGACGTTAAAGCCCTCGTTCACTAAGGTTTCTAATAGCCTTGCTGACATGGTGGGTGAACCTAAAAAAGCGATGCGCACTTCTTTCGGATTTAAATGTAAATTTTTAATTAAACTAGTACTTATCATGCATAATATTGTAATATTATCAAGTGGGATGTTTCAAATGTTATATGAAGCATTCTCATCGACTTTTGTCCCAAGATTGGTGATAAAATTATTATAGAGGTAAATTTATGGCCTTATATCCTGAATATCAACAAGTACAAGCTTTCGTCGATCATACCAAAGATTTATTTACGACGAATATGACTATTCAAGACATCTTTGAAATGTCATTTAAGACGAACGATTACAAGACTGTTTTCATCTATCTTAATAATAAAAAACGAGTCGAAAGACTAAGTTACGCGGATGCGCGTTCTAAAATTTATAATATCGCTTCTAAACTACACAAATTCCTTTACGCTATTCCGAAAGGAAAGATTGTCGGTTTAAAACTTCGCACTTCTCCTCTATGGATCTTATTTTATTACGCTATTTTGATGTGCGGTTATAAACCCCTTCTACTAGATCCAAAACATGATGTCAATCAAACGATAAAAATTATTAAGAAAGCTGACGCTGTCGCTTTAATTTCTAACGATAATTTCAATTATCAATTTTTAAATATGAATGTCGAAGAAATTTTAGATCAAAGAAGCGATTATTCTTTCATGGAATCTTGGGAAAATGAAATTATTTTTACGACTTCTGGTACGACTGGCGAGCCAAAACTTGTCGTCTTTGACGGAAATGCCTTATGTCATCAAATTAACGCAGCTTTAATCTTACCTGAAAGAAGTAAAGATATCATCTATCCACCCACTATGGGAGAACTAAAAGTTCTCTGCATGTTACCGTTCTATCATATTTTTGGCTTCATGGCTAATTTCTTATGGTATACATTCTTTAATAAAACATTAGTGTTTCCTTATTCTCTTGCACCAAATGATATTTATTCGATCGCACAAAGACAGAAAGTGACGCACATTTATAGCGTACCTTTATTTTGGGATAATATCGCAAGAGCGGCTTATCGTTCTTCCGCTTTAGAAGGGCCAAACCATTTAGATACGCTCAATAAACTTGTCTTATACAATACTGGTCGTATTTCTAAGGCTGACGCTGGAAATGCCGCTTATCGCTTCACGCTTACTAACTTACAAAATAAGATTTTAGGTACTTCGATTCGTTTTGCTATTACCGGCGGCTCTTTCATCTATCAAAAAACATTACACATGATCAATGGTTTAAATTATCCATTACATAATGGCTATGGTATGACTGAGATTGGTGTCACTTCAGTGGAGACGAGCGATGACGTCTTCAAAAGACTTAAAGGTAGCATTGGTAAGCCACTTTATGGTGTCGAATATAAAATCTTACCGATCAATATCGAAGGAGCGAAGAAAAAAGACGATAACGTCGGTGAATTACTCGTCCGTTCACCTTTCTTACACGTGAAGACAATCGAAGATGGAAAAGAAATTCCTGCCATTTTAGATGAGGAAGGATATTATCATACAGGTGACTTAGCAAAAATTGATAAGACTGGTCGCTATTACATCAAAGGTAGAGTAAAAGAACTTATCATTTCTCCATCTGGTGAAAATATTTATCCTGAGGAAATTGAAGAAAAGTTCCACGACATTGAAAATATCGCTAATCTTTGCGTCGTCGGCGTCAAAAAATCAAGTAGTGACGTCGAAGATGTCGCCTTAGTGATCGAAGTGAACGCAAATATCGATGATGCTTTGTTTAGCAAAGTGAAAAAAGATATCTTAGAAAGAAATAGATCCATCGGATTAAAATACCGCGTCAATAAGATCTTCGTCTACCGTGATAAACTTCCGATATCATCTAATCGTAAAGTTAAACGTTACGAAATTAAAAACTTGTTAGAAAATAAAGATCGTCGTTTCGTCAACATCAATCGCGATGAAGAACCTTTAAATTACGAAGGCTACGATGAAAATAAAGTAAAACAAGTCTTGATTAAGATGAGACAAATCTTCTCCAAAGTTTTACTTTTACCAGTATACAAACTAAGCGATGATGGTCATTGGATCGATGATTTCGGAGGAGATTCCATGTCTTATATTGCTCTCGTCCACGAGATCGAAGATAATTTCCACATCGAATTTGAAGATGAAAATTATGGAAAATTTACTTGTATCCGTGATTTTACCCTCTATCTACTCAAAAAAAATAAATTTTAATTGATACCAATTAGCATTTTTGCTATTATCTAAAAGAACGTCTGTGAGGTGAACAAACTAGATGGCAAACATTAAATCACAAATCAAAAGAAACAAACAAAACGAAAAAGCTCGCAAAAGAAACGCCAGCGCTCGTAGTGAACTTCGTACAGCGATGAAGAAAGTTCGTCTCGCTGTCGAAAAGAAAGATAAAGAGAATGCTCTTATCTTACTTAGCAAAGCTGAACGTCTTGCGGATAAATTAGCTAGCCGTGGCATCCAACACAAAAATACTGCCAGCCGTCAAAAAGCTAGCTTACGCCGTCTTGTCAATACGCTTTAAAACGTATTAGAAAAGATTCAAACCCATAGAAGCGATCGATGAGACCGCTTTTTATTTTTAAATCTAAATCGTAAAGTTCTAATAAAGTTTCTTCAATTTTAAGACGAGCAATCTTACTTTTCATTCTCTGCATCGTCCTCACACGCGAGATATTAATTTTTAATTCTTTGGCGATCTCATCATCATTCATACCAATCTTCGATAAGAAACGTACATCGTTTAATAAACGGAATTGATTTCCTAACATCGAAATGATGCGAACTGGTTCTTCGTTTTGCACTCTTAAATCGCGAAATGTGCGAATGGCTTTGGCTTTATTGTTATTAAGTAAAGAATAGAATAGATCACCAGTTTTTTCTTCTAACGGATTAGTGACTAAGAGTTCGACATCTTTCAAAGTGATATTTTTTGAATATAACGCTAATTTTTGGGCTTCATTTTGAAAAAGAGTTAAATCGCCATGCACTCTTCTTTTCAGTTCCGCTCTTGCGGAAGCATCGATATTTGCGCCGAGCGATTTTAAAAAATAGGCTTTGATGTAAGCATCCCATTCATCATCGTTGATGTCGAGTAATTCAAAAATCTTTCCATATGCTTCGATATATTTATATAAAGCATTATTCTTATCGATTTCTTCCGCTTCTAAGATAAAACAGATGTCATTATCGTAAGCATTTTTAATTGACGCTAATAAACTATCTAAAAATTTATTTTTATTACCTTTACTTAAAAAGGTTGCGTTAGAGATGACGATAAATCTTTTCGAAGCCATCAAAGATGGCGTTTCGATCGCGTCTATTATTTCAGCATTAAGTTCTTCGTTATAATCGAACTTGATAAAATTTAAATCGTCAAGTTCGCCGAGCGATTCTTTCGCTAAACGATTCATCTTCACTTTATTACGTGCACTTTGTGGTCCAAAAATTAAATAGATCATCTTTTTTATTATAGTCAATCTGACTAAATAAAGCGATATGTAATTGTTCCTTCTAAATAAGTCGCGCGATATGAAATATCAAGTCTTTCAAGTCGAGAAAGAGTATCAAAAGATGGATGACCGTAACGATTATTTTTTCCCGCTGAGATGATAACTTCATCTGGATTACACACTTTTAAAAATTCGTAAGATGAAGAGGTTTTAGAACCGTGATGCCCTAATTTAAGTATATCTGTATCTAAAGAAATGCCGCTACTGATGAGCCTAGCTTCCACTTCGCTAGAAGCATCCCCCATCAATAAAAATTTCGTCTCATCGATCGTAAACTTGATGACGAAACTGGCGTCATTTTCCCCACGATCTAGATTCGTATAATTTAAGTTTTCTAACACTAATCCATTTAAATTTAACGGGAAATTAGATTGATTTTCAATAATTTCACCGACTGGAAAATTTTTTATTAAAGAATCTTTGGCCCCATCATGATCAAAATCTTCGTGGGTGATAATTAGGTAATCGAGTTTATAAATTCTTTGCTTTTTTAAATAAGGAATTAAGGCTTCACTTGCGACGTCGACATTAAATATCCCGCCCGTATCGATAAGACAAGACTCCCCCCGATGCATAATTAAAGTTGAATCGCCCTGGCCGACGTTGATGAAATGGACGCTCGAAGTAAAATAGTTACTAACTGGGATAAGATGAATGACGTTAAGCGCTACTATTCCAACGTAAGCCCATCGAAAAAGTTTATGATATTTAATTTCCGCACTATAAATTAAAATGACGAAACATAATAAATAGATAATTAATTCAAAATCGATGAATCCTGGAACGTGCACGCTTAGTGGTATAGAGGCAAAGTAACTCGATAAGCCGATGACAAAACTAGATAGATAATTGATGAAGAAAGGAAAAAGCGGATAAGTTAGATAAAAGATGAAGCCGCTAACGAAAATAATACCATTAATCGGAGTGAAGATGAGTTGAAATAAGGCGAATAAAATATTAAATTCCCCATTTTGGGACATGTTGAACGGTAAGAAGATAAACGCTAAAGTGAAAGCGAATAAAAGCTTACGTTTAATCCCCCTAGTTTCACGGATTTTTAAATTCAAGAAATTGATGAGGAAAGAAGCGATGAAACCAAATTGAAAACTTAATTGATACGCGAGATGATAATCGATTAATAAAAAGCCAATCGCACATAAAGAAAGTATTTCCGTCTTAGAAAATTTGTCATTTAAGCGATAGTGATTAAAATGTTCGAAACTTTTGATACATAAGATACGGATGACGCTAAAAGAAGGAAAAGTTAAGACACTAAATACACCTAAAATCATTAGACTTATTAAATTAGCCCTTCTTTCTTTAAAAAACATCGTAAGAATGTAATTTAAAAAAGAGATGGCCAGATAGACGTAAATTCCGCTGATGGAAAAGAGATGGACGATCGATAAAGAAGTAAAATTAGAGGTTGAAGCATGTTCATAATCGCGTTTTGAAAAGAGTAAAGCATTTAACATGACTTTCCCGTCTTCATCAAAATGTTTTAAAAATTCGTTCATCTTCTCTTTTGGATGAAGAATATTTGGAATAATTATTTCTTTTTCTTCTACTTCAAATTCACTATAAACACCCTTTTGATTCAAATAATTTTCAAAATCGAATTGTGATTCGATGCTATTAAAACTTAATTCAGTTACTTTACCTTTTAACTTAAGAAATGAAAGAGCATCCACTTCATTATTTTCTTCGTAGACGTAATAAGCATGTATTCCACTTTTAACTAGATAATAATTCGTCTCCGATTCTAAGACGACACCATAGATTATTTCGTTTTCCTTTTCTTCGACTTTTAAAGGAATAAAAGAGACTCCTAAGCCGATAGAAAAAATTCCTATAAATAGCAAAGAACGTTTAATTTTAAATTTCTTTATTAATACAATTAATAAGATTATAGATATAACAATTTTAAAACTAAGGCTCATCTCCGTGAAGATGAGCCCATACAATAAGCTTATGAAAAGCCAGAAAATCATGCGTGCAAGACGACGTAATTTCTTATTTTGTTATAAGTCGCATTCCCGATGCCGTAGACGTCTAATAATTCTTCTAAGGTATCGATACGATTACCGCTCGCGCGATATGAGACGATGCTCGACGCGACGCTAGAAGAAATACCTTCACACGTTTGTAGCTCAGCCGCACTATCGGCGTTGACGTTAACTTTTTCAATCGGTTCAGTCGCACAAATATCATTGACGTCGTATTTAGGTGCGATGTAATAAGTCATTCCTTCACTAATTTCTGCATCGAGGAAATAAGCTAATGGATCAGCGTTATCGCTTACTCCACCAGCCTTCTCGATTAGATCGCCCATAGTGGAGCCTAAATCTAAGGCGTAAGTACCAGGTCTAGATACCTCTCCTTCGATAGTGATCGTGAGATATTCCCCGTTTTGTAAGTAATTAGGATCACTTCCAGTCCCACTTGACATGAAGAGGAACGCTCCGATGACACCGATGACACCGACGACGACGATGGCAATAATTTTTAACATTTTTTCACCTCCTAAGAATTACTACACGAAAAAAGGGCCCGTAGGTCCTCTCTTTTTGACTAAATTTAAGGAAGTCTAAGACTTTATTAATCCACTTCTAAAATTTTATATTTAGTCGATTTATCACGGATGACGATAGAGACACTATCGCCTTTCTTATGACCGATAAGTTTCGAACCGAGTGGCGAAACATCGCTAATCTTATTATTTAATGGATCAGCTTCGATCGTTCCGACGATGCGATAAGTTACTCTTTTACCATCTTGATTTTCTAAGACGACGCTATCGCCGATGCCGACACGATTATCTTTCGTATTCGTATCGATGACGACGGCGTTAGCTAAAATATCTTCGATTTGTTTGATACGTCCTTCCACTTCCGCTTGTCTATTGCGGGCTGCGTCATAATCCGCGTTTTCACTTAAATCGCCTTGGGCGCGTGACGCAGTAAGTTGTTCGATAACTTCTGGACGCACATAATCGATTAGCTCACGTAATTCTTTTTCTAAATCTTCGAGACCAGATTTCGTTAGTTTGTATTCTGCCATAATTTTTGTTCCCTTCTTTTTGTGAAATCTTATTTTACTAAAATATTTTTAAAAGTAAAGACATTTTAACTTTTAGTTAATGCACGGCTTCGACTTCAATTTCCGTATCTTTTAAAAAGTCGTTTAAAATATCGCTACATTCAAGGAATTCTTCTTCATCACTTACGACTTCTAAACTCTGATTTGTTTCATCATAAGAAAAGATGTAAACATCATCAGGGTCACTTTCCAAATAAGCGAAAAGATAATTTTTCTTCCTTTCATCGTGCGTATAAGTAAATAAAATTTTATAGATGATTTGTCTACCTTCATCATCTTCGATCATAATTTCATCGTCTTTTAAATTCATTTTCGTCTCTTCCTTTCTAGATAAGAATCTAGGATCTTGGTCGCCGCGACCATATCGATGACGCCTTTCATATCTTTCGCTTTGTAATTAGAAGCATGCAATTCTTTTGAAGCTATGATCGTCGTCATCCTTTCATCGACTTTATAAATTTTTAATGGGAAAGGACATTCTTCTTCTAACTTTTCGATGAAGTGGTCGACACTTTTCGTCCCTTCTGAAGGCGTTCCTTTCATGTTCAATGGATAACCGATAGCAATCTCACTCACTTCTTCTTTCGTTAAGATATCGATGAGTAAGCTTCTTGCTTTCTTATAATTTTCGTATTCGAACTGAAGATTAGCATAAGGCCGAGCAAAACTTACTTCATCGCTTGCGATAGCGACCCCCAAGGTTTTTTTACCTAAATCTAAGCCGATGATTTTCATAGTTATTTAAGTTCCTTTTTTAAAGATGCAAAGGCGACTTCGATTTGATCGACATTTTTAAACGAACCTTGGGCAAGTTTAGCTCTTCCGCCACCAGAACCAGGTAAATATTTCTTTAAAATATCTACGATATTTTTCGCTTCGATGCCATCACTCACTACTTTATCGCCTACACCGACTAAGAAAGGATAAGAATTTTCATCTTTACCCACTAAGACGATAAGATGTTTATCATCACCGTTTTTAAGTTCATCATAAAGCGGTAATAGACCATTTCTTGTCACTTTCGGTAAGTATTTTAAAAGTAAATTATAAGATAGATAAGTACCCATCTCTTGCTTTAAGACGTCCGCCATCACTTTAGCGATTTCGCTTTCTAAATATAAAGCGTGTTTCTTGACGTTATCTAAATTAGATAAAGTCGCATTTAAACGATCATTAACTTCAAATTTAGATTTAGCGTTCAAAGAAGTTTTAGCTCTATCGATGACGTTTTCTTCTTGATCGATGTAACTTAACGCTCCTAAAGAAGTGACGGCTTCAATTCTTCTTATCCCACTAGCGATACTTTCTTCGCTCACAATTTTAAAGATGCCGATATCTTCCGAATTTTTCACGTGCGTTCCACCGCAGAATTCTTTGGAGACGTCACCAAAGGTGACAACTCGGACGATATCTCCATATTTTTCATCGAAGAACGCTCTTGCCCCAATCTTTTTAGCTTCTTCGATTGGAAGCACTAAAGTCTTTTCTTCGATACCTTCACTAATCCATTCGTTCACGCGGTTTTCAATTTCTTTTAAATCGCTAGAAGATATCTTACTAGGATGAGAGAAATCGAATCTAAGATAATCTTTAGAAACGAAAGAACCTTCTTGTTTAATATGATCACCTAGGACATCGATCAAAGCTTTTTGTAGTAGATGCGTCGCAGAATGATTTCTCATCGTGAGAATTCTTTGCTTACGGTCGATTCTTAAATCGAACTTATCACCAACTTGAAGTAGACCAAATTGAACGTGAACGTGATGTAAGTTTTGCCCATTTGGGGCGTGATAAACGTAACTTACTTTAGCGTGAGTTGTTTCATTTGCGATTTCACCGACATCCGAAACTTGGCCGCCGCTTTCCGCGTAAAAACATGTCTTATCGAAGATGACGTCCCCTTCATCATCTAAAGATGATACTTGTTCACCATCTTTAAATAAAGCGATGATCGTACCTTTTAAACTAAAGGCATCGTAATCGAAAGTTGAAGGCGAAGTAAATTTCATCAAATCGCCCGATTGTTTCGACATACTTTCGACGACTTTCCTTGCACTTCTTGCTCTTTCTTTTTGTTTTTCCATCTCGACTTCAAAGCCTGCTTCATCGATAGAAACGCCCATGTAATCGCATAATTCTCGCGTTAATTCCAAAGGAAAACCGAAAGTATCGTAAAGTTTAAAAGCATCTTGTCCGCTTAACTTTTCATCATTTTGGACCATTTTCTTTAGCATATGTTCGCCGTTAGCCAAAGTCTTAAGGAATTTTTCTTCTTCCGCTTTCATCATCTTTTGCACGACTTCCATCTTCGTATCTAAATATGGATAGAAATCGTGCATAATTAAGACGACCGCTGGAACGAGTAAATGTAAGAAAGGTTTATCGATACCAATATGTCTAGCGTAGACCATGGCTCTTCTCAATAATCTCCTTAAGACGTAACCTCGACCTTCATTAGAAAAAGATTCTCCATCGCTAAGAGCGAAAGTGCACGCTCTTATGTGATCAGCGATGACGCGGTATGGCATCGGATTTTCTTTATAAGGCACTTTAGCAATCTTTTCCGTCGCACGGATTAAAGGCATGAATAAATCGGTGTCGAAGTTCGTCTCGACTTCTTGCATGACGCAAGCGATTCTTTCTAAACCAGCGCCGGTATCAATATTTTTTGCAGGTAATTCTTTATAATCTTTTCTATCTACTCCATTCACGGCATTGAACTGGGAAAAGACGATACCCCATATTTCGATGTAACGATCATTTTCTAAATCTTTACGCAGTAATTCATCCCCACGATGCATCTTATCATATTTTTCTCCACGGTCATAAAATACTTCCGTATTAGGTCCACACGGCCCCTCTCCAATTTGCCAGTAGTTAGATTCTAGAGGAATAAGATGCGATTCATCGACACCTTGTTTAAGCCATAAAGCGTGCGTTTCAACGTCGCTTGGATGATAAGTAAAATAAAGTTTATCTTTTTCGAACGCAAACCATCTTTCACTCGTCAAAATTTCATAAGCCCAAGGAATAATTTCGTTACGGAAATAATCGCCGATAGAAAAGCAACCTAACATCTCAAAAAATGTTTGATGTCTAGCTGTTAAACCAACTTCTTCCATATCGTTCGTACGTAAGCACTTTTGGACGTTAACGATACGCCTAGAATGTGGAATTAAAGAACCATCGAAATATCTTTTTAAACCAGCAACGCCAGAGTTGATCCAAAGTAAAGTTGGATCATTCTTTGGAATGAGGCTTGCCCCTTCTTCGAAATGATGACCTTTCGATTCGAAAAATTCGATCCACATTTGTCTGATTTGATGACCAGTTAATTTCTTCATACGTTTTTACCTCTTAAACACAAAAAAATCGTTCCAAGGAACGATAAGTCTTATCGCGGTACCATCCTCGTTCACTTATTAATTTATATTAATAAATGCACCTCAATTTAGCCTTAACGCGGTCTTTACGTCGATTATTATCGCTCTCTGGGAGTGGCAATTCTTCATTTACTTCTAGACCCTTTTCACCTCTAGGCCCTCGCTAGAAGAAGCAAGATAAAGATGAGTTCCCTTCATCGAGTTAACTTGATTATAGCAAACTAAATTTATAATTTAAAGATTATTTATTTTCTCTTCGACGTTTTTGAACGACGGAAACAATTAATCCGATGCTCGCAAGTAAAATGACGACGGTGATGAAAGAAACGATGATAGTTGAAGCATCACCAAATAAATCGAAATTAACAGCTGGTGAATTGTTGGTAATCGCTCTATTCATGAAATTGACGTAGCCACCATGCTGAGGATCTTCACCATATTTATTTAAGATATAATCGTATCTTGCAATTGCAGCAAGAATATCTGTGTCAGTAGTGTTTCCACTCTTAAAAATTTGTTTTGCGTCTTCGCTCAATAATTCGAAATCATTCGCTAAGGTATTCCATAAAGTAGAACTAGGTGCGGTTATTCCATCATCACAAAGCGGAGTATTTAAGAATGTATTTGCAAAAGTTTTAGCTTCAGCTTCTGGAGTGATAGTTGGTTCCACTAGTTCATAAAGAGCGATGTCTTTTTGATAGCTAGTAGACTTGTAATATCTAAAATATCCTGCGGTATTATATTCCATATTATTTCCACCGCTAGCAACTAAGAAAATATTATTATTAATGTCGATAGAAATAGTATGTGGATCCTTTACCTCACTAACTGTATTACTTGTACCGGTATTTCCAATGTAATGACCGCTCGCGGTCTTAACATAATATGTATTAGAAGTTGTTGCATCTTCGATTGTTATAGTTGAATTGAAAAGCGTATCGCTATAATCAATAGTCTTATCATTGTTGATATTAACACTTATTGTGTTATCTTTGTCGAACCCGGTCGTTTTAGCACCATTGAACGCTAAGCTACCGCTTTCATAAACGATCAAGTAAGTACCAGTCCAATCAGTCTTATTTTCAGTTACTTTAGCAAAAGTCGAGCTTTCAACTGGAACATCTGGATTAGGATCTTCTCCTCCACCACCTTGTTCATTAACGGTAACGCTAAATGAAGTCACTAAACCTTGATAGGAAACACTAATAGTAACTGTACCAGTATTATTTAAAATTGTTCCTTCAGCAGGATTAAAACTACATGCATATGTAACATCTTCTAAATTATTGCCATTTTCATCATATGTGTGAACCACTAAACCAGTTAGATCTAAAGTTTCACCTACTACATATGTAGTCTTATTAGGCATAGAGATTACTCTGATACCTGAAATTGTTGGTTCTACACCAGATGAACCATTGCCAGAAACGATCGTGATTGATTTTACGTAAATTGAATTAGTGGTACATGTAACTTCTATACTCAATTTACCAGAAGATACTGATGAAAGTGGAATTGTATATTCGGTTGGTGTATCACTAACAGTAGAAGTAGAAACAGTCATTGAACCAACTTCTTTTCCATCAACTTTAATAATCACCTTGCCTGCGCCTTTGCTTGAATTTCTTGAAAGAACAAGGTGTACTTCGCTCAAGCTTGTAACATCTTCACTTAATGAAGCGGTAGCAGGATTATTATTAAACTTATCAGTAATTTGCACACCTTTCTCATCATTATACATAGCTGTATCGCCTGACCAACCGGCTGGCTCTGACGTCCAGCTTGCATTGGTAAATGTATATGTCTTTTCAGTGTGTATTGCTTTGCTTACTGTTATTCCACTACAAGTAGCGGATGCATTTCCATAATAGCAAACAACACTAGTGGTGCCTTCCGATAACGTTTCTTGATAAGTTGTTCCATCGTACCATAAACAATCATTAACACTTACATTTGCACTAGTTCCGTCACTATAAAGAGCAGTGATAGTTAATCCAAATGGATTAAATTTTTCACCTTCATAATAATTTGTTTTATTAGGTGTACCGCTTATTGAAATGCTTTCAACTTCTTTAACATTAAAAGTAACACTATCTTTAATATTCATATTTAATGATGAAGTTGCTGTAATAGTTGCGCTTCCGCCTTTAAGAGCCCTAATCGTACCATCAGATGAAACACTTACAACACTACTATTAGAGCTAGACCAAGTAACACTTTTATTCGCATTAGAAGGAGTAACATTTATACTTAAGGTTCTTTCTTCGCCGACGCTTAAAGTCGTATTAGATGTAACGATATCAATACTTGTTGGTGCAACACTAGATTGACCACCATTTTCGTATGTTTGCATACATTCGTTATATAACGAATCACTAATTTTATCTTTGAATACTCTACATCCCCATTCAGGATGATCGACGTAAGGATTACGATTCTTTTGTTTAGAAGTTTCAGAATAATCATTACGATTACCTTCTAATTCATCTGGAACATCTAAGATATGCCATTCAATCATTTCTTCATAAGATGAAAATGTATTAGTAATTTCAGGTAAAGTTGAATACGTATTTTTATATGCCGTCCAAACGTACATGATAATCCTTGCGGCGTCGCCTTTAGAAAAATCCATCGGCTCAAAATAAGTACTATTTTTTTTACCATATTGCATGTTGTTGTACGTTTCAACACTACCGGAACTTACGGTTCCATATTTAAGATTAGATCTGGCACCATTTGTCTTTTCATATGTCGGTCTAATGTGTAAAATATCCGTGCCTGCTTTGCTTGTTCCCCAATTATTATTTGATAAATTTTGTGGCCAGCAATGTTCTCTATTCCAATTTTTGGCACTGCTAGAATTTACTTTAGTAATCGAATTATGTGTATAGAAAAGGACCATATTACTAGGATTATTAGGATCTTCATCAACATCTTTTAAAACGGAACCTAATTCATTGGAGCCTTCCCCACTATAAGTATAAAAACCATCAGGGTAAATAAGACTTGTTAAATTAGTTCTTAAAGTACCATTTAAACCATCGGTTAACGAATCAGGATTCAATGAATCGTAATAATTTCCACTATATGTAAAAGGTTCAAAATCCTCTACTACAGCTGCATGAACGTCAACATCGTGATGTTTAGAAGTTTCAATAATAGATGAAGCAAAAACTCCCACGCTAAGCGCCATAGAAAAAATAAAAGTGGCTAAAATAGCTTTAAATTTGTTTTGCATAAGATTCACCTAATCTTTCTTAATTTCGCGTGTATTTATATTTTAAAACCACACAACCAGTCTTATCAAGAAAGAATATGACCTTCACGTTTACTTAACGCTATTGTCCC
>CALVUG010000009.1 GCA_944363535.1 uncultured Bacilli bacterium
AAGTTTTATGACATCGTAAAAGTACTTAACAATGAACAAAAGAAAATAAGTGTAGCAAGTGAGATGGTAAAAAGAATCGACAAATTATTCGAAGCTGAAGCTAAATTAAAAGCGATGAAAAAATCACCACTTGAAATATATGAAGCTAGGCAAAGCGATGATTACATAAAGATGGTTAATGATATATATGATTATCTTGAGACTATAAAGGCTGAAGAAGGAACTCCGCTTGATGTAGCAGTTAAATATTTTAAAAATGTTAAAGAAGAGAGCAAAACCTTCTTATTGGATGGTCATATTCCAATTTCTAATAATATATGTGAAAGGGCAATAAAACCGTTCGCTATTATGAGGAGAAATGTTCTGTTTGCTAAAAGTGAAAATGGAGCTTTACTTTCTAGTAGAATATTTACTATTGTTCAAACCGCGAACGCTAATTCGTTAATTGTAGATAAATATCTTGAATACGTTTTAGAAAACATTAATAAAGTGCCTATTGATGATCTTTTACCTTGGTCAGAGAAATTACCTAAATCACTATCAATTAAGCAATATTTAAAGTAACTGTTCGAATTTTCGCACACGATGTTCAAATATTCGTACACCTCTAGGTGGAAATCTTTTAGGGATACAAATTATATCGTTACGATGAAAAAATTATTGATATTTTAGATGAAGAAAAGATTATTTATAAGAAAAATTCTTCCTATTTAGAAATATCATTTAAAGATACTGAAAGTGCGAAAGAATTCATCGCTAAATACAAAAATTTAATTTTTGATTTGGAGATCGTCAAAGGCACGATGGATGATGTCTTCTTAAATGTAACTGGGAAGGATTTAAAACAACTATGATGTGGAATTTAAAGAAACTCGGTTACTTAACGATGAGGAATCTTAAACTTTATTTTAAAGATAAGATGACTTTTTTCGTTTCTTTAATTACCCCCGTTATTCTTTTTGTTTTATTTGCGACTTTCTTAAAATCAACATATGAAGAACAACTAATCGCTATCGTTGGAGAAGGAATTCTTCCAACTTCATTAATTAACGCTTTTAGTGGAGGATGGCTTTTTTCTAGCGTCTTAGCCACTTCTTGTATCACAGTTGCCTTTTGTAGCGGCATTATGATTATTGATAAGATAAACAGTGCCGATATCGATTTTAAAGTCACTCCTATTAAAAATTACATTTTAAAATTGAGTTATGTCTTGGCTAATATGCTTTCAACTTTCATAGTTTGTTTCGTCTTCTTAATAATCGGCCTTATTTATTTAGGTATCGTTGGTTTTTATTTAACGTTCCTTGACGTCTTACTTATCATTGCTAACATCATCCTTACTTCTTTATTCGGAACATTACTCGCTAATATTATTTGGTCATTTACTCGCTCACAAGGCGTCATGTCTAGCATATGCACATTAGTGTCAGCTTTATATGGCTTTATTTGCGGAGCGTACATGCCAATTTCAACGATGGGTGAAGGAATTAAAAATTTTACAAGTTTACTTCCTGGCACTTATTCCACTATTTTATTTAGACAAGGCTTTTTAAATGGTACATTAGATAAGATGTTAGAATATGGTCATTCTCCAATGGTCGATGCCATAAAACAATCATTCGACGTTTCCTACATAGCTTTTGGAACAAATATTCCAACTTGGGCTATGTATCTTATAATTTTACTCACAAGTGTGGTTTTATTAATTCTACTAATAATTATTTCTACAATAAAAATCAGGAGAAAAACAAAATGAGTGAAAAAGAAAAAATGTTAAAGGAGAAACTTTATATCCCTTTTGATGAAGAATTAGGTAAAAGAAATGCTTTAGCCTACGAACTCTGTCTAAAATTTAATTCTTTACATAAATGTGATTTAAAGAGAAAAGAAATTTTAAAAGAACTTTGTCCGAATTTAGGTCAAGACATAACTTTTGCAGGTCCTATTTGGTTCGACTATGGAGATAATATTTATAGTGGCGACCACATTTACGCAAATTACAATTTCGTCGTTTTAGATTGCGCAAAAATCTATCTAGGTAGTAACGTCTTCTTTGGCCCAAATGTTACTTTAGCAACCCCTTTACGCCCTTTATTAGCTAAAGAAAGAGCTATGTTTTTAAAAGACGGAAATTACGTTGATCAAGAATACGCTAAAGAAATTCATATCGGCTCTAATTGTTGGATTGCTTCTAACGTCACCATATGCGCTGGAGTAACGATTGGCGATAATTGTGTTATCGGAGCAGGTTCGGTCGTAACAAAAGATATTCCTTCTAATTTTTTGGCTGCGGGCATACCTGCGAAAGTAATTAGGCCTATAACTAAAGAAGACTCAATTTATCTACGTAAAGATTTATTTTAATAAATTGTCTAAAACTATGTTTTCTTCATCTTTCAATGTATAATGAATAGCACAAAGGAGATAAAATTTATGGAAAGAAAAATTTTACACTGTAAAACTTGTGGTAATGTCGTTTTACCACTCACATTGAAAGAACATCAAAGCCACGATGGTGCGATGGAAGAACTTATTCCTAACACAAAAGATGCTGCAGTAGAAAAACATGTTCCTATTTTTTCTTTACGCGCTAACCATGTTCACGTAGAAGTCGGTAGTGTTCACCACCCAATGAGTGAAGAACATTACATCGAATGGGTGATGCTTGAAACAACAAATGGTGTTCAAATTCGTTATTTAAAGCCAAACGATGCACCTGAAGCTGATTTTTACATCGCACCCGGTGAAGGCATTATCCGCGTTCTTGCTTACTGCAATTTACATGGCCTTTGGTCAAAAAATATTTAATTTAATCTATGCGCATACCAGACTACGATAATTGTTTAGTTAATCTTTCTAACTCTATTCTTAAACATTTTGGTTTGGAAACTTATCATCCTTCCATCCCTAGTGCCGATAAGATGCTAGAAGGTAATAAACAAATCGTAGTCTTTTTATTTGACGGCTTAGGAGAATCAATTTTAAACAAACATTTAGATGAAGATAATTATATGCGCCTAAATGTAAGGCATCGTTTATCTAGCGTTTTCCCACCCACTACTGTCGCTGCCACAAACGCATTTTTAAATGCAAAATACCCGTTAGAAACCGGTTATTTAGGCTGGACTGAATATTTTAAAGAACATCCTAATCAACCGATTGAAGTATTTACTAATCGTTTTAAACTTGATAATACTTCATCGCCACTTCCTGGCATCAATTCCAAGCATCTTGCATGTTTTAATATTATTGATACGATCAACGCTCATGCATTAGAAAAAACTAGAGCGCATCTTCTATATTGTTATCCGGTCGATAAAAAAGGTCCTAGATTATTATCTTCGTTCATGAAGAAAGCTTATAAACTAGCGAAACAAACGGAAAATAGTTTCGTCTACGCTTATTGGACTAATCCTGATCATACTTTGCATCATAAAGGTGTCGATTCGAAAGCAGCAAAAAGAGCGGTAAGAAAAATTAATCGTCTATTCGTTAGATATACAACTAAACCTAAAAACCAAGATGTCTTAACTTTCGCTATCGCAGATCACGGCCTCATCGATGTCAAACCGATTAACTTATTAAAAGAGCATCCTGAATTTGAAAAGATGCTAGCGAAGCCTTGGGCGATTGAAACGCGCGCCGCTTCCTTTTTCATCAATGATGAATATAAGCAAGAATTTAAAAAACTCTTCAACGAATATTACGGCGATAAATTTGAACTTTATAGCAAAGAACAAGTGCTTAAAAATAATATCTTTGGTTTAGGTAAGCCTCATCCGATGGTCGATCTATCTTTAGGTGATTATCTTGCTGTCGCTACTTCAAATTATCATCTTATCTTCCCTGATGAAGAACCTTTTAAAGCTCATCACGCTGGGGCGACCGATGAAGAATATACGATTGATCTAATAGGCGTTAATGGGACGCTATTAAAAGAAGATAAAGAAAGATGGCTTAAAGAAGATAATGAAAAAGCCTTATTAGAAGCAAAAGCACGTCTACATATCGAAGATCAAGAAGTTAAAGTTGAAACTTTAGAAGATAAGAATAAAAATACTCCTGAAGACGATCAGAAGTAACTTAAATTAAAAGAGCATAAAAAAGATAAATAGTGCGTTAAGGCGCACTATTTTGCATTGCAATAACTTCATTAATAATAAATGAAACGACGAAAAATGCACTTATTAAATAAGTGACGATATTAATTTTCTTATAATTACCTCTCGCTAATTCAATGACAGTATAGAAAATAAAACTAAAACCGATACCGTTAGAAATTGAATAAGTAAGAACAGTAATTATAACAGCTAAGAAACCAACGAAAGTAATAGCCATATCATCCCACGTTAAGGACTTTAAGTTATTGACGAAGATTAATGCCCCAACGAGCACTAAAGCGGGAGCGACGACTGAACCAGCCGTAAAGATAGAAAATATAGGATAGATGAACATCGTTAAAGCAAATAATAAACCAGTAACAATAGAAGCTAGACCAGTTTTTGCTCCAACCTTCACCCCTACTGTTGATTCGGCAAAGGGTGTGATAGTCGAAGTTCCAAGTGGACCACTTAATAATGAGCCGATAGCGTCAGGATAGAAGACACGGCGTTGCTTAAATGAACCATCATCATCGATCGCTCCAACATCTTTTCCAACGGAAAGAATAGTGGCCGTCGAATCGAATAGATGAACAAAAAATAAAGAGAAAATAACAGCGTAACTACTTGGATTAGAAAAGACGTTAACAAATAGACTTCCTATATCGGTATTAACTCCTTCAGCAGAAGAAAACGCACCGAAGAAAACAACATCTTTTAACCCAACGAAGCGAGCGGCTAGATCCCAATCGTTATCGAAAAATGGTAAGCCATTTTGATTAGCGATTTCACTTGCAGCAATACCTTGCGCCGCACTCATAGAATAAGTAATAGTAATACCGATGACCGCCGAGACGACAACAGCGATAGGAATGGCTAACGTATTGATGATAGTTTTCTTCGTTTTTAAAAACATTAAGACTAGACCAACGATGATACCAAATAAAGAAAGTAAGACGCCAGGATTAGAAAAAGAACCAAGAGTGACAAATGTTGATTCGCTTGGCATGACAATATTTGCGTTTTTTAAACCGACAAAGGCAATAAATGCACCTAAAGAAGCGCAGATGATAAGCCTTAACTGGCGAGGAATCTTATCGATGATAATACTTCGTATCGGTGTAATGGTAAAAGCGAAGAATATGATACCTGTGATAAATAAAAGGACCATACATTCTTGCCAAGAAAAGCCTAAGCCTTGGGAAACAGTCGTCGTAATAAATGAATTTAAGCCCATCCCGGTCGATAAAGCAATCGGCATATTAGCGATGAAGCCCATCAAGATGGTGATTAGAGCAGAAATAATCGCCGTTGCGATAAAGACACCTTGATAACTCATTCCCCCTTCCATATCACTAAACAGTAAGGCATTTAAAGGAATGATATAAATCATGGCAAAGAAAGTCATGACTCCACCGATAATTTCAAGCGATAATTTAGCTTTACGCGATTTAATCTTAAAAATTTTTTCTAACATAGCCTTAATATTTTATCAAATTATACTAATCCTTGACAATCGCTAGTATTTTTCACTATTATTTAAAAGACGACTTGGGCCTGTAGCTCACCTGGGAGAGCGCTTCCATGGCATGGAAGAGGTAGCGGGTTCGATCCCCGTCAGGTCCACCATTTCGTCTATTTCGATACTTTGTATCGATTTTTTTATAAATATGGACTTACATTATACGATTTTTAAAAGAAATCACCCTCATAAGAAAGAAGTTAAAGAAACGATTTTAGAAGCTTTTCCTTCCAATGAAAGATTACCTTTTTTATCATCAAACATATCGCGAAAAGAAAAGGCATCGAATTTAGAGTTTACGAAGATGAAACTGGTTTCGTCTCCATCGCTTATCTATTAAAAAATGAACTTTGCACTTACCTACTTTATTTTGCCGTCGCCAAAGATAAAAGAAATAAGCAATATGGCTCTAAGATTCTTGATCTATTAATTGAGGAAAATAAAGACAAAGAATTTTATTTATGTATCGAAATTCCAGACGAAAAAGATGAGATAACGATAAGAAGATTAAACTTTTATCGTAGACACGGTTTAATTGATTTAGACGCCCTACTTATCGAAAATATCGATTACTTATTGATGGCTAATAAAGAAATTAAAGATTATAAAAACATCAATGAATTATTAAAAATATCCTATTTCTTTAAATATCGCCCTTACGTTAAAGCATTAAAAAGACGTTAATTCAATTTTTTATTCGTCAAGTGTAAATCGAGAGGAATAGAAATTAAATAATATAACGGAATAATAAATAACATTGCCCAATAAGGATGCCATGAGTTTAGAGACATTCCTAAAGATAAATAAATCATCAAAACAATAAAAACGATAGGAAACCTCGTAAACTTATGAAAATAGATCGCGAAAATAAAAGAAGATAAGATGAAAGGAAGAAAAAATAACGTCCAATAAATTTCATAACCTCGATAAGTAAATTGCCCTAATAAGATATAAGCAATTAAACATAACGCTAGGCTAATGATGAAAGTATATCTTTTAAAAATATAATAAGTAGAATGTTCCTTTTTATTAGGCCTTGTTTCGATCTTATCCATCTTATTTTTATCAATATGTTTCACGATTTCATCCATCTCTAAACTATAAAAATTTTGAAAGCGATATAAAATCTCTTTACTAGGCATAATTTCATCACTTTCAATAGCGATTAAAGTCGACTTATCTAAATCTAAAAATAAAGCTGCATCTTCTAAATTTAAACGATGCAGTATTCTTTCTTCTTTTAAATAATTTCCTAATGAATCCATAAAGATATTATATTAATTTTTGGCGCGCCAGGAGCGATTTGAACGTTCGACTTCCACCTTAGGAGGGTGATACTCTATCCGGGCTGAGTTACTGGCGCAATTGGTCGGAGCAAAGGGATTTGAACCCTTGACCTTCTGGTCCCGAACCAGACGCGCTACCAAGCTGCGCTATGCCCCGAATGACTAAATCATAGTAGATTTAAAACATAAAATCAAACAATGAGATTTCTTCATTGTCTGGTAAATTACCTAAGACGTGTAAAGAATTTAACCTTTCCATGTTCGTGTTATTAAGTTTAGTGCGTTCTAATAAATCCTTTTTAGTGGCAAATGGCCTTTCTTTTCTTGCTTCGACGATACTTCTAGCAGCGTTTTCGCCTAGACCATCGATAGTGATGAAAGGAGGAATTAAACATTTGTGTTCGTGATCGACTACAAAATTAGTAGCGTCAGATTTTTCGATGTTAATATTTGAGAAAGTAAAACCACGCTCGACCATCTCGATAGCAATTTCTAACGTCGATTCGATCGCGACTTCTTTCGTCGATAATTTTTCTTTGTTAGCTTTGCGACGTTTATAATCTTCTAAGACGTCGATGATAGCGTCTTTTCCTTTGATCATCGCTTCGATATCATATTGATCACTTCTTATAGAAAAGAAAGTCGCATAGTACTCTAATGGATAATAAAGTTTGAAGTAACAGACTCTAATGGCCATCGTGACGTAGGCTGTCGCGTGAGCCTTCGGGAAAAGATATTTAATCTTCTTACATGAATCGATGTAATAATCAGGTACGCCGTGAGCTCTCATCGTCTCTTCATATTCTGGCTTTAATCCTTTACCTTTTCTAACGTCTTCCATGATGGCAAAAGCAATCGAAGAAGGTAAATCTTTTTGGATGAGATAAGTCATGATATCATCTCGACAACCGATGACGTCTTTAATTTCTTTTACGACACCATTTTTTAATAAATCTTCGGAATTTCCCGCCCAAACGCCTTCACCATGACTTAGACCAGAGATAGCGATAACATCCGCAAACGATTTAGGTTTAGCGGCTTTTAAGATACCTCTATTGAAGTTCGTACCAAATTCAGGAAGGCCAAGCGCCCCGGTTTCTTCGCCTAGATAATTGAAGGAAAGATTAAGTGCTTTATTAGAAGTAAAACATGATAAAACTCTTAGATCATTTAAAGGTATTTTATTCAAAGGAACACCTGTTAGTTCGACCATCATCTTTAACGCCATCGGGTCTTGGTGACCTAATAAATCTAGTTTTAAAAGACAATCGTGCATGTTACGGTAATCGAAATGTGTCGTGCGCCAATTGGATTCAAGATCATCCGCAGGATATTGAATTGGAGTAAAATCATAAACTTCAAATTCACTTGGGATAATTAAGACGCCACCAGGGTGTTGACCGGTCGTATGTTTGACCCCTAAACAGCCTGAAGCAAGCATATTAAAATCAGCTTGAGTTAAGTTATTTAAGCGATAAGCTTTCGCATAATCTCTAGCGTAAGCAAAGGCCGTTTGGTCTTTAACAGTCGATACAGTTCCACAACGGAAAACATGGTCTTTACCAAGCATCGTTCGAACGAATTCAAATGCATTTTGTTGATAATCTCCTGGGAAGTTTAAATCGATGTCAGGAACTTTTTCAGCATTGAAACCAAGGAATGTTTCAAAAGGAATATTTTGTCCATCCGCCACCATCGTCGTGCCGCATACTGGACAACGTTTTTGCGGTAGATCAAATCCACTCCTAACGTTTGGATCTTGCGACAATTCAAAATGATGACAAGATGGGCATAGATAATGAGGCGGTAAGGGGTTAACTTCAGTAATGTCCGCCATCGTAGCGACGAATGAAGAACCAACCGAACCACGACTTCCGACGATGTAACCATCACTATTAGCTTTATGGACGATCATGTAGGCAAGATAGTAGTTCACAGAATAACCGTTATTGATGATACCATCTAATTCTTTTTGGAGACGTTCCTTCATAAATTCAGGAGGATTTTCCCCATATCGATCATAAAAATTCTTGTAGACGATATCTTTCAATATTTGTTCGCTACCTTCAATTTTTGGTGTATAAAGGCCATCTTTCAGCGTATGCATAGAAGCACACATATCAGCGATCATATTGGAATTTGTGACCACTATTTCATACGCTAACTCATCATCGATAAATTTAAATGCTTTTAGCATT
Organism: uncultured Bacilli bacterium; assembly: GCA_944363535.1. Taxonomy (GTDB): domain Bacteria; phylum Bacillota_I; class Bacilli_A; order RFN20; family CAG-826; genus CALVUG01. The sequence continues at coordinate 9,107 of CALVUG010000009.1, forward strand.
TCATCCGTCGACCTAAAATGTTGGTCAGGATTGTTAAATGGCACAAAATTAGTGAATTCTTTATCGCGGTCGTAAGGTCTTTGATTTAAAGGGTGAGAGCTTTTACCTACACCTTGAGCCATGATGATGATATCGCGATATATCTTTTCAGACGGTAAAGCGTAATGTACATCACCTGTTGCAACGACGATCTTACCAGCTTCTTTTCCAGCCTTAATGAGCGTTTTAAGCATATCTAAAAGGCGTTCTTCATCTTTGATATCACCTACATCGATAAGATAAGAATAGTTCGCCGGCGGTTGCACTTCAATAAAATCATAAAATTTCATCGCTTCGACAATTTCTTCATAAGACCTAGTTTTTAATAATTCAAAAATCTCACCATTAAAACATGCACTACCAATTAATAAACCATCACGATGTTCGCTAAGAACTTTACGTGGCACTCTTGGGACACGAGCAAAATAATCGATGTGCGAAGTTGAAATTAATTTATATAAGTTTTTTAATCCAACTTCATTCGTAGCAAGCACTGTTACGTGTCTTGGCTTCAAATGTTTTAAAGTTTCTTTTGGCGTTTCAAATTTAGCAAGATCACTATGCATTAAATTATGATTATCTTTCGTTAGTTTAGCTAACATTGCCATCCAAACTTCCGAAAGCACAGATGCGTCATATTCGGCACGGTGCGCGCTTTCTTTATCATAACTTACTTCTAGGTTTCTCGCTAAAGCTTCTAAGGTATGTCTAGATGCATCTTTAAATAAGTAACGAGATAACTCAAGCGTATCAATGACAGGGTTTTTTAATGGAGGATAACCGATTTTTTTCAAAGATTCATTTAAAAAACCGATATCAAATGAAGCGTTATGGCTAACTAAAATTGCATCGCCTAAGAAGTTTAAAATCTTATCAGCGACATCTTTAAACTTCGGACAATTTTTCACCATTTCATTATCGATACCAGTCTTAATGACAATCTTTTGAGGAATCTCTCTTTCAGGATTAATTAAGATATCTAAGGTATCTTTTCTAATACCATCTTCATAACGGACACCACCAAATTCGGTGATACCATCGTAGTGAGAAGATAGACCAGTTGTTTCAGTATCGAAGAAGACATATTTAGCTTTATTTAAGACGATATCCTTAGGATTATAAACGTATGTTGGAGCGTCTTCGACCATGTATAATTCAGAACCATAAATCATCTTAATTTTCTTATTGGCGGAAAACTTATCCGCATCTAAGAAAGATTGAACAACCCCGTGGTCTGTCACCGCTAGTGCTTTATGGCCCATCTGTTCAGCAAGATTAATATATTCAGAAATATCGCTTATTCCATCCATGGCTGAATATCTTGTATGAAGATGAAGTTCGACTCTTTTTACTTTCGCATTATCTTTTCTTACTTCTAAGGGCGGCAAAAGGTCAATATAATCCGCCATAACTTCTAACTGAGCGTTAAATTTATCGATGACAGTTCTACCTCTTACTCTAAGTCGAATACCAACTTTAATTTTTGTAAGCGTATCTAAAGATAAAGTCGCTCTCGTCGATTGGGCTTTGACGATGATGGCGCGATGATTATCCCCGATCGTAATCGTATAAAGAGTCATCGTTTTCATCGCTTTTTCATCGACTTTAAAAACTTGACCATCAAAATCGACGTACTTTATCGTCTCATTTATTTCAGCGATATGATTAATTTGTTCATATTGATGATCGAAATGTTGATATTTTCTTTCTTCTTTCATTCTCTTCAAATTTTGTTTCATCTCTTTGATGAGCGTTTCTTCAATCGCGGATTGTGATTCGTAATGTTCTTCTTCTACGCTTCGATAATCTGTCGTCGTCGGTTCGACGATATCTTTACTTTCTTCGATCGTTTTAAGTGCTTCATCGACACTTCTTTTAATTTCTTCTTCGCTTGCCTTAACCCCTTCATCGACTTTCTTTTCAATTTTGGTTTCAATATCGATGCGGTAATTTAAAAAATTTAAGAAATCGATAAAATCGTCGACCGCAGATTTAAAGGTAGAAACTTCTTCCTCGCTCGAATAGACGAAAGTTAAAGCGCTGATGCCAGGTCTAATGATGAGATTATGAGGGATATGATAAATTGAAACGTACCAATCATCGAATAACTTAATTGCGTCGTAGCCACTTGGACTTTTCTTATAAGAAAATTTCATCGAATATGGATAATTAATCGTGTTTAGCGCTTCCATGAATTTAGATAGATGCATATAATCCCAAGGGAATTCTTTGACGATAGCCATATCGACTGTCTTACGATCGAAAGGATTTCTTCTTACCAAATCAAAAGATAAATCGCTAAATTCGAATTCATCCAAGTTAACTGATTTTAAGAAACGTTGCATCTTATCATCCATAACTAAAATAACCCTATAACATCCTTAAATAAAACTACGATCATAAGACCAAATAGTAGAATCATCCCAATAGCAGAAATGACGTTTTTAACTTTGTTAGGTATTTTCTTACGGGTGATACCTTCAAATAAGGTAACGACAAGATGCCAACCATCTAAACCAGGGAATGGCAATAAATTAAAAATCGCTAAGTTACAAGAGATGACTCCCCAATACCAAATATAATAACCAAAACTCATCGTTTGTAAGATGGAAGTTGTTTGAGAAAGAATAGCAATCGGCCCACCAAGTTGATCATAACCTTGTCCAACAAGCAAGCCTCCTACAGCTCTAAATAGCAAAGTATTAGCCTCAGCCCAGTCCTCACCAGCCGCTCCAAAAGCTTCAGTGAAACTATATCTAAAAACGTGCTCGAAAGCATTTAGTCCAATATCATCATATTGATACGTTTCAGCGCTCGTCGCAGTCGCATGAACTGTAATAGGACTTATCTCTCTTTCGATAGGATTACCTTCTAAATCGTAACTTACATAATTATCTGGATCAAAGCTCGTACTACTAATACCTTCGATAATAATAGGAGTAAAAGTAAAAGAATAATTTTCACCGATGAAAGCAAAGCCAGGGTCGTTATTTATTTTCCAAGCAATAGGATCAGTTTTATCGACGCTTAATAATTGAATGGCGAGATTAAAATTTAAATTAGTCGTCGTTATAGCGCTCGCATTGAAAGCGACGACAATTTTTTCTTCTCTTGCAGGACTTTCTTCACTTTCAGGAATATGCAATGTTGCATCTCCATCGATAACATATAAACCAGATAAAGGATTATATTGTTTAGTTTCACCTGTATCTAGATCAACTTGAGGAACTGTTTCAAACGTTAAGATATCGTGATTATTAATGCCTGCTTCTGCGGCGAGTGAACTTTCAGGGATATCGAGCACATTTAAATAGTAAGACGATTGGGGGAATGCCGCACAATTGATGAAAAATAAGACATAAGCGAGGACAAAATTCATCAAGATGCCCGCAGCGAAGATAATGAAGCGTTTCGGATGAGAGACGCCTTCTAGACCACGTTCTTTAGGAATACGCACTCCATTTTCAATCGTGACATCTTCACCATACATCGAACAAAAGCCACCGAACGGAACTGCTCGTAATGAGAAATAAGTTTCCCCTAATTTACGCTTCTTAGAGAATAATTTTGGCCCCATCCCAATAGCGTATTCTTGTACGTAAACATTGAAAGCTTTCGCCGCTAAAAAGTGACCAAGTTCATGGATGGCAATAAGAATACCTAAAGAGATGATAAAAAGTAAGATCGATAAGATCCAAGATAACCATTCTGGCATATTATAATCCTACCTTTCTTAACACTTTTAAACGTGTTTCTTCATCAACTTTTACTAAATCTTCATACGTCGGATTTATGATTGGTTCATCTTCATCGACGAGAATTTTAACGATTTTAGCGATGTCAGTGAATTTTATTTTACCTTCTAAAAATAATTGGTCTAATACTTCACTTGCGGCGTTCACTAAAGCTATGCTTGAACCACCTTTTTTATAGGCTTTTAAAACGATGTGAAACATCGGATATCTTTCATCATCTTTTTTAAAGAAATGTAAGTCTTCAAATTGAAATGGTTTAGGTTCGTAAAGTATCTTAGAATGACCTTCATACATCGCATATTGAATGAAAGTACGCATATCGCTCGTCCCAAGATGGGCGACGTAAGAATGATCTACTAAGTTCACTAAGGCGTGGATGATACTTTCTTTATGCATGAGGACGTGAATTTGAGAAATATCAAAACCAAATAGATAATGAGCTTCGATAACTTCGTAAGCTTTATTTAGTAAAGTCGCACTATCGATAGTGATTTTTGCTCCCATTTTCCACCTAGGATGATCTAATGCCATCTGAGGCGTTACCGATTCTAATTTATCCAAAGGATAATCTCTTAAAGCTCCTCCACTACACGTAATATAAATATCTTTTACTTCATCTTTAGGAATACGCATCAAAAGATGATGCATCGCCGCGTGTTCTGAATCGATAGGATAAATCTTAGCGGTAGAATTTTTTAATGCTTTTAAAACGATATCTCCCCCTACCACTAAAGTTTCTTTATTCGATAAAGCGATGATTTTATTTTGCTTTATAGCGATGAGTGAAGGCTTTAATCCAGCAAAGCCAGATAAAGCGTTAACGAGTAAATCGTAATCTAATGTTTCTAACATTTGATCAATCGCTCGTTCATCATGAATAAAAGTAACATCTTTGTAAGTTTCTTTAATATTATCGTCTACATCTTTTTTTCCACTAATAGCGACGCATTCGATGCTTGGAAACTTATCTAAAATCGAAGGAATTAATTCGATGTGAGAGTGAACGCTAATTCCAACCAACTTAAAATCTTCTAGATGATGTAAGATAACATCTAACGTATTTTGTCCGATGGAACCAGATGCACCTAAAAGAATAACTCTCTTCATAACTAACTAAGCAATTTGTCCTGTCACTAATAAAATTTGATACGTCGTCGCGATGACAATCGCGCTACCAAGCAAACAGAAGATGACGGAATCTAAACGATCGACGAATCCACCGTGGCCTGGTAAAAGATTTGAAAAATCTTTGAGATTAAAATGTCTCTTCACTAAGGAGAAGAATAAATCTCCAATGACAGCTAATAAGGCATTTAAGACGGAGATGATAAGAATGATGTACCAATGTGATAAATCTAAGAATGGTAAGACAGGCTTATCAAAATAAGCCATCGTCAAAGCAAAAGACATCGAAATTGCGATGCTAAAGAATAAGCCCCCAGCAAAGCCTTCCCAAGTCTTCTTCGGCGAGATGGTAGGATTCATCGGATGTTTACCAAATAAAATGCCAATAAAATAAGCCCCAGAATCGTTCATGAAGATGCCAAGTAAAATGTAAATAATGAGGGTAGAACTAGAAAAATAGCGATATCCAGCATCGATTTCGATGCCAGGATTTGCGTCTTCAAATAAATAGATGGGTAAATTTCTTAAATAGATGGCCGCTTGCATACCCATCGCAAGAAGGAGTGACATCGTAAATAGATAAAAGATATCATCTAAACTAATTCTTGCAGTAAAAATAGAGATGACAAAATAGATGAATAAAGCAAAGAAAGAACAAGCGGCTGAAAGCATCACTTGTGGCGCGCAGAACGCATTAGCCAAAGTTACTGCTTCATTGGTAAACAAAGGAACGTAGATGAAACCAAAATAACAAGTGACGTAAACGAGTAAGTAAGTTAAAACGTAAACAGCGATAGGAAAGGATTTACCTGGCGCACGAATGATTTCAAAAGTCGCTAAACTCATAAGGATCGATACGATTGCAAAAAACGCCCAATCGCCAACGAACATACAAGGTATGACGATAGATAGGCCAATAAAAGCTGTCACGATACGAACCCAAATCGATTTCTTCGTTTGAGAACTTAATTCATTCGTATGAATATGAGGAAAATTTTTCTTATTTTTCATCTAATCCTCCAAATCTTCTATGACGAGATTTAAAATCTTCTAAACATTTTCTAAAATCATCTTTAAAAAAGCTCGGCCAATAAGTTTTAACAAACATCAGCTCTGCGTAAGTTGCTTGATAGGGTAAGAAATTAGATGTCCTTTGATCTCCACCCGTACGAATGAGCAAATCGACGTCAGGTAAATCGTGCGTATATAAATATTTTAGAAAAATATTTTCATCTAAAGTTTCGATATCAATCTTTTTATCTAAGACGTCTTTAGCGAAGTTTTTTGTCGCACGCACAATTTCATCTCTTCCCCCATAATTAAGACAAAGGTTGAAGAAATAGCGATCGTTATTTTTCGTTCTTTCAATTGCCTCATTAACTGTTTTTTGCGTCTTAAGAGGTAATTTAGTAATGTCACCAGAAATCACAACTTTTACATTATCTTTAATTAACGTATCAATTTCTCTTTTGAAAAATTGTTCTAAGTAATTGAAAAGATGACGAATTTCCGCTTTCGGTCTTTTCCAGTTTTCAGTCGAAAAAGCATATAAAGACATGACAGGAATATTTTCTTCTTTGATGACATCAAATATTTCGATGATGCGATTACATCCTTCTTTATGACCAAGGTGACGCGGTAAATGTCTTTCTTTCGCCCATCTACCATTTCCGTCCATGATGAAGGCGACATGCTTTAAATGTTCGTTCGTAGGATATTTATTCATATACATATAGTATATATGTTAGATGAGTTCTTAACAATAAAAAAAGCGACCTAAAAGGCCGCTTTTAAATATAAACTTAGCAAAATTTAAATTTGCATGATTTCTTGTTCTTTAGCTTTTAAGATGCTATCGACTTCCGCACTCATGTCGTCCGTAACTTTTTGAATGTCAGCCTCGATACGACGTTTAAGATCATCAGAATAATCTTCTGAATCTTTGATATAATCGATGTAGTCTCTTCTTACATTTCTTAAAGCAACGCGCGCTTCTTCACCATATTTTCTAGAAACTTTAACGAGTTCACGACGTCTATCTTCGGTGAGAGGCGGAAAGATTAAGCGCACTAAAGTACCCTCATTTTGCGGGTTTATTCCAATATCTGAGGCGTTGATAGCGGCAACGATGGCTTTCAAATCATTCTTATCGTAAGGTTTGATAAGTAATTGCCTTGGTTCAGGAACGGTGATGCTTGCGATATCTTTTAAAGGAATCTTATCGCCATAATAATCGACTTGAATAGTGTCAAGTAGCATCGCATTCGCCCTTCCCGTACGAAGCGTCGAAAGCTGCGTCCTCAAATTGGAGATAGTTTTCTCCATTCCCTTTTTGGCTTCAAGTGCTAGTTCATCCATAGTTTTACTCCTTCGTGATGGTCGTTCCAATATCTTCGCCTGAAAGAACTTTTAACATGTTACCCTTCTTCATAGCGAAGACGCGGATAGCGACATCTTGATTAGAAATTAAGCTGGCCGCTGTTTGATCCATCACCTTTAAATTTTTATCTATAAGTTCCTTATATGTCAAGTGGGGAATAAATTTTGCCTCTTTATCAACGCGTGGATCAGAAGAATAAACTCCATCGACGCCGTTTTTGGCCATGAGGATAACTTCCGCCCCAATTTCCATCGCTCTTAAAGCCGCGGTCGTATCGGTCGTAAAGTAAGGATTACCTGTACCACCAGCGAAGATGACAAGTCGACCTTTTTCTAGATGTCTAATCGCTCTTTTACGAATGTAACGTTCCGCAACGGAAGGCACATCGATGCTCGTCATGACACGAGTTGAAACGCCAACATTATCTAGAGCACTTTGTAAGGCTAAGGCGTTGATGATGGTAGCGAGCATACCCATGTAATCAGCGGTCGCTCTTTCGATACCAATTTCATTAGCGAAGACCCCGCGCCAAATATTACCGGCCCCGACGACGATAGCGATTTGAATGTGCGGATGAGCGGCGTAAATTTCTTTAATTTCTAAGGCAGTTTCTTCCAGTTTTAACGCATCTAAAATATGGTCATCTTTTCTTCCACTGCGCAAAGCTTCACCGCTAATTTTGATGAGAACACGCTTATAAGTCATAGCTCCTCCTTTTAAAAAAAGAAACACTTAAAGTGTTTCTTTCTTTTGACATTATTTCATTTCTTTCATAACTTCTTCGGCGAAGTTATCAACTCTTTTTTCTAAGCCTTCACCGACTTGGTAACGGATGAAGGATTTGACCTTGATACCTTTATTCTTCAAGACGGTTTCAACTTTATTTTCACCATCGAGGAGATAAGTTTGATCGAAGAGAGTTTGTTCGGAAAGGGCTTTCTTCACTTTGCCTTCGACGATCTTTTCTAAGACCGGTAAGGGTTTACCTTGCAGTTTTTCATCTTTTTTCGAAGCTTCAAGTTGAATCGCTTTTTCATGTTCGATGACGCTTGCAGGTACATCGCTTTCAGCGATGTAAACAGGTGAATTAGCAGCGATGTGCATCGCTAAACCTTTTTCTAGTTCAGCGTCTTCTTTGTCTAAGACGACTAAGGTCGAAATCTTTCCACCCATGTGGATGTAAGTGCCGACGCCTTCGCCTTCCTTATAAGTAACGACTTGGAATCTTCTCAAATCAAGTTTTTCACCAATCTTCACGGAAGCATCGATGAATAAATCTTTGGTGAGTTCTTTCGCTGCTTCGACGTCCGCCGGTTTTTCTTCTAGTAAGAGCGAAGCGACGCTCATGACTAAATCTTTAAATGCATCACCGCGAGCGACGAAATCCGTTTCGCAGTTCACTTCTAAGATGATAGCTTCTCTTTTATCTTTTTCATTTAAGACGGTCGTAAGACCTTCTGCCGCGATGCGGGAAGCTTTCTTCACGGCTTTAGCAATGCCTTTTTCTCTTAACCAATCGCATGCTTTTTCCACATCCATATTCGTTTCTTCTAAGGCTTTTTTGCAATCCATCATGCCCGCACCAGTGCGTTCACGTAGGACTTTGATTAATTCGATCATGTTTTGGCTAGCCATAATGATTATTCTTGCTCCTTTACTTCTTCAGCGGGTTTTTCTTCTTCGACTTTTTCCGCTGCTTTTTTTGCTCTAGTTTTCTTAGCGGGTTTTTCTTCGACAGGCTTTACTTCTTCGACAGGCTTTTCTTCAGCAACTTCTTTTTCTTCAACTTTTTCAGCCGCTTCTTTCTTCACCTGTTGTTCTCTTCTATTGCGTTCTCTCAAAGCCTTTTCTCGCGCTTCTCTTTTGGCTTTATTTTGCGCGCGAATAGCAGCAATTCTTTCCGCTGTTTCTTTATCGATTTGTTTGATGGCATCTTCCATCGTCTTTTCATCGCCTTCGACTTTTTGGAAAGCATACATCGGTACGCCACCCTTCGATTCGACGACCGCGTCAGCGAGAATACCGACGAGTAACTTGATAGCTTTGACGGCATCATCGTTACCGGGAATTGGATAATCTAATAAATCTGGATCAGCGTTCGTATCGATGATACCGAAGACTGGAATTCTTAATTTGTGTGCTTCGCTAATAGCGTTATGATCCATCTCTGGGTCTAAGACGACGACTGCGTCAGGAAGCTTACGCATCTCTTTGATACCGCTTAGGTTGAAAGTAAGTTTCGCTAAAGTCTTACGAACTTTGGTCGCTTCTTTCTTATTGTGAAGGTCGAGCATACCTTCTTGTTCGTTACGTTCAAGTTCACGTAAATAACGTACACGTTGTTGAATCGTTTTAAAGTTAGTTAACGTACCGCCTAACCAACGGTTAGTGACGTAGAATGAGCCAGAACGAAGAGCTTCTTCCATGACGATTTCTTGTCCTTGCTTTTTCGTTCCGACGAAGAGAACTTTTCCACCTTTATCGACGATAGCCTTAAGAGCCTCGTAGGCTGAAACTAAGCAATCCATCGTCTTCGCAAGGTCGATGATGTAAATATTATTGCGTTGGGAATAGATATATTTTGCCATCTTAGGATTCCAACGACGTGTTGGGTGACCGAAATGAACACCCGCTTCAAGTAGAGCGTTCATGCTCACAAGTTTGGCATCTGGATCACGTTCGAAGACCGTTGCCATCGTATCTTCGACGGGTAGAGTTTCTTGAGTTTCTACTGCCTCAATTTTTGTTTCTTCACTCATATAAGAGCCTCCATTTGTTATTCCTCCAATGGTTCGAACATCATCCCTAGACAAAGTCTAGACGCGGAGTATGAATTCCCATTGTGTGTATTTGCACAGGCGTGCTTATAAAATAATAGCACAAAACTAATTGAATAAAAATAGATTTTTATGCGCTTGTTCGTAAGCGTAAGTAAATTATAGATGTTAATGTTTCTTTTTCGCTCTTGGATGAAAAGTGCGATATTGTTCCATCAAGATTTTTTTCGAGACGTGCGTATAAATTTGGGTCGTATTGATCGATTCATGGCCGAGCAATTCTTGGATGAGACGTAAATCCGCACCTCGTTCTAATAAAGCGGTCGCAAAACTATGGCGTAATTTATGGGGATGTAAATCGAAGAAATGATTCGTCTTCTTCTCATACTTTTTTAAGATGAATTCGACCGAACGTGGTTCGAGCGGTCTTCCTCTAAATGATAAGAAAACGACATTCGAAGGCTGAACTTTACATTTTGAAATTAAAAGAGGACGAAATTCTTTGATGTAATATTCTAATCTTTCGCGACATTTCTTAGAAAAAGGCACGAGTCTTTCTTTATTACCTTTCCCAAAGATATGTAATATACGACTCTCAAAATCGATATCTTGAAGTTTAAGATTAGTGAGTTCACTCACGCGGATGCCAGTCGTCGCTAAGGTGAAGATGATAGCTTCATCACGTTCCGAAAGATAATATTGCGCAAATTTTTCTTCGTTTAATAAATCTTCAATTTGATCTTGACTCAAGATTTTTGGATAACGAATGCTTGCTTTAGGCGCATCGACGAAGACGAAAGGATTGATGGAAACATATTTTGCTCCGACAAGGAATGCATAATATCTTCTTAAGGCAACGACTCTTCTTCTTAACGTGGCTTTAGATAAACCAGAAGCAATTTCTTCTTCTAAAAAGTCACGAATATCTTGGACCGTCACATCATCGAAAAGGATACCTTTTCTAGCAAGAAAATCATGAAATAACGTCGCATCGATACGATAAGATTCCACCGTGCGAGGAGAATATAATTTTTCGTATTCTAGATATAGTAAAAATTCATGTAACGGCTTATTCATAAATCTAACTCTTCTCCATATATTTTAATCGCTTCTAATGCTTGCTGGACACATTTATCTTTCTTATTTTTCTCATAGCCGTGTAGAATTTGAAAATTAGCGTTCATCGGTTGAAAGTGTTCTTTCGAACCGAGATGTAAATAATTAAATAAAGCTCCTAGCATCGAATTTCGAGGAGGAAAATTCATCTTTTTACTTTGTAAACGATAATACACGTTAGCGGCCGCTAGTAAGCCCATAGCCATCGATTCAACGTAACCTTCAACCCCACTAAGTTGACCAGCAATGAAGATATTATTTTTATTTTTGAGTGATAAATCTTCATTTAAAACACTCGGAGCATTTAAATAAGCATTTTTATGCATGAGACCATAACGTACAAACTTAGCATTTTCTAAACCAGGAATCATCGAAAAGACACGCTTTTGTTCGCCGTATGTAAGATTAGTTTGAAAACCCACAAGATTATAAAGACGTTCGTAATTATCTTCTTTTCTAAGCTGCACGATAGCGTAACTCCTATCTTCTTTTGACCTCCAAAGTCCTTTTGGCTTTAGTGGCCCAAATCTAAGAGCATCGTGCCCACTTCGAGCAATTTCTTCAATCGGTTTACAAGCTTCAAAATAAGAGGTATCAAAATCGTGCACGAGTGCCTTTTTAGCGTTAATTAATTCTACGACGAAATTATCGTAAGTTAATTTATCCATCGGAGCGTTTAAATAAGAGCCATCACCCTTATCGTAACGATCTTTTCGATAAAGGATATCAAGATTTAAAGAACTCTTTTCAACTAGCGGCGCACTCGCGTCAAAAAAGTGACGATTTTTAACGCCAGTAATATTCGCTAATTTATCTAATAATTTAGGTGAAGTTAAAGGCCCACTTGCGACGATAGTAAGATGATCATCAAAATCGATAAATTCTTCATTCACTACCTCAATAAGCGGGTTTTTCCGTATTTTTTCATCGATATAAGAAGAAAATTTATCACGTTCGACGCTTAATGCACTTCCTGAAGGCACCATCGAAAGACTTGCCGATTCCATGCAGATTGAACCTAAGATTCTTAACTCTTCTTTCAATAATCCACAAGCGTTAGTGAGTTCATTACTTTTAAGTGAATTAGAGCAAACAAGTTCAGCTAAAAGAGTGCTATGATGAGCGCCAGTTTGGACTTTTGGACGCATTTCAAATAACTTAACTTTAATACCTTTTTTCGCTAAAAAATTAGCGGCTTCAACGCCTGCTAATCCACCACCGACAACGTATACTTCATCCATAAGTTTATTATCGTCAATTTCGCTTATTTTTTAAATTTATTTTTGAAGTTTTTAAAAGATTTTTTACCATATGGTTCTTGGTGTTTACATTTAGGATAATTCGTGCAGCCAAGGAAGTAACCATACTTACCCTTTTTCTTGACTAAGAAACCATCTTTACAATCTGGGCATGGTTTAATATGTTCGGATTCATTACTCACTTTTGGAGCGACTTCTTCTTTTTCTTCCTTTTCAATATATTTACAATGCGGATAACCACTACAAGCGACGAAAACATTGCCTTTCTTATCTTTTCTTTCCACTAATGGCTTACCGCATTTGGGACAATTTTTACCTGTGTAGACTAAAGGATCTTTTTTGATGTAAGTACATTTAGGGAAATTAGAGCAACCGACGAATTGACCTTTCGAAGTCGTTCTTATAATCAAAGGCGCACCACATTCAGGACAATTTTCACCAGTTAAGACAGGTTTCTTAGGATAAATTTGTTTAGAAGCATACTCAACTTTTTTGATGAATGGATAATAAAATTTCGAGATGACTTCTAATTCTAAAGATGCATCGTTTGCGATACGGTCTAAATCCTTTTCCATGTTCGCAGTATATTTTGCGCTTACTAAATCAGCAAAATAATTATTTAATACATCGATCGTTAAAATACCTTGTTCAGTTGGAGTTAAAATGCCGCCTTTTGAATTGACGTATTTTCTTTTCTTCAAAATCGATAAAGTCGTCGCATAAGTCGAAGGTCTACCAATACCCAATTCTTCCATTAAGTTCACGACCTTAGCTTCGCTATAACGCGATGGTGCTTTCGTAAATTGTTCGTTCTTTTCAATCTTTTCTAAGCTTAATACTTCCCCTTCTTCTAAAGTTGGGAATTTATCGTTAGGGGCACCTTCATCCACATCTTTATAGATAATTGAATAACCAGGAAAGATAATCGTGGAATTAGAGACAGAAAAAGAAATATCTTTACATTTAAATGTGACCGTCGTCACCTCATCTTTACGTGGTGCCATAAGGGACGCTTGGGCGCGTTGATAAATTAAAGTATAAAGATTATATGCATCTTTTTCTAAGTATTGTTTCACACTTTCTGGAGTGCGGTGATTACTCGTCGGGCGAATGGCTTCATGAGCCTGCTGAGCAAGTAAGCCTTCCCTAACTTTGGCGTGACCTAAAAAATTTGCACCATAATTTTCTTTGATGAAATTTGTCGCCCTTTGGATGAACGTTTCAGAAAGTTGGGTGTAATCGGTACGCATGTAAGTGATCAAACCGACACGGTCCGCACCGATGTTGACACCTTCGTAAAGAATTTGAGCGATCGATTGGGTACGGCTTGGTGTATAACCGAATCGATTGAACGCTTCTTGTTGTAAAGTTGACGTTCTAAATGGTTCTTTACTTTCTTTCGTACGAATGCTCTTCTTAATACTTTCGACGTAGATAGGATTATTTCTTAACGTCTCTTCGATGTAATTTGCTATCTCTATTGAAGGTAATTCATTATCTTTTTTACGATCGAGGAAGGTAACGTTAATAACTTTGTTGTTACTCGTCTTAATTTGACCTTTTAAGGTGTAATAAGGTTCCGGTTTAAAATTTAAAATTTCTTTTTCGTGATCGCACACTAATTTTAGCGTAGCGGATTGTACTCTTCCTGCGGACCTAGAAGCAATTTTCTTATTAAGCAAACTAGAAAGCTTAAAACCGATGATACGATCGATGATTCTTCGCGTCTCTTGCGAAGCGACTAAATTTAAGTCGATCGTCGAAGGTTCTTTGATCGCTTCGGTGATGGAAACACGCGTAATTTCATGAAATCTAAGACGCTTGACCGTTTTGATGTCCAAGTTTAAAAGCTTTGCGAGATGAAACGCAATCGCTTCACCTTCACGGTCAGGGTCTGTAGCGATGATAACTTCATTCACTTGCTTTTTTGCCGCTAAAAGTTCATTTAATACAGCTCTTTTATCCTTATTAACTATATATTGTGGCGTGAAATTATTTTCCACGTCCACACCTAAGCCACCTTTACCTCGCGTAGACAAATCAGAAATGTGCCCTAATGAGGCTTTGACGAGATATTGTTCGCCTAAGTAACGAGAGATAGTGTGACACTTAGCAGGTGATTCAACGATGATAAGTTTTTGATTAGACTTCCTTGCCATGACTAAAAATATAGTGAGTATAAATAGCGTTGTCAAACGTTAAAAAACGAATGTGCAATGTATTTAATAATTAAATAAATTTTTTTCTTCTGACGACTTTAAAAAGCACATTACACTCAAATTTCACATCTTGAAGAATAAAGGATATCAATAATCTCATCGCTCGTCTCGACGAGGAACGCTCCTTCTTTGATGAGCTTATTACACACCGAACCTTCATCGATATGATAAGGTACGCACATGACATCTTTTCCTTGCTGCAAAGCATAATTAGCGGTGATTTGTGTACCGGACTTTAATTTAGCCTCGACGAGTAACAAAGCATCGCTAAAAGCAGCAATCAAGCGATTTCTCATCGGAAAATGTTCTTTTCTAGCTGGTTCGACATCAGGATATTCCGAGATGAGTAGATGATTAGCTTTAATTTCTTGGTAAAGTTCTAAATTTGAAACAGGATAACATCTTTCGATACCTGAGCCTAATACGGCGATCGTATGACCACCATTTTTGATCGCAATTTCATGCGCTTTAGCGTCTACGCCTTTAGCTAAGCCGGAGACGATACAAGTTGATAAAGATACTTTCGTCAGTAAACTTTCCGCGGCTTTCCTCCCGTAAGAAGTCATATCTCTAGAGCCGACAACACCTAGATGTTTCACGGATTTTTTAATGATGCTTAAATCCCCGTAATAAAATAGACAAAATGGCGGTTGATAAATCCTTTTTAAACATTCAGGATATTGATCATCGATGATCGTTAAATAATTAGATTTGATATTGGAGACAACTTCTCTAACATCATCTTCTTCTAGTTGTTCTTTTCTTTTAATGGCGTCGTAGATATCTTCCCATTGGCCGCGATACTTGACCGCGAGATAAGCAATTATTTCTTGTCCTTTTAACATAAATTAATACCTCACATGTATTAATACGCATTTTTAAAAGTAAAAGGACTAAAATAATGAGACTTTAGGATTTAAAATTTCTTGGATAGGTTTATATGAAAAGCGATGTAGACCTTTGATCGGTCCAAAATTTAAAAGGGCATCGAAGTGCGCTTTCGTGCCGTATCCGACATTATCTTTAAAATAATACATCGGATATTTTTTATCTAATTCGCACATATATTTATCTCTTGCCACTTTTGCGACGATGGAAGCACTAGCGATGCTAAGCGATTTTGCGTCCCCATGAGCAAAGCTCATCGCCCCTTTAATAGGCATGTAATCAATTAAAACTTGTTTATATTTTGTCTTAAGTTTATTAATCGCTAAGTTCATCCCTTCAAGCGTCGCATTATAAATATTAATTTCATCGATGCGAAGAGCACTAATTTCAACAATTTGATATTCGATTACGTGTTTTAAAATGATGTCATTTAACTCTTCTCTTTTCTTCTTACTTAATTTCTTTGAATCATCGATATCTTCATCATCAAAATGAGGATCTAAGATGAGCGCACATACGAAAAGTGGCCCCGCTAGAGAGCCTCTTCCTACTTCATCTACACCGACGATCAAATCTTCTGGTGCACTTCGAAAATTATCATCAAATTGCTTCTTTTGACTCATATTCTATTTCAAGATACGTCTTACCGACGATACCTTTTTTAAATTCGTAAAGGAAAGTCGTCTCAGCTTTTTCTACTTCTTGGAAACCACGTGTTTTCATTAAATTGATGAAAAAGTTTTCCAAATTATCAGGTTCATAAACTTCTTTTCCATATCGATTCAATAATAAATCAGGATAATATTTATGCATGTAATTTAATAAATTTTCCGCGAGACGAGAATTAGGTAAAATACTTTGCTTAATCGAACCGATGAAAGCGACGTTCATCGCTTCGTTAATATTTGGGAACTGACTCGGTAAAATCCCCGGCGTATCTAAAAGCCACAAAGTGGATTCTAATTTGATCCATTGTTCCCCTGTCGTTTGACCAGGTTTATCTTGGACGCTCGCTTTTCTTTTCTTCACTAACTTATTGATGAGAGTAGATTTACCGACGTTAGGAATGCCGACGATCATCGTCTTCAAAGGCTGAGGCTTCATACCCATCGCTTTTTCTTTTTCCCATTTCGGTTCGCCCATCTTCATCAGTTTATCTTTTAAGATATCACCGGCATGTTTATCTTTTAAATTGATGGCGATGGCGTCTATTCCTTTAACCCAATATCTTTCAAGATTTTTATCTAAGTATTGAGGATCACACAAATCCGCTTTAGCGAGAACGTACAGTTTTTTCTTATTTGCTAAAGCATCTTCTAAAGCTTTATTAGAAGAACTACGCGGTGCTCTCGCATCTAAAATGACGACGGAAATGTCGACGATTCCAGTGCGATTTTTAATTTCCGAAAGCGCTCTTTTCATGTGCCCGGGAAACCAATGAATATTCTTAGTTTGCATCGCTATTCCTCCTAACTTCTATTTTAATACAAAATAGGCCAAGTGTAATTCTTATTTTGACAAGTTAAGTTATGATTTTCATCGCTCGCTAAAGTGCAAGTTCCTTCGATTGCCACTAAGACACCTTGAATATATTCTTTCTTCACCGGCTTTAAAAAATATTGGCAATCGCTAGATCTAGCTAGATTAGTTCTAGGATTTACACCCCTATTATCGCCCATGACCCAATATTCATCTTCCCCTAAGATTCTTGGCTCACTTGGAATGTTAGAAGTTACTTTCTTATAATCATTGTCTCTTTCTTCTTCGCTCATGAAAGGATCATAAAAATCTTGTTCGATGAAATTAAATTCCGTGTTGAGTGAATTCGCGTCTCTAACGAACAAATCACCGTTCGCATCGAAATAAAATTCTTCATTAGGAAAGACCATGAGACGTTTAATTTTTAAAGAAGCGGAAGATTTCAAATTACCGTTCGCATCGTAATCATCCGGATAATAAGTCGCAACGATATCAAATCTTTCTAAAGTTTCAAAAAAATGCTCGTTCGTATTAATGATACCAAAATCAACTTTTTCACCGATGTAATTCCCACCATGATTTCGATAATCAGGAATATCTTCGTAACCGTTAAGTGTCGGATACATCGATGTTCCATCGACGAAGATGGAAGTGTAATAAAAATTATGGAAAAATAAACCGGTAGAAAAAGTTAAAGAAAATAGAGCGATGAAAATGACGATGATAGTAAGAGCAAGATATAAAGGAGAGCTTCCCTTATCTTTTTGTTGCTCATCATTTAGTTTCGGACTTTCACCCACTTCGAGCTTTTCAAATTCATTTTTATTCGTATCAAGACTATCTTCCATGTATTAAATTTTAGCGACATTCATTTAAATTATCAAATTTAAACTACGATAAAAAATATTTAAAAAGAGCTCAATTGAGCTCTTATCACGATCTTCAAATAAATTACAATTTTTCTTTGATACGCGCTCTCTTACCGGAGAGTGAACGAAGATAAGTAATTTTGTTTCTTCTCACTTTACCGCGTTTGATAACTTCGATCGAAGCGATGATTGGTGAATGAAGAGGGAAAGTACGTTCGACACCCACACCGCTAGAAATTTTACGGACTGTGAATGTTTCGCTAATTCCGCCGCCACGTCTAGACATGACGACACCTTGGAAAGCTTGGATTCTCTTCTTATTATTCTCGACGATTTGTACGTTCACACGCACCGTATCGCCGGAACTAAATTCTGGGACATCATCGCGAAGTTGACGAGATTCGATCTCTTTAAGTAACATTTCTTCTTTCATACGTTACGCCCCTTTCACAAATTCGTTTTTCTAAGCGTTCATATATTCGTGATCTTATAGCGGACCGCTTATAAGCGATAAAAATCGCCTTGTTATAATAGCAAATATATATTTGAATTGCAAAGGAAATTTAACTGTCAACAATTTTATATTGACACCTCCAATAATTATGCTATGATATGGACTGGTTAAAGGAGAATGTAACTATGGCAGTAAAAATTCGTTTCGCACGCATCGGCCGTCATGATGATCCCCGTTATCGTATCGTCGTTGCCGATAGCCGTTATTCCAAAGATGGTCGTTACATCGAACAAATTGGATATTATAATCCAAAAGGTGAGATGAAAGACGTCGTCATCAACGAAGAAAAAGCGAGAGATTGGCTCGCTAAAGGTGCTATTCCAAGCGATTCTGTAAAAGCTTTACTTTCGAAAAAAGGTCTATTAAATAAGGCTGGTAAATAATTATGGATTACGCCAAACTAGTGCATGCTATCATCGATGATATCGTCGACGATAAAGAATCGATTCTCGTGCGTGAACTTCCTGGTCAAAAGGAAAATCATCTCATCTTATTAATCGCTTCTTCCAGCAATGACACCGCCCGTCTCATCGGCCGTCATGGTGCGACCGCACGTGCCATTCGCGAAGTCATAAACATCGCAGCGAAATTAGAAAAAAAGCGCGTGCAAGTCAAATTTGAATCGTTCGATAACGAAGAAGATGAAGAGGCATAATGCCTCTTTCTTTTTTTAATTTATGAGTTATTTAACTATCGCTAAAATCATAAAGACACACGGCATCGATGGAGAGTTAACCTTGCTTTCCACTTCGAGCCAACTAAAAAGACGACTTGAACCAGGTCGTAAGGTTTTCATTTTTCAAAATGATACATACATTAGCTACGAAGTAGAATCTTCTAGTGTCCATCAAAACGTCTACGTCAAATTAAAAGGAATAGATTCGATCGATGAAGCTAAAACTCTCGTCGGTTTAGATTTAGAATGCATCAAAGATGAATTAGAAGAAGGTTACTTCTATTACGAAGATTTAAAACATCTTAAAGTCATCGATAAATTAGATTCACTTATCGGAGAAGTCATCGACGTCTACGATCGAAGTTATCAGGTGAATTTAAAAATTAAAAACGTCAACGGCCAAACTTTTTATCTTCCTTTTGTCGACGCTCTTATAGAAGAAGTCAATCTAAAAGAAGGCTACATCAAAGTTAAACGTTTAGGAGGAATGCTATGAATAAATTTTCTATCTTAACGATCTTTCCTAAGATGTTTGAATCGATCACGAAAGAATCAATTTTAAAAAGAGCCATCGGAAAAAATCTCATCGACATCGAACTTGTCGACATTAGAAGTTTTAGCAAAGATAAAACGCACCGCATCGATCGTCCGCCTGTCGGAGGCGGAGCGGGCCTTATCATGCAATGCCAACCAATTTATGATGCTTTAAAAAGTGTGAAGAAAGAAAATTCGCACGTCATCATCTTGACCCCACGCGGTAAAACTTACACCCAAGAGGATGCAAGACGATTAAAAGATTATGAACATCTCATCCTCATTGTAGGTCATTACGAAGGAATCGATGAAAGAATTTATCGCTATGCGGATGAAGAAATTTCTATCGGTGATTACATTCTTACCGGTGGAGAAATTGCCGCGATGGCAATCGTCGATTCCATCTCTCGCCTCGTCCCTGGCGTCATCACTTCTTCTTCCTTAGATGATGAATCATTCGACGATAATCTATTAGAATATCCGCAGTTCGCGGAGCCTTACGACTTCTTAGGCGATAAAGTTCCTTCCATCTTATATTCTGGAAATCATGAAGCGATCGCTAAATATCGTAAGAAAAAAGCTCTAGATTTAACGAAAGAAAAAAGGCCTGATCTCTATCAAAAACACGTCTTAACGAAAGAAGAAAAGAAAATTTTAGCAGCTTACGAAAAAGAAAAAGTGCCTAAGTTCGAACGTGAGGCACTTCTTAAAGGACAAAAATTTATCAAAGATAAAGATTAAATTAAAAAGGCAAATTCAGCCCACCAAAACCAGGCGGGATTTTTCCTCCCTTACTCATACCTTTCATCTGCTTCATCATCTCTTTAGTCTTGTAGAAACGATTGAGCATACGGTTGATATCTTGCACTTGCTTACCTGAACCTTTAGCGATTCTTAACTTCCTCGAATTCTTGATAATATCAGGATTTTTTCTTTCTTCACTCGTCATGGAAGAGATGATAATTTCAAAATTACGTAATTCTTTTTTCATGAGGGCTTTTTGTTCATCGCTAAGTTTAGGCATGCCGGGGATGAGACGTAAGATGGCCATCGAGCCTAATTTATTGAACTGGTGCATCTGTGACATCATATCGTCGAGATTAAAATCCCCTTCTAGCATCTTATGGGCTATTTTCTTCGCTTGTTTTTCATCGACTTCTTCCTTAGCTTTTTCTACTAAAGTTAAGATGTCACCCATCCCAAGAATTCTCGACGCCATACGGTCAGGATGAAAGATTTCTAAATCGTTCAACTTTTCTCCACTTCCGACGAATTTGATCGTTAGACCAGTTAAATACTTAATCGATAAAGCCGCCCCGCCACGCGCATCGCTATCAAGCTTTGACATGATGAGACCATTTAACGCTAAAGCGTCATTAAAAGTTAAGGCTACATTTGCCGCTTCTTGCCCGCTCATAGCGTCGACGACGAGCAAGATGAAATCAGGTTCGATCTCTTTTTTAATATTTTTTAATTCATCCATCAAAGTTTCATCGATGGAAAGTCTTCCTGCCGTATCTAAGATGAGGGCATCGAAGTGATTATCGTAAGCATACTTTTTCGCATTCTTAGCAATTTGAACTGGATCTTTTTTCCCTTCTTGATAAGTTTCTACATCGATTTGTTTCGCAAGTATTTCAAGTTGTTCAATCGCCGCGGGACGATAGACGTCTAAGGCCCCTAACAAAACTTTTTTCTTCTCTTTATTTTTATAAAATGCCGCCAGTTTTGCGCTGCTAGTCGTCTTACCAGAACCTTGTAAGCCAACCATCAAGATGATCGTCGGACGATTTTTATTTAACGTTAATGTTTTTTCTTCCCCACCTAATAACTTCGTTAACTCGTCTTGGACGATGGAAACGATCATCTGCGATGGGTTAAGTTTTTTTAAGACGTCTTGACCAATAGCTTTACTTCTTACTTCTTCAATGAAAGATTTGACGACTTTAAAATTGACGTCAGCCTCCAATAAAGCGACACGAATTTCTTTTAACATCGCTTCCATATTCGCGTCACTAAGACGCGACTGACCACGTAACTTTTTGATGATACCTTGTAATTTTTCTCCTAATGACTCAAAGGCCATAATCTTCACCTCGTTCTAATATCGCTAAAACTTGTGTTTTTTCTTCTTTCTTCAAATCTAAGTTTTCAATCTTTTGTAGTTTTTCTTCTAATTTTAATTTATTTTCGTAATCTTCTAATTTATCTTTCACTCTTCTTAGTTCAGCTTGGACGAAAGAACGACTACTTTTATTCATCTCGCTTATTTCACTTAATGATAAATCATAAAAATAATAAGATGTAAAAATTTCTTTTTGCTTCGCCGTGAGCAAATTTTGATAAAGATTAAATAATTTGATGAGACGAAGTCTTTCTAAGATGTTCATTCTTTATCTTCTCCAATTAATAAAGAGTAAAGGAATTTATCTAAATCGAATAATTTTAAATCGTCCATCTTTTCCCCTAAGCCGATGAAACGGACAGGAAGATGTAATTCTTGGTTGATGGCTAAGATGATTCCACCTTTAGAAGTACCATCCATCTTCGTAATAATTAACCCCGTCAAAGGCAAAGTACCAAGGAACGCTCTTGCTTGTTCTAAACCATTTTGCCCAGTCGTCGCATCTAAGACAAGTAAAGATTCATCCGCGGGAGCCCCTAATCTTTTTTCGATGACGCGGTTAATTTTACCTAGTTCACGCATGAGATAATCTTTATTATGTAATCTTCCAGACGTATCGATGAGTAGTAAATCGATGCCATGGCTTATCATGTAATCTAAACCCCGGTAGATGACGCTAGAGGGGTCTTCGTTAGGACTACCTTTAACGATTGGAACATCTAATCTTTTCGCATGTTCATCAAGTTGTTCAATCGCGGCAGCCCTAAACGTATCCGCGGCGACGAAACAAACTTTCTTTCCTTGTTTAAGATAACGATAGCCAAGTTTCGCGATCGAAGTCGTCTTACCGACCCCATTCACGCCGGTAATTAAGACGACGCTACCGCGGTCATCGCGGAATTTAATTTCGTGATTATCTTTGTAATCATCATAATATTTTTGAAACATCAAATCGATCAATAATTCGTTAATTTCATCGGGCTCATCCATCTTTTTAGCTTTAGCTAAATTGATCGTTTCTTCCACCAAGGCTAAAGTAAGATTAGCTCCGACATCCGCTTCGATTAATATCTCTTCTAATTGTTCGAAATATAAAGCGTTAACTTTCTTTGCTTTCTTGGCAAGAGTTTTCATCTTCAAAGAAAGTTCATTACGGCTCTTAGATAAGGCCTGATCATAAGTCTTATCTTCTTCACTTACCGTTTTCTTTTTAAATTTTTCTTTCAAAAAAGAAATTAAACCCATATTTATCTTGCTCTTTTCCCTAATGCATCTTTGGCGGCATTTTGTTCCGCTTCCTTTTTAGATTTACCTTTACCTTTACCTAAGACCATCCCATCAAATAATACTTCCACTTCGAAAACTGGATCGTGTGCCGGTCCAGAAGAAGAGACTAATTGATAGATGACAGTCTTGCGAAAAATCGATTGAATTTCTTCTTGTAGACGCGATTTGTAATCGGTGATATCTTCGATTGAATAATTAATTATTTTTGGTAAGAATATTTTACTTAAGAATGATTCGGTGAAACTAAAGCCTAAATCTAGATACATCGCCCCGATGAAAGCTTCGAAGACATCTTCTAAGATACGCGTCGGAAATTTTTCATTTTTCGTTTCGATCCCAGGCCCTACTTTCACATATGGTTGTAAGCCTAAATCGAGAGCGAATTGGATGAGCGCTTCTTTTTTCACTAAGGCGCTTCTTAGTTTAGTTAGACCCCCTTGATCTAATTCCGGACGATTTTTATAACATAGTTCACCGATGATCAAATCTAAGGAAGCATCACCTAAAAATTCTAATTTTTCATAAGTCCCACTCAAAGCGTGATTGACGCGATAAGAAGCGTGCGTTAACGCTAATTCGTAGAGGCTAGAATCTTTGTAAGGAATAGATAATTTCTTCAATAAAGTTTCGATCATAATGCCATCTTTTCTTTAATTTGTTTGGTGATATCTTTCTTCACGAGTGCATCCGCGACCTTAATAGCGTGATAAAAAGAATAAGCATCGCTACTACCATGCGCTTTAACGACGACGCCATTCACCCCTAAAAACATCGCTCCACCGGTCGTCTTATAATCCATCGTCTCCTGTAATTCTTTGAAACCTTTTCTAGAGAAAAGGTAACCAATCTTAGAAGCTAATGATCTTTTAAAAGCTTTCTTGATGAGCGAAGACATCATCTTCGCCATCCCTTCGGAAGATTTTAAGAAGACGTTCCCGGTAAAGCCATCCATGACGATGACATCCGCACTACCATTTAACGCTTCACGCGCTTCGATATTACCCATGAAACCAGGGAAAGCTTTTTCTTTTAAAAGTTTATGCGTCTCTTTGATAAGAGGTGAACCTTTATGTTCTTCCGTTCCGTTCGATAATAGATAGATTTTTGGATCTTTAACATCGTAGACACTTTCGACGTAAAGTTTACCCATCAAAGCAAAATCCACTAGTTCTTCAGGACTATTTTCATTGTTCGCTCCGATATCTAGTAAACAAGTTTTCTTCCCTTTAATTAAAGTGGGGAAAGGTGCGATGAGAGCTGCTCTTCTAAGCCCTTCAATTAAACGAAGTTTAATCGTCGCTAAAGAAAGGAAAGCGCCCGTTCCCCCTGCACTTATAATCGCATCAGCCTTTTCTTCCATAAAAGTTTGAAAAGCGATGAACATCGAAGAATCTTTTAATCTCATCGCTTCTAGTGGCGTCGCATCCATTTTCATGACGCTAACGGAGGAAATAATTTTCACTTTATTTTCTTCTTTTAAACTAGCTAATTCTTCTTCGTTACCGACGAGATAAAAATAAGCATCATCATGATCTTTTAAATAATTTTTAATCGCTTCGACGATGACCTTCGCTCCGAGGTCTCCACCCATAGCGTCAACGACATATTTATACATTTTTCTTCATCTCCTTTGAAAAGTATATCATAGATATACATATTTTTGTCTATTTTTCTTAGTCGCGGTCATCTTCTTTATTTTTTGTAAGATAGGCGACATGATTTAATAGGAATGCATATTTATCTTTATTCTTAAGTATTTCATCCGCATCATCTCTTGCACATTCAAAGATGCGGAAGTCGTTGATGATGTTGACGAAACGAAAATTAGGTAAGCCGCTTTGTCTAATGCCAAATATTTCTCCCGGTCCCCGCATTTTTAAATCTTCACTAGCGATGAAAAAGCCATCGTTACTCTTCTCTAAAACAGATAGGCGTTTCTTTCCTTCCTCTTCTTCGTTATCATCAATTAAAAGGCATAAAGCCTTTTCCCCGCCTCTTCCGATACGGCCACGCAATTGATGAAGGCTCGCTAAACCAAAACTATCCGCATCGTAGACGATAAGAGTGTTCGCATCTTTGATATCGATGCCCACTTCGATGACGCTAGTGGCGATTAAAATGGGCGTATTCTTACTTTTAAAATTTTCAAAAGCATATAACTTTTCATCTAAATTCATCTTTCCATGTAACAAACTAACTTTTTCTGGATAGAGTTTTTGATACATTTTAAATAGACTTATCGCGTTATGTTTATTCTTGCTTCCTTGTTCAATTAACGGCGCGATGATAAAGACATTTTTATTCGCCTTTAAAGCCTTATTTATCGCTTCGATGATGATTTTATCACGAGAGGAAATAATCTTCGTTAAAACGTCCCTACGTTCGTTAGGAAAAGAATGTAAACTTGAAACATCTAGATCGCCGTAGATCGAAAGCGCGAGGGAGCGAGGAATAGGCGTCGCTGACATGAGTAATAAGTCCGCTTTATCACCCTTTTTCAGTAGAGCGTTTCTTTGATTCACACCAAAACGATGCTGTTCATCGATGATGACTAGACCAAGATTTTTATAATCGATATCGTCGCTAAAAAGTGCATGTGTTCCCACTAAGATATCGATGGCCCCAGTAAGAAGACCACTTTTAATATTTTCTCTTTCTTCTTTGCTCGTCTTGCCGACGAGTAAGGCTACTTTTATATCTTCATTAGAAAATAAATTTGATAAAGTTTCGTAATGTTGCCTCGCTAAGGTATCGGTGGGAGCCATGAAAGCACTTTGTTCATTTCTTAAAAAATTCGCATACATCGCTAATGCGGCCACCAAAGTTTTACCGCTTCCGACATCCCCTTGTAATAAACGATACATGAGACGCTTATCGTTCATATCTTTAACTATTTCATCTAAAGCTAACTTTTGATCATTTGTAAGAGAATAAGGTAACTTATTAATAAAAATATCTAAATACTCTAAATTAATCTTAGATTTTTGGACGATCAAAGATTCATTTTGCTGACGAATAAATTTATTTCTTAAAGCGAAAAGTAAACATTCTTCATATTTTAAATAACGATAACCCGCGAAGATATCGCTTATCTTGGTCGGAAAATGGACGAGTCGAAGTGAATGTTCTTTATCTAGGAGTCGATACTTATTTAAATAAGTATAAGGCACGTAAGAAATAATTTTTCCTTCTAGATTAGTAAATGCTTTTTGAACGAGCCGACGGAAGACGTGATTTTCGATGGCATTTGGTAAAGAATAAATTGGTCTAATCTTTTCTTCTTCGCTAGGGATACCTTTGATGATGTTGATGACGTTAAATGAATGCCTTAGCGCATCGAAACTAGCGATGATGGACACTTCATCTCCACTTTTAAAAATTTTTGTAAGATAAGGCCGATTGAAAGCCGTCACGGTAATCGTTCGATCATTTTCGCTTAATACTTTCGCTGAAGTCACTACTAATCCTTTACTATTGGAAACTCTTACGAAAGGAGCAACAATCTTAGCGTAAAAAACGACCTTTTCTTTATCTACTAGATAATGCGGAGTGGAAGCATGAAAATCTTCGTAATTGATTGGAATATGATCGATGATATCGTAATAATTATAGATACCCATCTCATATAGAGCCACATTTAATCTTTTCGAAGTTGATAATTTCATAATTATACCCATACTTTATAATACAAGAAAAAGGACCACATGGGTCCTATTTTCCATCAAATTTTAAGATAATTTATTCCACTCCGACGTAATAAGCGTAAACGGGCTGATTACCTTCGCGGATATCAAATTCCACTTCAGGGAAACGTTTCTCTAATTTTTTGGCAACTTTATTCGCTTCTTCCTCGCTTGCGTCTTCGCCAAAGATGATGGTGACGACGCTAGAATTTTCATCGATCAAAGAAGCGATAAGATTTTCTAAAGCGGAAGCACGCGATTTTTCGCAACCGATGATCTTTCCATCAAAAATTTCCATGAAATGGTTCTTAGTGATGTGGACACCATCGATTTCCGTATCTTTGATAGAATAGGTGATAGAACCTGATTTGACGCTCTTAAGAGCGTTTTTCATCTCCATGAAATTTTCATCGAATGAAACGCCAGGATTAAACATCATCGTCGCTATGATACCTTGAGGAATCGTCTTCGATGGGATGACCATCGCTTCCACTCCTTCATCATCGATGACGTCGCACGCTTGACTGGCGGCCATGACGATATTGGAGTTATTGGGTAAGACGAAGACGTGATGAGCGTTCGCTTTCTTGATAGCGGCGATAAAATCTTCGGTGGAAGGATTCATCGTTTGGCCACCGTTAACGATGATGGTGACACCTAAATCTTTAAAAAGTTGATCTAAGCCTTTACCGACGCTCGTAGCGACAATCGCGTATTCATCTAATTCTTTTTTCGCATCTAAATCTAAAGATTCTTCCTTTTGCAAATCTTTTTGTAGATTTTGAATCTTGATCATATTAAATTCGCCAAAGTTATGCGCGTAAGTGATGATGTGACCAGGAGTTTCCGTTTCTAAATGCACTTTAATCTCATCGTCTTCCACGGAAACTTTGACGTTTTCCGCATGGCTTTCTAAGACGGAGATGAAACGTTTTTCTAAAAATTGTTTCTTACTTTCTTTATTTAATGAAGTATTGAGAATAAATTCTACTTCGTAACCTTGCTTTTCTTCGCTGGAAAGAGCTTTCTTACTCGCTTCTTCGACGAGTGCTTCGCTCTTATCGATGAAATTACCTTCGACGGCGGAAAGCATCCCTTCGATGATGTAAACTAAGCCCGCTCCACCGGAATCGACGACGTGAGCTTCCTTTAACAAAGGAAGTAATTCAGGTGTACGCTTTAAACTATCTTTAGCTTCCTTCAATAAAATGGACATGCTATCTTCGATAGATTGGTTCGGTTTAGCTTGTTCTTGCATGGTGAACGCTGCTTCGCGGATGACAGTTAAGATCGTTCCTTCCACCGGACGCATGACGGCTTTATAAGCCACGTCTTTTCCATTGACGAAAGCGTCCGCTAAATCGATAGCGTTAATTTCTTCTTTTTCTTTGATGTATTGTGCAAATCCACGAAAAATTTGTGAAGTGATGACGCCAGAATTACCTCTAGCCCCCATGAGTAAACCGCGTGAGAAAATGGTCGCGATGATGCCAGCGGACTGATCGCTACGATTAGAAATTTCCTTCGCCCCACTTGAAAGGGTAAGGTTCATATTGATACCCGTATCACCATCTGGTACTGGGAAAACGTTTAAAGCATCCACTTCGGGATAATGATTATATAAATTATTCGCTCCTGAGATGAGCATCTTTTTGAGCATTTCACCATCTATCGATTTCATAATGATTATTTATCCTCACTATTCACAAAAGAAAGCCGCTGGACGTAGATGTTGACGGCTTTAAATTTCACACCAAAGGTGCGCTCCAACTGATATTTGACAGTCTTCTTTATCTCGTTAACAATTTCAGGAATTTTGACACCGAACGCTAAGACGATGTAAACATCGACTTCGTAACTCTTAGATTTTTTACGCACGATGATAGCGTCTTTATAATTATTTTCATCTAAAGGTTCGCTATGTTTGATCGACTTGTTCGCTAACGCTAAAACGCCATAGCAAGATTTTGTCGCATCACCAGCGATTTTTGCAATTGCATCCAATGATATATTAATTCCCCCGTAGGGTGTTTTCTTATCTACTGCCATAATAAATAAACTTAAATTAAATTCTTACTTAAATGGGCCTAAACCCGTATTATTATTCTATTAGAATAAATTGACATTGTCAATAATCGTAAAAAAATATAAAATCTATGAATTCAGTAAAAAAATATCGATAAAATTTAGCACTAGTACTACTATTTTTAAAAATTAAAAGGCGAATTCATAATATTAAAATTTCAAAAATAATTATTATTTTTTCAATCTAAAAACCCCATGGTTCTATCAAAGTAGTGCCATCTAAGATCGTCTAAACTCATAGTTCACCCTCGTGAACTTTTTCACCACTTTTTACGTCTAAATCGCAATAAGTAGTAAAATATTTAAAAAATAGAAAAATACGCATATAAAAAAAGCCCGGCGGCTCGCTATTCTCCCCACTGGGTGAGTACCTTCGCCACTACGGTGCTTAACTTCTGTGTTCGGGATGGGAACAGGTGTGTCCACCGCGCCATCACCACCAGACTTTTTTCAAGGATGCAATCCTTGAAAACTGAATATTAATCCTTCATGTTCCAACTATCATCAAATAGAACTTATAATCGTTTGTTTTACTAAGTAAAATCTTGAAATTAAGTCCTCGACCTATTAGTATCAGTCAACTGAATGCATCGCTGCACTTACATTTCTGACC
>CALVUG010000010.1 GCA_944363535.1 uncultured Bacilli bacterium
TTTTACCAAGGAAGAAAAAGCGACCCCTAGGGGTCAGTCAATAATGCATCCCTTGGATACATATATTATTAATGAGATATTTAAGATTATAATCTTTAATACCTTTTTAAGATATTAAATTCTTTCAAAAGTTTAAAATAATTTTCATCGATCATCTGCATGCGATGTATTTCTTGATTCACTTTATCAGGATTTAATAGTTTCAATAGATGAGCGTTTTCTTTCATCACTTGCGCGAGATGTGGTTCTAAATCGAAGTTAAGTAGTAACTTAAATCTTAAAGCACGAAGGATACGAAGTGGGTCTTCTACGATACGCGTGTAAGGATTACCAATCGCACGAATAAGATAAAATCTTAAATCTTTTAAACCATCCGCAAAATCATAAATCTTTCCATCTTTATCGATGTAGATAGCGTTGATAGTAAAATCTCTTCTTTTATAATCTTTTTCAATTTTATCAGTGAAAGTAATTTTTAAAGGATGACGATGATCTTCATATTCATCTTCTTCTCTTAAAGTTGTAATATCAACTCTTATCCCATCCATCTTTAAATAAGCACTTCCTAGATGCGCATAAGGCGCTTTTAAATCTTCGAGAAATTCATTCATTTCTTCCACTCTCGCATCGCTACATAAATCTAAGTCATGGCATTCTCTTCCTAATAAGAAGTCACGTGAAGAACCACCGATCATGTAAAGTTTATGACCATGATTTTCAAAGATGTCCGCGAGTGTTAAAAATGTTTGAGGTAAAGGTTTATCCATACATTCTTATTTTAAAGATAATTTATCAATTAAAAAAGCCCCGAAGGACTTTTTGTAAGAACGATATAACACGTTAAAGATTATTTATTTAATTTATCTTTTAGCGTTTGAGCGGTTTTGAAACGAACAAGTTTCATTTCAGGAATGTCGATGTGGACACCTGTGCGCGGATTCGTACCTTTTCTTGCTTTATGCACTTTTGGTTCTAAGACACCAAAATTAGAAATATGCACATCTCCGCCATTCACTAATTCATCAGAAATAGTATCGAAAAGAGCACCGACAACATCTTCAACAATATAGTTAGGATAATCGACTCTTTGAACGATTCGATCAATTAGATCTCGCTTATTCATAACGTTCCTCCTTTCACTCTTTATCTTATTATAAAATAAAATTTACTAATTTTACAAAATCAATCTTCACTCTTCAAAGGTCTTAACATCAATTCACGACAAATTGTCGAAGGTTTGGCTCCCTCATAAATAATTTGATAAAGTGCTTCGATGATCGGTAAATGTATCTTATGAACGTGGCCTAATTCATGTAATACTTTGATGGTACGAATACCTTCAACCGTCTTTTTATTCGTCTTTAAGAAATCTTTTACATCGTCATCTAAACCAATTTTTAATCCAGCTTCAAAATTTCTAGAATGATATGAATAACACGTGACGATTAAATCACCTACACCAGTAAGACCATACAAAGTTTCTTTTTTGGCTCCGAAGACGTGAGCGAGTCGACCAATTTCTAATAAGCCACGCGTCACAAGAGCCGCTCTTGCATTATCGCCTAATTTTAATCCTTCGATCATCCCACTCGCTAAAGCAATAGCGTTTTTCATCGCTACTTGATATTCCGCCCCTATCTCATCTTTTAAAGTGTAAACTCTAAAATAATCATTCGCGAACATCTGCTGTACTTTCTTCGCCGCTTCTTCATCTTTGGAAACGGCACTTATCAAAGTGATATGTCTTAAAATTACTTCTTCAGCGTGCGATGGTCCAAGTAAGGAAGTGACTTCCCCTCTTTTCTTAAATGGAATAATTTTTCGAATGAGCGTAGAAATAGTAATATCTTCTTCAGGGTCAAATCCTTTCGCTGTATTGATAAATAAAACTTTTTTATCTAATAAGGTATCGATTTGTGTAAGGACGCTTCGCATAGCGATAGTCGGTATAGATAACACTAAGGCATCGGCAAAGTCGATTGCCTCTTTTAAATCACTTGTGCCTTTCATTTGAAGCGGTAATTTGACGTGAGGAAAATAAGAGACATTTTCATGTATCTCATTTAAAGATTTCACATCTTCAATCTTATTAGAATAGCAAAGAACTTCATGCCCATTATCGCATAGAACTTGCCCTAAGGCTGTACCCCACGTACCGAAACCGATGATGCTTACTTTCATTGTGTCTTTCTCCTAAAAATTAATTTGATTGGTGAACCATCGAAGACGAAAGTCTCACGCAGACGATTTTTTAAATAACGTTCGTAAGAAAAATGTAGATAGTTAGGATCGTTACAAAATAAGACGATAGTCGGAGGTTTAATAGCCACTTGATTTGCGTAATATATTCTTAATCTTCCCCCATTAAAATTTGGTGTCTCATTCATAATTTGTGCATCTTCGATCACGCTATTTAATAAAGAGGTTTGAATACGAGAAACATAACCATCGTAAGCGACGTCGATAGCTTTAAAAATCGTATGTAATCTTTCCTTTTTTAAAGCCGAGACAAAGACGATAGGAGCGTAATCTAAAAACTTAAATTCAGCACGTATCAATTTTTCAAATTCTTGCATCGTCTTTTCGTTTTTTTCCACTAAATCCCACTTATTTACGACGATGATGATAGCTTTATCTTGTTCGATAGCGTAACCTATAACGTGCTTATCTTGTTCGATGATACCCACACTTGCGTCGATGACAAGTAAGACGATGTCACTTCTTTCCATCGCTTTCAAAGCTCTTAAAGCACTATATTTATCGATAGCTTCATAGATCTTACCGCGCCTTTTTAACCCAGCCGTATCGATCACTTTATAACTTCTTCCATCACGAGTAAAATCGATGTCGATAGCGTCTCTTGTCGTCCCTTCAATATTCGATGTAATGACACGATTTTTATTAATTAAAGCATTAGTCAAAGATGACTTACCAACATTAGGGCGACCCACTAAGGTAAAACAAATTTTACCCTCTTCTACTTGTTCTACTTTTGTAGGAAGATAAGAGACAATTTTATCTAATAAGTCACCGATCCCAATACCATGTACCCCACTTACTAAAATGGGTTCACCTAAACCTAGAGCGTAGAAATCGTAAAGATTTTCTACCTTATTTTTATTATCAGATTTATTGATAGCGAGGATGACTGGTTTCTTCTCTTTTCTTAAAATTCTTGCCACTAGTTCATCATCTTTTGAAACGCCTGTTTTTGCGTCCACTAAAAAGACGATGACATCCGCCTCTTCGATAGCGATTTTAGCTTGCATCCTAATCTCATCTTGGAAAGGACGATCTTCGATTTCAATTCCACCCGTGTCGATTAAATAAAACGAATGACCAAGCCATTCGCATAGACCATACATCCTATCTCTTGTCACGCCCGGCATATCGTTAACGATAGCTTTTCTT
Source organism: uncultured Bacilli bacterium (assembly GCA_944363535.1). Taxonomy (GTDB): domain Bacteria; phylum Bacillota_I; class Bacilli_A; order RFN20; family CAG-826; genus CALVUG01. The sequence goes on from CALVUG010000010.1 coordinate 3,412, forward strand.
TCGCCGAGTAGACGATTGAAGATAGTAGATTTTCCGACGTTTGGACTACCTACTAAGGCGACGTAGCCTTTAGCCATTTTGTTCTCCCGTCTTCGTTTTAATAATTTTTAAAACTTCGTTTACAACTTCATCCACGCTCATAAAAGAAGTATCGATCAAAACTGAATCGCTCGCCGCTTTAAGTGGAGCGAATTCACGATGTGAATCGATGTAATCTCTTTTTCTTACATCTTGTTCGATTTCTTCTAAAGTACAAGGAATACCTTTTTGCATATTTTCTTCGTATCTTCTAATGGCTCTAGTTTCAACTGAAGCAATTTGAAAGATTTTTACTTTCGCATCTGGTAAGACGTAAGTGCCAATATCTCTACCATCCATGACGACGTTAGAAGTTTTCGCTAAGGCACGTTGTTGTTCCACTAAGGCAAGACGAATGTCTTTATAAGAAGCGATGTAAGAAACATTCGCGTTAATGTCAGGTTGTCTAATTCTAAAAGTGACATCTTCATCATTTAAAAATACTTTATTATCAGGAGTTAAGGTGATGTGAACTTCAGGAATTAAAGCTACGCTTTTTTCTTCATCTTTTGGATCCACTCCTCTTAAAATCGTATGAAGAGTGTAGGCGCGATACATCGCTCCCGTATCGATATAAGTATAGCCTAATATTTCTGCGACTTTCTTAGCCACAGTGGATTTGCCGGCTGCGGCTGGTCCATCGATTGCAACGCTGATGTAAGACATAATTAACTCCTTTTAAAATAAGATGATACCGTAGGCGATAATTAAAGCGATGATAGCTAAAGAAAGAACAGAAATGATCGCATAATAAATTCTAATTTTTTTATTCATGCGAATGTAAGAAAAAGTCGATGGTTTATAGTCACCGTCTTTTTTTCCATCATCATTTAATTCTTCGTAATGTAAACCAAGATTAGGATGAGACATCAGTTGATCAATTTCTTGTTTCTTACTAGGATCAACTTCCATCTTCGACGATGAAAAAGTCGTAATCGTATCGAAATCGTCATCATCCATCGCTTCGATCGATTTTCTTCTTTGCTTAAATAAGTCAGTTCTCGTCTTTTTCGTCATAAACTCATTACCTAATTTTATATTCTAATAAAAATTAAGCTTCTTTTAAAGTGCGAGTGTTACTTTATTCCCATCTTGACAAAGCCGATAGATAATTTATAATCAAAGCGTCTAGGAGGACGCAAACAATGGCAAAGAAAGTCAATGTGAATAAGGATGTCTGCATCGGATGCGGTCTTTGTACAGGTTTACTTCCATCAGTGTTCGAATTTGACGATGATGGTAAAGCCAAAGCAAACGAAGTTCCAGCCGAAGATGAAGGCTCAATCGCTGATGTCGTCGCCCAATGCCCAGTTGGTGCTATCGAAGAAGAATAATTTCTTACATCATAACGATTAAAAAGAAAAGAGCATTATCTCTTTTTTTCTTGCTCTTCTTCTTGATTTATCGTCTCTACGACCACTTCTTTATTTTTCTTTTCTTCCGCTTTTTTAAGTTTAGCTTGATGGTAAGCATTAGCAATCTTTTCGATTGTTCGACGCATAATTTTATAGATGAGTAAAGTCGCTACGACGACGATCGCATCTTTTAATGCATTAAACGGTAAAGCGATATAAAAACCATATGACCAGTCGAGGTTAGTGACGTATGGGAAAGTTTCTTGAATCATCGATAAATCTAATCCAAATAGATAAGCATAGAATGGAACGGAAATATAAATATTGACGATTAGTGCAAAGAATAATTGTAAGATTGTTCCGACGAGTAAACCTAATAAAGCCCATTTAAATTTACGACGATATTTATAGATGATGACAGCCGGAATGATGAAGACGATAGAAAGAAATAAGTCCGTCAATTCCCCGACGCACATCGTCGAAGTCATCGGTAATTTGATGATCGTCTTAATAAAAATTGAGGTGAGCGCCACTAAGGGGCCATAAGCAAATCCAGCGACAAAATTAGGAATTTCATCGAGGTGAATTTCTAAAAATGAAGGAGCGAATGGTACCTTAAATTGTAAGCCGGGGACGACGTAAAGAATAGTCGCTATCGCCCCGAAGATAGCGGACCTTGTCATGAAGAGAATAATCTTGTGTGTCCTTGACATAAAAAACTCCTAGCCAGGGCTAGGAAAAGAAGAGAAAATGCACTTCTTCCATCTTGACTTTAACAATCGCCACTTGAATTGCACAAGTTCATGCTCAACTAGAGCTCGCGGGGTATACCGCCGGTCGGAAATTACATCCTGCCCTGAAGTTTCTTTATTATATAACTTCATCAGTGTATTGTTAACATATAACCTAATATTTTTCTTCTTTAGAAAAAATTATTTAATTTTTCAAGGAGTTGAGTATGATATAACCATATGGAAAACGAATATTTAACGAAATCACAATTACGTAGACTTTTGACGAAACATGATCCCGTCGACGTTTTAAAATACATCGAAAAATGTGTCTTAAAAAATAAACCAGACGATGCACTCATGTTAACTTTAATTGATATTACGAAAAGTTATATTTATCTTTTGGCTGTGCAAGATACTTACGATAAAGAACTTAACGATGAAATCACTAATAAAGCCATCATGGCCTTACATGACGTCATCACTTTATTAGGTTTTGAAGATATTAGACCTAATTTTGAATCTATCGATAAACACGTCGCTTAATTAAAATATTTTTTAAAAAATTAATATCATTTTTATTAATTCACACTGGTGAATTATTTTTTTATAAAAAATTAGCACTTACCTATTGACAGTGCTAAAAATAGTCCTATAATATAGTTAGCACTTGAAAGATGTGAGTGCTAAAAATAATGGAGGTACACCAATATGGCAAAATATGAAACTCAACTTAGACATCACTATGATGAAGACTTATTCCCGTTCGATAATATTTTCGACGACTTCTTCTCTACCACGACTAGAAGAGTGGGTGAAATGCTTAAGACCGATATCTTAGAAGATAATGATCATTACACTTTGAAGATGGAAGTTCCAGGCGTCAAGAAAGAAAATATTAAGATGAGCTACGAAGATGGCTATCTTACCGTCTCTTGCACGAAGAGCGATGAAAATGATGAAAAATCTCATCACAAATACGTGCGTAAAGAAAGATATTTCGGTTCCTATTCACGTAGCTTCTACATCGGTGAGATGGAAGATAACAAAATCGATGCTTCATTAAATGATGGTATCCTTACGATCAAACTTCCTAAAGAAGTTGAAAAAGCACCTGAGAAAAAATTTATCGAAATTAAATAAGTCTAAATTTCTAATCTACTTAACGGAGGGTTTCCTAGGTCTAGGAGCCCTCTTTTTAGATTTGTTTTGGAGAAGTTCCGCTAAGAACTTATCTCTTTCATTTTCACTTTCAAATTTAAATGTCACTTGCAATTTGGAATAAGATGAATCGCAGTGATATTTCGAATCAATTTTCTTTTTAAATTTATCGTCGTTAACGTCATGTTTATAGGCGTAGACTAATTTTTCGATATCGTGCACACTTAAATTATCAGAGTAGATACGTTTAAGTAAATCTTGCATGACATCTTCTGGTAAAGCCACTAAAGCTTTGGCGTGACCGTAGGTCAACTTACCAGTACTTAAATCGGAAAGAACGCTATCTGGTAAAGTTAAAAGTCTTACGATATTAGTCACTTGTGGACGAGAAATATGGATGAGAGTAGCGACGCTATTTTGTGAATAATTATAATCTTTAATAATCTTTTCTAACACTAACGCCATCTCGACGATATTTCTTTCTTTGTGATCGTTGATATCACTTAGTAAAGTGAATAATAAATCTTCGTCGCTTACATCTAAAACAATGCAGGGAATTGGACTAATTTTTGCTAACTTCGCGGCAAGTAATCTTTTTCTTCCTAAGACGATTTCATAGTGATCTTTCTTACTTCTTACGATGAGTGGTGTTCTAAAACCATTCTTCTTTAAAGATTCACCAATACTTTTAAGCAAAGTATCGGAAAGTTTTGCTTTTTTTAAGAACAAATTATCGTCGATGAGTTTCGATTCAATCTCTTTGACAGAATTAGATTTATATTCTTTTTCCATCTCGCGAATGACATCGCTCTTAGCGAATTTCTTCACTAATTCTTTCAAGTCTTGGTTAATGATTTTGTTGTTGCTCATAATCTAATATCTCCTTTGCTAGATTTAAATATGATGTCGACCCTAAAGAAGTTGGTCGATAGATGATAGATGGAATACCCCTCGCACTCGCCTCTGGTAAAGTGACGTTACGAGGAATGTGAGTGAGGAAAGTCTTTTCTTTAAAAAGACCTCTTATCTGCGTCGATACTTCCGTCGCTAGACGAATTCTTGCATCGTACATTGTCAGTAAAAACCCTTCGATCGATAAATCGTGATTATATTGAGTTTGAATATTGGAGATGCTCGCTAATACTTGAGCCACTGCTTCTAAAGCAAAATATTCACATTGGACGGGAATGATGCAAGTCGAAGCCGCCACTAAGGCATTAATCGATAAAAGTCCTAAGGAAGGCGGACAATCGATGAACATATAATCATAATTTTTCTTAATTTTCTTCAAATTTTCTTTAAGTAAGAAATAAGGATTAAGATTTTTAGCGTTACTTTGTAAATGGACATCTAAACTTGTCAATTTAATATTGGCTGGTAATAAATCTAAACCTTTCATCGTCGTCTTTTTAATAACTTTATTAATATCGTAATCGAACGCTAAGCAGTCGAAAATCGAACGATTTAATAAAGTAATATCGATGCCGACGCCACGTGAAGAATTGCCTTGTGGATCCATATCGATTAAAAGGACGTTTTTTCCAAGGTAAGCAAAAGATGCGCTTAAATTTATTGCTGTCGTCGTCTTACCGACGCCACCTTTTTGATTAGCGATCGCAATAATTCTTCCCATAATTTAATTATAGCAAAAAAATTGTGAAATCAATTATAAAGGTTTAGATTTAATGATGGAAAAATCGCGCGGATATTTTTTTGCGTTTTCACGCATCTTTAAATAAGATACAATACGCCTTTCACCTGCCATATTTGGTAAAGCAAAATTTAAGACGTTATCCACTTTTAAATTTAGTAGTTTTGAAATTCTATTTTCATCTTTAATTTGCGATTCACTAGCCTTAGATTTTAAAGTCATTAATAAACCATTAACTTTGACGAAAGGAGCAAGAATTTCAAGTTCGATATTCGTTGGGGCAAACGCTCTTGCGGTCACTAGATCAAAACTTTCTCTAAGTTCACTATGAGCAAGAGTTTCAGCCCTACCTAAATAAGTTTTAATATTTTTAAGATTTAAAGCTTCGCACACCAAATTAATAAAATGAATTTTTTTATGATTAGAATCGATTGCTACCCCTTGCATATAAGGATAAATGATCGCTAATGGGATGAGAGGAAATCCACCCCCAGAACCGACATCTAAGACATTTTTTCCGTTCAAATCCATATCTTTAAATGGATAAAGTGAATCATAAAAGTGTTTAATTAAAACATCTTCTTCATTCGTAATAGCGGTCAAATTATATTTTTCGTTTTCGCTAATTAAAAGTTTATAGAAATTAAAAAATGCTTCTTCTTGTTCCTTATTGAGATTTGGAAATATATCTTTCAATATTTTAAAATCCATCAATTATTTCCTCTCTTCTTCAAATAGATCAAAAGCCTATTAATGTCACTTGGATTGATACCAGAAATTCTTGAAGCTTGGGCAAGGCTAATCGGTCTAACTTTAGCAAGCTTTTCTCTTGCTTCTAAGGCTAAACCATCGATATTTTTATAATCTAAATCGCTAGGTAAAGTAACGCTTTCTAATTTCTTTAATTTAATCGCATCATGTTCTTGTTTTTTAATGTAACCTTCATATTTAATTTTCACTTCAAGTTTAACGATGGAAATTGGAAGGAAATTTAAAGCTTTTAATTCATCATTATTTTCGATAATTTTTATAAGTGAAACATCTTTTCTTCTTATGAGTTCTAGCGCATTCACGCCATGCGTTAACGGTTCATAATTTAGTGATATTAAATAACTATTTAACCAACTATCTTTTGGTCCAAAATGTAATTTAGCTAAAATATCGTAACCTTTTTGAATCTTATTTTCTTCTTCCTTAAAGATTTTATATCTTTCTTCACTAATTAGACCAAATTTATGACCATGTTCGCTAAGCCTAGTGTCCGCGTTATCGTGTCTTAATAAGAGGCGATACTCTGCCCTGCTTGATAAAAGTCGATAAGGTTCGCTAATCCCTTTAGTGACTAAATCATCGATCATGACACCAATGTAAGATTCATCTCTTCTTAAAATAAAAGGTTCTTCATTTTTAATTTTTAAAGCAGCATTAATGCCAGCCATAAGTCCTAATCCCGCTGCTTCTTCATAGCCTGACGTTCCAGCAATTTGACCAGCGATATATAAGCCTTCATATTTTTTTGTTTCTAAAGTCTTAGTTAATTCAAGAGGTGAAAGTGCGTCATATTCAATCGCATAAGCATATTTTAAAATTTCAGCCTTTTCTAAGCCTGGTAAAGAATGAACCATATCCACTTGCACTTCTTCGCACATCGAAGTTGCGAATCCTTGTAAATAGATAGAATTTAAATCATGACCTTCAGGTTCTAAGAATAATTGGTGTCTTTCATGACTTGGAAATTGGACGACTTTAGCTTCAATTGAAGGACAATATCTTGGACCAATGCCTTTAACATTCCCGCTATATAAAGCAGTCTCATTTAGATGAGAATTAATAATATCATGTGTTTCTTTCGTCGTATAAATTAGATAACAAGGATATTGTTCATCAAGAGGAATGAACTTATTTGTCTCGTAAGAAAACGCTAATGGTTCATCCGTCCCTAATTCAATTTTAGCTTTGCTAAAGTCGATAGATTCTCTTTTGACACGTGGAGGTGTGCCAGTCTTTAAACGAATGATTTCTAAACCCATCTCTTTTAAACATTGAGAAATTTCTTTGACGCTCTTCTCTCCGTCTGGCCCACCTTCATGACGTTTTAATCCGACAAGTATTTCTGCATTCGCATATGTACCTAACGCTAAGATGGTAGCTTTCGAATAAAAAACTTGTCCATCTTTTAAAACGACACCTAAAACTTTTTTATCTTCGTAAATTAAAGAAGTAACCGCTCCATCTAGATAAGTAAGATTTTCTTGCTTCAGTATCTTATCTTGCATGATTTTTCGATATAACGCTCGATCATTTTGTGAACGAAGCGCCCATACCCCAGGCCCTTTACCGCGGTTAAGCATCTTCATTTGCATGTAACGATCGTCCGCGCTTTTAGCCATCTCGCCTCCAAGAGCATCAATTTCTCTTACGACGATACCTTTAGCCGAACCACCGATGGAAGGATTGCAAGGCATATTAGCGATGTTGTTAAAATTTAAAGATATAAGTAAAGTTTTTAGTCCCATACGCGCAGGAGCAAGACTAGCTTCGATACCAGCATGACCGCCACCGACGACGATGACATCAAAACGATTATCCATTAGCCGACACTACCTTCCATGTCGAGTTTGATCAATTGATTTAATTCGACAGCGTATTCCATAGGAAGTTCTTTTGAAAATGGTTCGATAAAGCCCATGACGATCATTTCTTTCGCTTGTTCTTCATCTATACCACGTGACATCAAATAAAATAATTGTTCTTCATTAATTTTTGAGACTGTCGCTTCATGTTCAATATAACTTGTCGCATTAGCCATCTCATTTTTTGGTAAAGTATCAGATTTAGAGATATCATCGAGAATTAAAGTATCGCATTTAACGCTTACTTTCGAATGATGAGCGCCTTCTTTAATCCTTACCGTTCCACGATAATTTGAAGTCCCACCATTTTTAACGATAGTTTTAGAAATAATCGTCGAAGAAGTGCGAGGAGCTTCATGAATCATACGCGCTCCAGCATCTTGATATTGATCTTTACTCGCTACCGCTACAGAAATGCAAGTGCCTTTCGCCCCTTCGCCTCTTAAGACGCAAGCAGGATATTTCATGTTGACGCTACTTCCGATATTACCATCGATCCACTCCATCAAAGCATTTTCGTAACATACAGCTCTTTTAGTTACTAAGTTGACGATATTTTTCGACCAATTTTGAACAGTTGAATATCGACATCTAGCGTTTTTATGAACGAAAATTTCTACGACCGCCGCATGTAAACTTTCTTTGGAATAAATCGGAGCAGTACAGCCTTCCACATAGTGGACATCCGCACCTTCATCGACGATGATAAGCGTCCTTTCAAATTGACCCATCTTCTCTTGATTGATACGGAAATAGGACTGAAGGGGCTTTTCTAATTTGACACCTTTTGGTACGTAAATAAATGAGCCACCAGACCAAACCGCCCCATTTAAAGCAGCAAATTTATTATCGCTATAGGGCACGATGGTGCCAAAATACTTTTTCACTAGTTCTGGACAGACTTTTAAAGCTTGATCAGTCGATAAAAAAATGACTCCTTTCTCATCAATTTCCGTAAGCATATTATGATAGACTACTTCCGATTCGTATTGAGCGCTTACACCAGCGAGAAATTTTTGTTCAGCTTCAGGAATACCTAATCGATCGAAAGTATGTTTGATCGTCTCCGGTACTTCTTCCCAACTATGACCTTCTTTTTCGGCTGTTCTAATAAAATAAGTGTAAGAATCAAAATCTAAATTCGAAAGATCAGGACCAAATTTTGGTAAAGGCATCGCTTTGAACGCACGATAAGATTTAAGACGATATTCGAGCATCCAATCAGGCTCACCTTTCAATTTAGAAATAGTTCTCACTACCTCTTCATTTAATCCTACACCAGTAGAAGTAACTGGTTTTACTTCGTCTTTAAAACCGTAAGCGTAAGTTTCTTCATTTTTATTTTTAAGATCATTTGCCATCGACACTAATGGCCTCCTTTAAAGCGTTCCAACCAATCGTCGCACATTTGATACGAGCGGCTTGTTTATGCGTATTTTTAAAGGCGTTAGCCTCATCTAAAATATCGCTATCGAAAGGTTTTTCAAAAATCATATTAAAATATGATTCTAAAATCTTTTTGGCTTCTTCGATCGTTTTACCGATCACTAAATCGCACATAATATCAGTCGAACTCGCGGTGATCGTACACGCTACACCATCAAATAATGCGTCAGTGACAACCCCGTCTTTAATTTCGACGTAAAGGGTAATATCATCGATACAATTTTCTGAATCCTTATGAATTTGAATGTAACTTGATAAATCATTAGGCACGTGACGGTGTCTAGGATTAGAAAAGTGATCCATAATAATAGATCTCATCATATGTTCATCAAGAAAAATAGGCATCTAAGAATCCCTCACTTCCATCTAATGCTTCACAAAGAGCATCAATTTCTTCAAATGTATTATAAAACGCTAAAGAGATGCGCACCGTCGCTAGTGAATGAAGATGATCGATCAATATTTTAGCGCAGTGTTGACCACTTCTTGTCGCAATACCTTTTGAATTGAGATAAGTCGATAAATCTTGGGCAAAAACATCTTTGATGTTGATAGTGATGATAGCACCTTCAGCGTGTTCATTATAAATGATAATATTTTTAACTTTTTTAAGTTTTTCGATAGCGTAAGCGCGTAGTTCACTTTCTCTTTTTTCAATGTTATCAATACCATAATCATTGATGAAATCGATCGCTGCCCCTAAACCGAAGATGCCTTCAAGATTTAACGTTCCAGCTTCTAATCTTTCTGGTGCGCTAAGATAACGTACATCGCCGCACGCTAAGAACTTCGCATTCATGCCCCCACCAGAAAGAAGCGGTTCCATCTTATCTAATAAAGCTTTTTTACCATAGATGACACCTAAGCCAGTTGGGCCATACATCTTATGCGCACTGAAAGCTAAGAAATCACAATCGATATCTTGCACATCAGTTTTCATATGTGGGACAGATTGAGCCCCGTCTAAAACAAAATAAGCGTTAAATTCGTGGCAAATACGGGCCATTTCTTTTACTTCGCTCTTAAACCCTAAGACGTTAGTGACATGTGCGACGCTAACGATTTTAGTTTTATTGGTAATAACTTTTCTTAAATTATTCGCGGTGATACGACCTTCTTCAGTCAATGGAATGTAGACGATTTTAGCTTTTTTAATTTCGGCAATTTTAAACCACGGTAAGACGTTAGAGGCATGCTCTGCTTCATCGATAATTATCTCATCGCCTTCTTCAACATATTTTAATAAACCATAGGCAATGATGTTGATGGACATAGATGCGCCAGCGGTGAAGACGATTTCTTCAGGCATTTTAGCGTGGATAAATTTTGCAACTTTTTCTCTAACACCATAGACGTATTTATCCATTTCAAAGCAAAGATCATAATCGCCTCGATGCGAATTAGAAGTCTTATTAAAATAGTAATCTTTCACTGCTTCAAAAACTTGATAAGGTTTAAAAGTTGTGGAAGCATTATCTAAAAAGATAAGAGGTTTACCTTGCATACGCTTATCTTCATTCAACATAGGAAAATTTGCTCTAATTTCATCGATATCCATCTTCTTCATAAAATTTTCCTCAAGGAAGATAATATATCTTCTTTTATCTTTTGATCTTCGATTTCATTTATAGCCATCTGTAGATGCGCTAAAGTTAAAAGAAGCTTTGCTTCATCTTCATCCACTCCACGCGAAGCTAAATAAAACATCGCATTTTCATCAACTGAACCGACGCTTGCAGAATGCATGGCGATGACATCATCGCAGTCGATCGATAAGATAGGATCAGCCCTACCGTAAGAATCATCATCATAAACGATAATTTTAGCCACTTGTGAGACGCTTGCCTTATAGGCTTTTTCATAAATTTTTCCAACGCCAGCAAATCTTAACTTTCCGCCTTGAAGGGCGACACCAAGATTATGCATCGACGCTCTACTACGTTCGACTAGATGATGGAAGGAAACATCGATATTTTTATCATCATTTTCTTTAGCGACACTCGCTAAAGTCCAATCTAAAGATGAGTTTTCACCTACTAATTCAATATTTGCATTTAAATTTAATAAGCCATCACTTAAATCAAAGATGGTGACGTGCATCTTGGCTTCTTTTTTTAATTTACCAATAAAAGATAAATCTTTTACTTCGCCGTTAAGGAAGATGATGAGACGAAGAGAAGAATTTTCATTTAAACTAAATTGCAGCGTAGAAAAATTCAAAGGACTAACCAAAGTTAAAGTCTTTTCTTCATCTTTATGCAAAGTTAAATTTTTTTTACTTACTTTCATTTTTCTCTTTCGCTCGATTTTTCTTAACAGCGCAGCTACCTAGGGAAATGACTTTCGGTTTAGCGTCTTCACCTTTCTTTAAAGAAATACCATATTCTTCTTCTAACCATTCGTAACCTTCGACGTCGATTTTTTCGACGTAACTACTATCACCTTCGAAGACGATTCTACCATCGACGATGATGACGACGCTGCTAGGTTTCACGATTTCATATAGCCTTGCATAATGCGAGATGATTAAAATGCCTTTACCAGCATTTTGTTCTTCTTTTAAAGCTTTTGCGACGTAATTTATTGCATCGACATCTAGACCACTATCGATTTCATCTACCAAAGCAAAAAGCGGATTTAAAATGCGCATTTGCATAATTTCATTTTTCTTCTTTTCACCACCGCTAAAACCTTCGTTAAGTGAACGATTGACCATATCGAAAGGAAAGTTAACTTCTTTCGTTGCGTTATTAAGTAGTTTATAAAATTCCGATAACGAAATTGGCTTTTCTCTTCTCGCGTTGATAGCGGATCTTAAAAAATCCGCCGTTGGAACGCCTGGTACTTCCACCGGTAATTGCATGGCTAAGAATAGTCCTAGTCTCGATCTTTCCGATGGACTAAGTTTTAAAATATCTTTTCCGTCGAGTAATATTTCACCTTCATCCACGTGGTAACGAGGATGACCCATGATCGTCATTAATAAGGTTGATTTACCGTGGCCATTCGGGCCGAATAAAGCGATAGTCTCGCCTTGATTTAAGGTGAGGTCAATTCCTTTTAAGATGGCCTTTCCATCGATTGATACGTGCAGGTTTTTAATCGTTAATGTATGCATATTTCTCACCTCGCGTGATTTATATTTTATATAATCGCTAATGATTTTACCACTCAGACGATAAAAAAGTAATTAAATAGTGTTCGGGCGTTATTTATAAATAAGGAGTAAAAATCTATTTGATATTTACAAATAAGATGTATAAAATAAAATACGCTATACATACGAAGGAGGAATAATAGTATATGAAAAAAAGCAAGCTTAGTTTCGGCCTCGCTTTTACACTCTTACCACTCGTCGCGGTATCAGCGTGTTCTCCCGCAGTAACTCCTAACGATGAAAACATCGTTTCTTTTACTGATCCAAATGGTAACACTGTCAATATCCCGACCGATGAAATTTATGCTAACTACAAAGTCGAAAAAAATGGTGTCGAAAGATTTTACAACGCCTTAGTCGAAGTCGTAGTTCGTAACGAGATGAACAAAGAAGAATATGCGGATACGAAAGCGCATTGTGAATCTTTAGCACGTAACCGTGTCGAAGGTTCAAAAGAACAAGCGCAAAGTAACGCAGAGGCAAATGGTACATCTTATGATGAAGAATTCGAAAGCATCTTAGATTCCAACAACTGTGAAGATGAAGAAGAATTGTTCGACCTTTACACTTATCAAGAGATGACAAGCGCTCTTGAAGATGAATGGTTCTCCACTGAAAAATTATCAGAACTACTCGTCGCCGAAGATGGTTACTTCGATACGGAAGTGCCTTATCACATCCGTCACATCTTAGTGAACGTCACCGCTTCCATCCCAGAAGGTTTATCCATCTCCACTTCACCATTCACTTCACAAGAAATTACATCTTCTGAAGCGGCAAAATTATCGAACGTCGTCTCCGCTTTAGCGAGCGGCAACGAATCATTCGGTACGATCGCTTATCGTTATAGCGATGATTCAAGTGGCGATACTTCTAGCCGTAACAATTATGGTGATGTTGGTATCATGGGCCGTTCGACATCGTTCGTCAACGAATTCAAATTAGGTATTTATACCTACGATTTACTCTATCAAAACGATGCGACACGTAGCCAAACGCTCGAAACAGCCTTAGGTTTAGATGAGATGTATCCAAATGATGAAATTGCTACTGAATTCACAGATATGGGATTAAATAATATAGGTACTATTCCATATGGCGAAATTCTTAAACTAGGTCAAGTCGCTAATGTCGAAACTTCCAACAGCGGCGCTCCAGTCAACAATGGCGTTTCTTTATACTATCCTCGAAACATCCTCTTCAATAAATATTTCAATAAACATAATGTTTCTATCATCACTCCAAATGATGTAAGTGTCCCTGACGTCGACGCTAGTGGTCGTCTAGCTTCCCGTGAAGACTTCACTGGTACATTAAATATGAATTACGTCAATAATTCAAAAGGTCGTTTCCAACAAGTCGCTGCTTTAGATAATCAATATGCCTTATGTGATGAACAAGGTAACGTCATCTTAGCGGTCCGCGCTGGAAGCGGTTATGAAGGCGTCCACTTCATGGTCGTCCAACGTAATTACTTAGACGAAGTCGTCAATGACGTCACCTTACAAGAATATTACACGACCGCTATTCCAGGTGAAGAAGCTTATCCTACCACCGCTGATGGTCAAGATAAGGCGACATACGTCAACTTCATCCGTGGTAATAACACGACTTATAACACTCGTGCTACGCAAGTTAGAGATGCTATCATGGCTTATAATCCTTACATCACCGATGACATGTATTGGTCACTCTTCGAAGAACAAAACGTCGTCATCCACGATGAAACCTTAGCCACTAAGATCGATGAATATCTCGAAACGCGTAAATTAGATGAAACGTTCAATCGCAATGAAACGTTCGAAGATTCTTGGGATGCTTACATCGACTTACTCAAGATTCAACAACAACTTCGTGGCGTGAACGATGATGGCGAACCAGTCAGATTAATTTCTGAAACATGCGCCGTTAAATTCCAAGAAGATCCTAACTCACCAGCCTTTGCTGAAGGAGGTATTTGTTACTATGCGCAATAAGAAATTATTTGTCATCGCTGCTTTAGCAGGTGTCGTCTTAACTGGCTGTTCTGAAGTAAGAGCCCACCCAGGCGATTACGATGATCCTATCTTAAATAATCCTGATGGCACAAAAGTTGATGTTGTAAACAACATCGCAAGCGTCGTCTACGATGCTCTCGATGATGCTGGTACGACCAACGAACAAGTTCTTGAAACTTTAAAAGTTAGTCTTGCTGAATCGATCTTTGGCACCGCCGAAGAACTTGAAGCAGCTTATAGTAGCGGCGCAAGTAGCGAAGCCTTCACTAACTTAAAAAATACGCATGCTTATTACACCGAAGATATCGAAGAAACTTTAAGCGAAACTGAAAAGAATGAATATTCTTTCTGGCGTTTAGAACAATTAGTGGCTGAAGTTCAAGACCGTATTCTCGATGCGTATTATGGCCTCATCATCGGTGGTGATTATAGTGATGATTCCTTGTTTAGCGAAGAAAAATTCGCTAACTTCATCCGTAGCGAGCTTTATGAAGTAGTAGATCCTGAAACTGAAGCTTTCCCTACTACTTTCTATGAAGATGTATTAATCACTCCAAGCAAGACTTACGAAACGATCGAAACTTGGGGAATTCATATCGATTATTATGAAGATTACACTCGTCGTGTCATCATCCCCAACATCTACATCGATTTGTTAGCGGAACAATATCTCTTCGATGAAAACTATTCATCCTTAGGGAGAAGTTACGCCCGTAAAGTCAATTACATCGCAATTACTTCTAACGATGAGTTTGCAAATGCTGCTCCTTATTTAATGCTAAATTTCATCGAACAAAACATCTTAGCGGAAGACGCTACAGCTGAAACCGCTAATTTGGAAATACTTGCGAATGCTTGGAGGGGTTATGCAGATGATTATCTTAAAAAAGGCAATGAAACTGAACTATTAAACCTTTCTCTCGGTGCTGGTTCGTTCCAAAATAAGACGACCCGCGCTGAACATGGTTCCATCTCCTATTACAGTGGTACGCAATACGGTAACATCTTAGACGATTACGATTTAATCTACGAAGATGATCCGCAAAGAAACGATCAAACAGTCGAATCTGATTTCACTAATTCTTATTCTTATACGATCGAAAAAGGTCTCGAACTTAAGACGAGAACGATGCGTACGACCGATTATACGACTGATGGTTGGTTCATCCAAAACGGTGGTTTATCCACTTTACCTTCTTGGATTAGAACTAGATTATTCAATATCGGTGTCGCTAACGCCATCGATGATATTACCGATGAAAAAGATGCTTCAGTAGCAGAAGCTGACCGCGTCACTTCTAACTTCGTCCGTAAGATTGATGGTTATTATTATTTATTACCACAAACGACACAAAGTGGTAGCGAAGATGTCGACTTCTTACTTTACGACAATGATTCTAAGACTTATTACATCATCCAAATTGAAGAAGCTGTCTCATCTTCTAAACTCAATCGTAATTCCCAAAATAATTACACCAATATCCACCAAGACCATGGTGAATACATGGAAGAAGTAGCGAGAAACATCGCTGAAACGATGGCGGAAGGCGGAAGTTATGATGATCAAGCTATCCTCTTCTACTTCGAAAATATGGACTTACAATATTACGATGAAGACCTCTACAATTACTTCGTCGAAACCTTCCCAGATTTATTCGAAGAAGATTAATTCATCGCTTCATTAAAGAAAATTAGGAGGCTAGAAAAAACTAGCCTCTTTTCTTTATTTTAATAGTATAATTATATTAACAAATATAAAGGAGATGATATTCATGGCTAAATACGATGCGAACTGTATCTTTTGTCAAATTGCCCAAGATAAAATCAAAGCTTATAAAATTTATGAAGATGATCAAGTCCTAGCGTTTCTTGACACTAATCCTAAATCGATGGGACACGCCTTAGTGATTCCTAAGGTTCATCACGATAACTTCTTAACCACTCCTAAAGACATCATGCACAAAGTTTACGATGTCGCACAAAAGATTGGCCAAGCCGATATGAATGGTTTAGGCGCAGTCGGTATCAACATTCTTACGAATTGTTACGAACCCGCTGGACAAAGTGTCATGCACTTCCACGTGCACGTCATTCCGCGTTATCTTACCGGTGAACGTTACCAAATCGATATGAAGGAAAATTTAGACGATAAAAACTTACCTGCAATCGTGAAAGTAATTAAAGATAATTTATAAAATTGTTATTTGTTCGATTTCTTCGGTTGATAGAAAGAACGATCATCGAACGCTAAAACACGTTGCGACCATTCCCCGCCCTTCACGTCGTGGAGGGCTTTTTCAACCATCTCAAGTTTAGCGTCCATATCATCGATCATATTGAGGGCTAAAGCTTCTTTTATCATCGGTTCGACGGGTGAACCATATTCTTTTTTGCCGTGATGAGTAAGAATTAGATGTTCTAAGACGAGACGCACTTCATCATCGACACCTAATTCTTTACATTTATTAGATATGAGCGCATGCGCGATGCTAATGTGACCGATGAGACGTCCTTCGTTCGTGTATTTAGCGATGATGGGACCTGATAATTCGATGACTTTACCTAAATCGTGTAAGATCGTCCCACTTAATAAAATATCCGAGTCTAAAGAAGGATAAAGATTTAAAAGCGCCTTCGCTAAACGAACCATATGGACGCTATGGACGAGTAAGCCACCAGCGAATTCATGATGATTTTTCGTCGCTGCCGGAAAGCTAATAAATTTATCGCGATATTCATCTAGTAAAGTTTTTACGACGAGATGATAATCCTTATCTTTGATAAGGGCAATAGAATCGTCTAGTTCCTTTTCTAAGGCCTTAAAATCGTAATTAGGGCGAGGAATATAATCTTCGAGGTGATAATCATCAGGTAAGACGTTCATCACCTTGTAGACCTTCAATTGCATCTGATCACGATATAGATAAGTTACCCCATCCACGCGCACGACTTTACCGACGTCAATAACTTGATAATCACCAGGTTCAATTTCCCATTTCTTCGCTTCGATGGAACCACTTTTATCTTGTAAAGTAATCGAAAGATATGGTGAGCCGCTACTATTGACGCCGCGGACGACGTTCGTCACAAGAAATTTTTCACCATAAATTTCTTCATTTGATTCGAAATCTTTAATCATTTGAAATATTCCTCCATCAGCATGAAAATCGTTCTTTGCCTATAGCCTATGCGTTCCATCCCGCGATAAAACTTTTGTTTATCTTCTTTCGCTTTCATTTTTTGTTTCATCGCATCAAGACGCGCCTGATCCATATCGACTTCTTCAGCGAATTTAACGTGAGCGAGTTCTTCATCGATCAAACTAATCTTAAAACCGTAGTTATATAAAGCTTTACGTAATTTATATTTTCCAAGCGGACCATATTTATCATATTTTGGTTTTATTAAGCGAATTTGTCTCTTCAAATTTTCTCTTTCAATCTTTTCGTCGAAAGGAAAATTATCGACGTGAAAATAGATACGTTTATCAGCGAGTTTCTTCTCGCATTCTTTGTAAGAATAGCCTTTCGATAAATAATACGCTAAATATTCTTCTCTTAACGTTCTATCATCGAATAGATGCCTCTTATTATCGAGTTCATACATGATCTTTTTAATTTGTTCTTCGTCTAATCCTTCTTTTTTAGCGAGGCGTTCTTTGAAGAAACTTCTTGAAACTTTATATTTATTTAAATACTTAATATATTTTTTTAGGGTTTGATATTGTTTAGTTTCATCTAAGATTTTTTTCACTTCCGCAGTAGTTAGTGTTTTAGAAACGTAAAGACGATTATTCAAAGTAGTTTCAAAGTCGCAAGGAAAATTATTTCCGTCGCTTAAATAGACGATATTATTGGCTTTTTGTCGCTTAATCGCAACGATTTCTAAATTACCAATTCTTTTTGATGGCTCTTGCATACACCTTCTTAATCCTTTCGTAAAATTTTTCTATCGAATATTCGTCCATCTTCTTAAAGGCATCATCTTTTATCTTTTCTAACTCTTCTTCTTTTAAAGATAAAATCAACTCTAACTTCTTGACGAAGTCATCTTCATCGTAGAAGAAGAAACCATTCTTCCCACTTTCAATTAAATTATACAAATTATCATCATATCTCGCTAAGACGATGCGGCGTGCGGCCATAGCTTCAAGATAAGTTAAGCCTTGTGTTTCTGAAGTCGAAGCCGAGACGTAAATATCGCTTAGATTATAATAGAAACCTACTTCTTCATTAGGAACTTTACCTAAGAATAAAATTTCTTTTTCTAAGCCAAGATTTTTACTCATGTTTTTCAATTCTTCTTCGTGTGGACCGCTACCGACGATCAAGAGTTTCATCTTTTGTTTTGGATGAGCTTTACGATATTTAGCGTAATCTAAGATGACGACATCGACGCTTTTAGCTTTATCGACGCGGCCAAGACACAGTAATGTCTTCGTGTCTTCATCAATTCCTAATTCTTCTTTTTTCTTCTTCAATGCGGAAACATCTTGATTTTGAGGTAAGAAACGATGAAAATCGATGCCGGTTGGAATGATATTAATATAAGATTCCACTCCTATTTCCCTTAGATAATTTTTAATCTTTTTAGAAGGCGTAATAAATTCATCCGCCATATCAGCGATGACTCCAACGAACCACCTAATAGCGTTTTTTGCTAAGCGGTCAAAGTGACCTTTGAAGAAGTCGCTAAAATAGTAAGTGTAATCTTCGTATTGTGTGTGGTAAGTATAAACTGCGGGCACATGTAATAAATACGAGATTATGCGACCAAAAAATCCCACACCTAAATCAGATTGGACGTGTAAGACGTCAGGTTTGAACTTTTTGATGAACGTCGTCACCTTCGAATGATAGAACCAAGTGAAACGATAATTGAACATATTTTTCATCACGAGACCAGGTATACGTACGATATCTTTTTCGTAAGTAATTTCGTTGCTGAAAGGATTAGTGGTCACAATCAACACTTCGTGACCATGTTCTTCAAAAGTTTTTTTCATGTATAAAGTTGACGTCGCTACGCCATTAATTTCTGGTGGATAAGTGTCAGAAAAGACGACGATACGCATATTCTTTTCTCCCCTTTATAACTTATTATCGATGTCGATTTCAGTGAAGCTATCTTGCTTACTAGCTTTCTTCACTTCTTTAATCTTATCTTTTCTCGTATCGAGATAATATGCATCATCTTGGAAATTGATGATGAGTGAATCTTCATCTTCGATATTATCTATAGGGGTCCTCCTTCTTCTTAAATGTAATTTTTCTTGTAAGGCCCGCCTTGAAAGTTGCGAAGTTTCATATTGCTTATTAGAAGATAGACGACGTTCTTCAAACGTACGTAATTGTAATTCCAAATACGTTTGACGAATGGAACTTTTGTCCGTATCCATCTCGCTTGGTGTCGCACGGTAAAAAGCAGTGAAAAGACCAGCGAACAGCAATGGGACAGTATAAATTGAAAAACGCCAGATGATGAGCGAAGCATTCGTCACCGCTTGCGTCGTAAAAAAACCTGCGCCTGGATTTAGGTCATTATAGAACATGACGGAGAAGAAAATTTCTGAAATGCCGGCGGTGCCAGGTAAAGGCCAAAAGCCAGTACACATCTGGTGGAAACTAGACATGAAGCAAGCATCGAAGAAGGAATTGATGTTCGTATTATTTAATCCATCTAAGGCCATTCCCGCAAAGTAAGGAATACAATATTTTGCCGTCATCATGATGAAACTACAGACGATAATTAGAAGTAAGAAAGGAATATTAGATTGAAGACGTCTCAATTCAATTTTGAAGTTTTCAACTTGAATTCTTAAAGATTCTCTCGTCTTTTCAGGATGTTTAAGTAGATGCATCTTCGCAAGTAGGTTAATGCTATGTTTCATAATAAAATTATGAATGTGACGGTTATAAGACATTAAGAACAATAGACCAATTAAAGAAATGTTAATGATGAAACCAAAAATCGCTAGAGGCCAAACAGGAATTGGCACACCATTAAGATTAAAAGAACCAATCGAACTAATTAAGTCATATTTAAAGATGAATGATAAGATGCCGTATAAAATTAAGACGATTTGATAAGTGATAAAAGACATGACCATGATGCTTGCCGCGTTAGAGACAGGTACACCTTGTTTAGAAAGAGTACGCGTTTGAAAAACTTGTTCACCTGTTCCAGCTGGTAAGACACCATCGTAAAACATTCCGACGAGTTTATTCGCCATCGCTTGTCGGAATTTATAACGTCTCGTATATAATCTTGCGTAACAAAAGATGATGAAGGCATCGACGAGGAAGTGGAAGAACACAATCGCGGCGATGACAAGAATCCAACGCCAATCCGTACTTGTAAAAGCATTGACGACGTCAAAAAAGTTATTATATAAAGTTAAGGCAAGCGAACCTGCCGTAAGAAGTAAGATGATGATGATGTAAGCGGTGTATTTTGCGATAGGCGAAACACGCTTTTTCTTACGATTCTCTTCCCCTTCTTTTAAAGCTTCCTCGACTTCAGGATCAAGGGCTTCTTCATTCATTGTCTCGATGTCTTCTTTTTTCATCTAAACTTCTTTCTAAAAAATTAAAAACGGTAACGGTCTTCCCCTTCCGCATCTTGAAGCGCTCTAACGACTGGGACGATAGAAAAAGGCATGACCACTAAGACGATGTATCTAAGGATGTAAGTCCAAGTTGTCCCGCTCATGAAATTAAGATAACCAAAAAGGATGATGAAGACGTAAGCGACCGCCGTCGTAATACTTAAAGTTAAAACGATCGTTGCAATATTATTAAATATTTCGATACCAAATAAGAAGATGAAGAATAACATCACTAGGTAAGAAAGAGCCACTAATGAAACGATGATGAAAGCACTAATGGCCACTGCATCGTAAGTAGTAAAGGCTAATATTCCGCAAACGACGGCTAAATAGGTAAAAATGCCTACGAACACTAATTCGATGATACATGATGCTAAAGTGATGCCAAATTGTTCATTCTTCGTTAGATAAAATAATAAACCTGCACCAATTAAAAGGATACCAGCTACGTAAGAAAAGTAGCTAAACATACTCGCCCCCGTCCCATAGATTGAAGAGATGATACCATCGACGAGTAATAATGCCCCAGAGATGAGAGGGAAGATAATTCCTAATAAACGTGCTTTTGAGTTCTTGATTAAGTGCATGATTTTGCCTCTTATTTAATTTATCAAATTAACATCCTTTTTGCAATGTTGCAAAATTTACTAGATACGTTAAAATTTTAGGAAATGAAAGAGTATTTGAAATTCGTCGGAAACATTTTAAAAGAACATAAAGGGCGTTACGCCTTATGTTTCATCTTCCAATTCATCTCAGTTTTTTTCACTCTTCTTTCGACTTTCCTTTCTAAAATTCTCATCGATTGTTTAAATGGTGATATTTTTAATATCGAGCTAACTGGTGTGGTTGAACAAACGATCGTCAGCATCTTAGGTGGACCTGAATTTCTTCAAAATAATTATTGGTTATTTTCGATCATCATCTTCACCGTTGGTTTAGCGATCGCCTCTATTAACGTCGCTAGAGCGTTAACGAATGCTTCCGTCACCGTTGGCATCTCCAAAAAAATGCGCGTCATGTTATTCGATCACATCCAAAGGATGCCCTTTTCAAAAATTCGTTCTTTTCAATCAGGGGATTTAATTCAAACTTGCACTCGAGATGAAAATATCTTAAGACGCTTCGCTGTCCAAGAAACTTTACTCATCACTTACACTTTATTTTTAATCGTCATCGCTTTCTTGCTTTTACTTTCAATTAATTGGATCATCGCTTTGACAAGTATCGCTATTCTTCCTATCTTATTTATCTATTCTTTTTTCATCATTAAAATCGTTAGAAAAAGATATCGCGCCACTGATGATTCAGAAGGTTTATTAACTTCTAAAATTGAAGAAAATATCTCCGCGGTAAGATTAGTGAAAGCTTACAATAATGAAAATTATGAAATCAAAGATTTTAATCGTTACTTAAAAGATTATCGTAAGAAATTTATTTCTTGGCGACTCATGTCTTCTTTATATTTTGCGTCGAGCGATATCTTAGTGTTCTCTCAAATTACGTTCACGACGGTCTTTTCTTTATATCTTACTCTCATCGGGGAAGTTTCAGTTGGAACTTTCGTCATCTCTTTCACTTTCGTCAATTTGATGGTGTGGCCAGTAAGAGACGTCGCTTCCACTTTATCTAATCTCGCCCGTGCTTTCGTAAGCGTCGACCGCATGAACCTAATTTTAAAAGAGAAGAAAGAAGATACTTTAAGTGGAAGTAAACCAAAAATTGATGGAACGATCAAATTCGATCACGTCTATTTTTCTTACGACGAGAATGAACCAATTTTAAAAGATATATCTTTAGATATCAAAGCTGGCGAAACGATCGCTATCATGGGTCGCACTGGTTCAGGCAAATCCACTTTAGCGCAGCTCCTTGCTAGACTTTATGACGTTAATGCTGGCCATATCTATCTTGGCGAAAATGACATTAATGACATCCAAAAAGATTATTTAAGACATAACGTCGCTATCGTCTTACAAGAACCTTTCTTATTTTCTAAGACGATCGAAGATAATCTTCGTCTCGCTGACGCAAGTTTAAATGAAGAAAAGATGATAGAAGCGACAAGTATCGCTAATATCGATGAAACGATCCACGGTTTTGAAAAAGGTTACCTCACCCCCGTCGGTGAAAAAGGTGTAACTTTATCCGGTGGACAAAAACAAAGACTTGCTATCGCTAGAACTTTACTCACTAACGCCCCTATCTTAATTTTTGATGATTCGTTAAGCGCTCTCGATACGGAAACAGATTTAAAAATTAGAAGTAACTTAAAAAAGAGAGCTAATAAACATACGACTATCATCATCACTCACCGCGTCGCCACCGCCAAAGACGCTGATCGTATCTTAATATTAAATGAAGGTAAGATTGAAGCTTTAGGAAAACACGAAGAACTTCTTAAAAAAGAAGGTTTATATAAAAGAATTTATGAAATACAGACGAGGATGGTGTGATTATGGCCTTTGCCTTCCAAGAAGAAGCCTTACCAAAAAAACTTAATTTCTACGTCTGGAAAAGAATTTTAAAGTACGCTTTAAGAAGGTGGAAATTAATTTTATTACTTTTGCTTTGCGTCATCATCGTTACCTTCTATGATAGTGCTTTTATTCCTTTGATGAGTAAAGCCGCCATCGATAGTGTCGAAGCTAATCTTGGGATGGACTTTGCAAGTTTTCTCATCCCCGTCGATATTTATGGTATTAAATTTGACGTCACCTACTGGGCTTACGTCTTTATCTTAATGGGTGGAATAATCTTACGTTCCATCGCTATTTTATTCAATTTCTTCCTCATGAATTACATCGCCATGTGCATCGTTATGGATCTAAGAATCGATGGTTATCGACGTATCCAAGAATTATCCTTCTCTTATTTTGATCGCACTCCATCTGGTTGGCTCATCGCAAGATTACAAAATGATGCTTCTAGCATCGGTGATCTTTTATCGCATGGCCTCACCAATATGATTTGGATGTCTTTTGAAATTATCTTCACTTTAATTACGATGTTCATCGTCTCTTGGCAAATGTCACTAGTGATCCTTATCACCGTTCCTTTCATCATGGTTATTTCTCCTATCTTCGAACTAAAGATTTTAAAGAAACATCGTCTAGCAAGAAGCGCTTATTCGAACTTTGTAAGATGGCTCGCTGAATGTATCGCCGGAGCGATGACTATCAAGACCTTAGCGATCGAAAATCAAGTCGAAAATGAAGCGAGCGAAGTGACTGAAGACATCCGTAAGAAGATGTTCGCCGGAAGAAAAGTTAACGCTTTCTTTCAACCTTCCATCTCCTTACTTTCTAGCCTTGCAACGGCCTTAGTGATAACTTTTGGTATCTACGTCTTCCATGCGAATGAATCCGATTACATCATCTCCATTTCCACTCTCGTCTTAGCGTTAGGCTTCGTTTCAAAAATCTATTCCCCTTTACAATCATTCTTCGAAATATTTGCAGAATTTATGTCCGAACAAGCTTCCGCTGAAAAGCTTTTGAACTTGATCGATACGAAACCCGCGATTGAAGATAGTGAAAAAGTCATAGCAAAATATGGTACTTTATTTGCCCCTAAATTAGAAAATTATGAAAAGATGCAAGGTCATATCAAATTTGATCACGTCTCTTTTTCTTACTTACCGGAAATCGAAGTCATCCACGACTTAAATATCGATATTCCAGAAGGCACTTCTTTAGCCATCGTTGGAGAAACCGGAAGCGGTAAATCGACCCTAGTTTCCCTTCTAGCAAGATTTTATGAACCAACTGCTGGTAATATCTTAATTGATGACGTTGATTATCGCTCCCGTTCCGTCGGTTGGCTTCGCTCTAACATCGGTTTTGTCCAGCAAAATCCCTTCATTTTCCGTGGTTCTTTTAAAGATAATATCGCTTATGGTAAGCCCGATGCAAGCCTAGAAGAAATAAGACGCGCAGCGATGCTAGTGGACATCGATTCATTCATCATGTCCTTTAAAGATGGTTACGATCATCTTCTCGTAGATGGCGGAAACGAGTTATCGACTGGTCAAAAACAACTCATATCTTTTGCTAGAGCCATCATAAGAAATCCGCGCATCATGATCTTAGATGAAGCTACCTCTAGCGTCGATACGGAAACGGAATTAACGATTCAAAGTGCATTCAACATGATTTTAAAAGGAAGAACTTCCATCATCATCGCCCACCGCCTTTCCACCATCGTTAACGCTGATCGAATCCTTGTGATGAAGGACGGAAAAATACTCGAAGACGGCAATCATAAATCTTTGATGCAAAAGAAAGGTTACTATCATCGCTTGTACATGAACCAATTTAAAGAACTGACAATCGACGAACAAATATCGACTTACGAAGCACAAATTGAAGGAATGAAATTAGATAATAAAATTTAATTTTCAGGATGATTAACAAAGATAGCTTTTAAGACGAGCAACACCGCGCTTAAAAGTAAGAGGACGGAAGCGATAATTGGGCCAAATGACATGGCGATGTTATTTCCCGCAAGACCTTGCATCGAAAGAGCAATTTGGCGGGTGAAAATAATTAAGATGCCTGACACTAAATAGATGAGAGCAACAATTAAATCATTACGCCATTTATCGCTTAGTAAGAAAGCACAAATACCGCCGACCAAAGGTAAGGCCCAGAAAATTAATAAGACGACGTTAAAATTGAATGGTTCCATGACCGTCACTGATTCCACCGTTCCACCAAAAATTAAAAGGTAAGAAGCGATGTAGACATTTTGACCATCGTCTACGTACATGACGCCTGGTAAGAACATGAGTAAAGTCGCGATGACACCGATGACACCAAAGATGGTCATCGCAATTTTTTTCTTTTTATCGCTAAGAGATATTTTTTTCATAAGCGTTACATCCTTTCTTTTATTTTACACACTTTTTAAAGTGACGTGAACAATTTCAGGCGGACAGCGATAACGGATTTGAAATTGATTGCTCATCCCGATACCGGCCCCTAAAAATAAAGTTGAAGTATGGTCTTCATACGTTTCGACGTACATCCCACGCGTGTAATGTGGAAATAACCCTTGCCCCATGATGATGGGCACTCCGATACCGACCATATTAATTTGTCCACCATGCGTATGACCTGAGAAGACGTAATCAAATTTATACTTAGTATAAGTTGGCATAAATTCCGGACGATGGGAAAGTAAGATGTTAATAGCATTTCCATCCATCGGATGATTTTTTAACATTTCATCTAAAAAAGGAGAAACATCATCGATATTTAAATTTTCATCGATCTTTTCTCGATATGGATCATGGATACCATAGATTTGTAAAGCATTTCCTTTTATTTCTAGATTGATGCAATCATCTTCTAAGATGTAGACGTCATAATCTAGTAATAGATTTGTTAGCGGATCCATCATCGGTGAATAATATTCGTGATTACCGCGCACGAAGACGATAGGAACATCAAGCGATTCTAAGATGGAAGAGATACGTTCTAAATCTTCTTCATCGCTAAATTGGTCGACTAAATCACCGACGAGGAAGACGATATCTTTTTCGACGCTTTCGAGCATGTCGATAATATTCCCATTAGGGTAATTAAGCTCATGATTATGAAAATCGGAAAGTTGTATGATGTTAATTTCTTCGCCCACTAAGTCATGTTTTACTTTGTAATTAGTGATGAGTAATGTATCATCATGCCCTGCGCCAAAAGATAAGAAAACGCTTCCTACGACGATAAGAAAGGCTGATAAGATACGAAGAAAAATTTTCATTCGCTTAACCACCTTTCTAAGTTTAAATCATCAATTTGACAAGCTTTCTTCCAATCGATAGTTTGAAGTTTTTCCTTTCTTTCTTCCCCGCTTAAAAGACTTACGTCATGAATGTCAGTGACTAATATATCTTGCGCAGCCTTACTAAGATATGGATTATGACAACGATCTTCCACTAGGTGATAAATGACATTTTTACATCTTTCTAATTTCTTGATATTTTTATAGGCATATTTAACATTTACTACATCATCTTTTAAGCCATGGATAACTTTAAAGTTAACATCTTTATTTTTCTTCATAATTTGGGGGGCGCTAGTGAATAGAAAACGTGGATGAATAAATAATTCTTTTATTAGTAATAAAACTGCAGCGAAAGCATTCTTTTTACCGAGTAAATCGAATAAGAATCTTTCATCGTTAAAAGTGGAAAAAGAAACGACTTCTTTCACTACCTTTTTAGGAAAAGTTAAAAGACCTGTGATAACTGAATAAGCACCATAGGAATGACCAAGCAACGTCATCTTTTCATCTTTTAGTTTTGGCTCTACTTTTAAAAAACTTAAATAGACATCTTTTAATATGATGGCTCCTTGGCTTAAACTCTTAAAATTTTTACCCCCACTTTGACCCATCCCATACATATCGAATGTTAAGACGATGTAACCAAGCTCACATAAAGCATTAATTAAAGAAGTATAAGCTAAATGACCCGCTCCTACTCCATGAGCGAATAATAGATAACCTTTATCTTTTTTCTTTCCTTCATATTTCGCAGCAAAAATGCTTACTTTCCTAATAGGAAAAGTAAAATAACTAACGTTTAAATTGGGGTAATCGCTTGCGTCTTCGTAGACGAAATCTTCGACGTAATCAAATCTTGGTAACTTTGAAGATACAAAAATTATCAAGATGAAGATGAAACATGGAATAAGTAAAAGTAAGAACCAAAGATAAAACATAATCAATAAGTATTATAACGTTAATGGGAGAATAAAAAACATCGATTTTTATTCTTTGACATTTTAGTTTATAATTTTTAACGATGATTAAAGCCTTAACAAATAAGATAGCAAGAACATATCCCCAAATTAAAAAGCGCGTCTTCGAAGTCGATTTCTTACGCGGCTTATGTATCCTTTTGATGATCATCGATCATTTCTTTTACGATTGGTACGTTTTAATGCCTCAAATCTTTGGCGCTATTACTGGACCTGCATGGCTAGAAGCCTTACATGATTTTGCTACATTTTGGTGGGAATGGGATGTAAGAGAAGTAACTAGATTCATCGTCGTCGCTTTATTTTTCTTTTTAAGCGGTATCTCCACTTCTTTTTCA
This sequence comes from uncultured Bacilli bacterium, assembly GCA_944363535.1. Lineage (GTDB taxonomy): Bacteria > Bacillota_I > Bacilli_A > RFN20 > CAG-826 > CALVUG01. The sequence goes on from CALVUG010000010.1 coordinate 31,330, forward strand.
AGATCGAACATTAAAAGAGGTAGCGTTTATTTCACTATCGGGATTTTTATTTCTTGCGTCACCTTCGATATCGATCAGATGACTAATGGTATCCAAATCGCTATGATCGTCAACACCATCTTTACTTTTGGTCTTGCAACGCTATTATTTGGTATCTTTGAATATTTATTCAAAAAATTTGTTAAAAACAAATTAGCGTTCACTATCACTTGTGCTTCCATTGGTGTCGCTATCATCATCGCGGGTTACATGAGTCCAACTTTATTTGATAAGACGGCCACTTTACAAGAATTAAATTTTTCTAATCTCATGTTATCGATACTAGGCTATGGTAAGCTACATAATCAAGCTGATTACATGCCCTTATTCCCATATCTTGGTTTCATCTTCTTAGGCGCGGCTTTCGCTTCCATTTTCTACAAAGAAAAGAAATCATTATTTCAACCCTTATTCGATAAATTTAACCATCGTAAGAAAGATTACGTCGATAATATCGTCTGGCTACCCTCTAAAGTAGGTAAAGGCGTTTCATTCGTCGGAAGATATGCTTTCTTAACTTACATCATCCACCAGGGGGCACTCATCATCATTTGTGCGATCATCATGCTTTCATTAGGGTATAGTTTAAATATATGAGAAAAAATTATGAATTAACGATGTACATGGCCTTAAGACGAACGGCGCTTCATCATCCAACATACCGTGCCTTAAATTTTGAAGGACGTTTCATCAATTATCGAACTCTCATCGATAAGATTGATTTATATGCTTCTAACATCAAAAAATATCATCTCGATGAAAAAGGTGTCATCACGTTATGTTTGCCTAACGTGCCTGATGCAATTTATTTACTTTACGCTTTCAATAAACTAGGAGTGAAATTAAGTCTTGTTCATCCTTTGATGAATGCTTCCATCTTAAAAAAGACGATGGAAAAAACTTCTTCTCACGTCGTCTTCGTCTTAGATACGATGTATTTAAAATTTAAACATCTAGAAGATGAACTAGATTATAAGATTGAAGTCATCCCTTGCATCGTTAAAAAAGACTTGAATATTTTTAAGAAACTAGGCTATCAAATTATCAACCGCAAGAATTTAAAATATAAAGTAACTCTATCAACTTTGAATCTTTCAAGAGGCAAAAGGGAAGTAACCCCAATTGATGATGACATTCATAGCGACCGCTTCTATCTACAATCTGGTGGTACCTCTGGAGCGTCTAAAACTATCGCTTTAAGCAATCTCAACATTAACGCGAACGTACGTTTCTTCTTCGATCGACTAAGTTTAGACACTCCTAAGAATAAATATATGCTTGCCGTCTTACCAATGTTTCATGCTTTCGGCTTATGCATGGGAATTCACGTCGCTTTATATTTTGGAGGCTGCGATATGCTCATGCCAAAATTTTCTAGTAAGAAAACGATCGCCTTAATGAAACGAAAAAAGCTTTCGTTCATCATCGGTATTCCTTTACTTTATTCGAAGCTCATCAAAGATAAACATTTCGATGGAAGACATTTAAAATCGCTTAACGTCTGCTTCGTCGGAGGTGACTTCTCAGATGAAAAAATTATCGAAACTTTCAATAAAACATGCGCAAAACGCCACTCGATGGGTCGTTTATACGTCGGTTATGGCCTAACTGAAGCAAGTGGAGTCGTCTCTTTAAATACGCACGCTGATCATCGAGACTATACGGCAGGGAAACTATTAGATAATATCGATGTGCTCATCAAAGATACGAATTCGAATAAGATATTAGCTGATGAAGAAGATGGTGAAATTTATCTTAGTGGCGAAAATTTGATGAACCATTATTTAGATGAGCCAAACGACGATGCTTTCATCATTTACGAAGGGAAAAAATATTTTGATACTGGTGACTTTGGTCACGTGACAAAAGACCGCTTCTTAGTTTTCAAACAAAGAGTAAAAAATATTATTAAAGTCAAAGGCATTAACGTTTTCCCACAGGAGATAGAACAGGTTTTAAAAGAGCATGATGCAATCTATGATTGTAAAGCTATCGGCGTTCAAGATGATGAATTTTCGCATAAAATTGTCCTCTTCGTCGTCTTAAATAAGAAATCGAATAAAACGATCGATGAAAAAGAAATTAGATCGCTCGTCGATGAAAAATGCGGAAGATATTCTTCCCCTCACATCATTAAATTTATCGATAAACTACCTTACACGAACATTGGAAAAGTTGACGTCTTAAAACTTGAAGAGATGTCAAAAGATTAATTCTTTATTTTTAAAAATAAAAAGTTGTCCGCAAACCATTATAACAGGATACTTTTTACTATTTTCAAAATTATTTGTTCAATATTTCTGTCAATATACATGTGAATTCCTTCCGAGAAATATAAAGTCTAATTTTATTTTGCTCGGAATTATTCAATTATCAGTATCAAAACTTAATCATGATATCGTTAACTATTCATAAATAAATATCTCGAATACGTTTTAGAAAATATTAATAAGTTACCTATTGATGATCTTTTACCTTGGTCAGAGAAACTTTCTAAATCACTATCAATTAAGCAATATTTAAAGTAACTGTTCGAATATTCGTACACATCTAGGTGAGAATCTTTTAGGGATACCTTTATTTACGTGGATGTTGTGTCTTTTATAAAAGCATTCAATCGTATCGTAATAAATATATAACAATGATGTGATTCTCTCATTTTTAAAAGATTTCTCGTAAAATATTGTGCCAAATGAGAGAAACTATAATTTCACTATATAATATGTTGTTTTACCAGAACCTTGTTTTTCAAGTTTTCTTTCTTCTACCATTTTAGCCATTGCTTTTTCAATAGCGCTAATAGATAAACTTGGACATAATTCCGCAATATCAGATTTTGTAATTTTGCCAATTTTTTGCTTAATTGCATTATCAACTAGTTCATATGCAGACATTTTTTTAGATATTAGTTTTACTCTTTGTTCAAAATCATCATAGGCCATCTCAATAATGCTTAGTAAATATTTAACAAATGGAGTCGGATCATCATTTCCTTCGTGCCATCCATGCTGAGAATCGAACAAGGCATCATAATATAAATCTTTTATCTTCGATATTTTTGCTTCTAAAGAAATATATTTTCCAACATAATATCCAGATTTATATAAAAGTAAAGTTGTAAGTAGCCTAGACATTCTTCCGTTACCATCATTAAATGGATGTATGCATAAAAAATCATGAATAAAAATCGGGATTAAAATAAGTGAATCAACATCTTTTCTTTCTATCGCCTTATTATATTCATCGCATAAATTTTTAATTGCGATAGGGGTTTCAAATGGTGAAAGCGGGGTAAATAAAATATAACTATTACCTTTTTCATCCGTTGCGCTTATATAATTTTGGACATTTTTAAATTTCCCACCATCATTAACTTCGTCATTATGAGAACATAAAATAGAATGTAATTGTAAAATATAATTAGGCGTTAATGGAATGTATTCAAAACTATCGTGAATAGTTGATAATGTATCTCTATAGCCAGCAATTTCTTTTTCATTTCTATTTTTTGGAGTAGTTTTTTCGTATACAAGTTGTTTTAATCTTGAATCAGTTGTTCTAATTCCTTCTATTGCATTACTAGCATCAGTACTTTGTATTTTAGCAATTTCAACTAATCTATTTAAATCAGCAGGTTTTTGAGCCAAATATAGCTCTTGTTTTCCCTTTGCTTCGTGAATATTTGCTACCTTAAGAAGTATTTCATTATTCCAAGATATATATTTTAGTTTACTATAATCAAATTCTCTCATATTTAACCTCTTTCTCGTAAATTATAGCATAAAATGAGAGAAAAACTAATAATTATGAATAAAAGACATCACTTCGCATCATTTTCATACGCTAGATGAATATCAAAATTAAAAATGCTCAATTTCTCGAGTATATATAATTCAATTTAATACGAAGTATCAAAATAAATCACTAATGGTGCAGCTAGCAGGACTTGAACCTGTACGAGTTGCCTCACTAGATCCTAAGTCTAGCGCGTCTGCCAATTCCGCCATAGCTGCATATAAATATCAATATGGTGCCGTCTAGAGGACTCGAACCTCCAACCTATTGATTACAAATCAATTGCACTGCCAATTGTGCTAAGACGGCATCTTTCTGGTGGATACTATAGGGATCGAACCTACGACCTCTTCCGTGTGAAGGAAACGCTCTCCCAACTGAGCTAAGTATCCATTTAAGAATAAAGCCCCTGTCATCAGGGGCCTAAGTCTTCGACATTGGTGGGTCTTAATAGATTTGAACTATCGACCTCACCCTTATCAGGGGTGCGCTCTAACCAACTGAGCTAAAGACCCATATCGCTGACGATTTAGTATTATAAGGCTAAACAAAACTAAATTGCAACAAAAAAAGCCACCAGTTTTCGCTGATGGCAAATTGATGTAAAAATAATTGATTAACGTTTGACGAATTGTGGTGCGCGTCTTGCAGCTTTAAGACCGTATTTCTTACGCTCTTTCGCACGGCTATCACGAGTTAATAAGCCATGATCTTTTAAGACTTTACGATCGACGCCAGCTTCGAGCAACGCTCTTGCGATACCAAGACGTAATGCGCCAGTTTGTCCACTGAAGCCACCACCTTGCACATGAGCATTGACATCGAACTTATCAGCGTTTCCACTCACTTCCAATGGTTGTCTTAAATCCATTACTAGAGTGTCATGCGGCATGTAAGTATTGACATCCACATCGTTTACGATAATTTTACCTTTACCAGGAGTAAGATAAACACGAGCAATGGACGATTTACGACGTCCTGTTCCGTAATATTGTACAGTTTCTTTCTTTGCCATACTTTACTCCTTACTTCACCACTTCGAGCACGACTGGTTTTTGTGCTTCGTGATGATGTTCATTACCCGCATAGACGAAAAGTTTTTTCAAAATCTTTCGACCAAGTGGGCCTTTGGGCAACATTCCCCAGACGGAACGTTCGATCATTTCCTCTGGATAACGTTCGACCATATCTTTCGCACTTCTAGTGCGTAAGCCACCGGAATAACCGGAGACATTGTAATACTTCTTTTGAAGAAGTTTGTTACCAGTTAAGGCAACTTTTTTTGCATTGATGACGATGACGTAATCACCGCAATCAACATTGGGAGTGTACGTGGGTTTATTTTTACCCATTAACACAATGGCTACTTCCGAAGCGAGTCGACCTAATGGTTTATCAGTTGCATCGACGACATACCAAGTACGTTTGACTTCGCGTGGTTTCGCTAACGTAGTTTGACGTTGCATAATTTTGACCTCCTGAACCAAACTGTATTCTTACCGGGACTACAATTTAGGCAGTTAAGTGCCACGTATAAATATACATATTTAAGTTCGACCTGTCAAAAGAAAAATCAACGATTTTCTTTTTTAGGATGTTTTTAAGGCAATAAAAAATGTGTGAAACATATATTTATCACTTTTATTTAATTTATTTTATTTTTGATATAATTAATATGTCTCATTAATAATATATGTATCCAAGGGATGCATTATTGACTGACCCCTAGGGGTCGCTTTTTCTTCCTTGGTAAAA
>CALVUG010000011.1 GCA_944363535.1 uncultured Bacilli bacterium
CTTTTTGTTTATCGTAATGTTCGTTAATTAAATTTAATAAATCTAAATCGTATTTCATACCTACATTTATTATATTTAAAGACATCACTTTTACAATGTGCTACAATTCTTAATTAGAAATTAAGGAGGGATAAATAATTTATGATCTCAAATAAATTAGCGAAAGATGTCTTAAATCTCGCCCTCTCCACCGGGGCGGACTTCGCTGAAATTTATCACGAAGATACGCGTAGTCAAAACATCCGCGTGGAAAACGGTAAGATTCAAAGCATCAATCACTCGAACATCTTAGGTATCGGCCTTCGTATCTTAAAAAATAACGAATGCTATTACGCTTCGATGGATGGTGAAAAGAAAAATGATTTACTGAAGCTTGCATTAGAGCTCGCCGCAGCGTTAAGTGAAAAAAGAATCTTAAGTGTAAACGCATTTAAAAACGTCCACTACAAGAAAAGATTAGATACTTCTTCTCCTATCATCGATGTCGATGTAGAAGAAAAGATCGATCTAGTGAAAAAAGGCGTAGCCGCTATTATGGATTATGATCCAAGGCTAGTAAGAACAAATGGTAACTTCTCTTCTTCTTTTAAAACTATTACTATTTTTAATAGTAAAGAAGAAAAGATCGTAAGAAATGAACAACGCGCTTCTTTAACCTTCATGTCCGTCGCTAGCGATGGTAAGAGTTTAGAAAATGCTTTCGTTTCTAGAAACACGCAAAGTGATTTTTCTTTCTATAAGAATTTAGATGTCGAATCCTTAGCGAGAGATAAAGTCGCTAAAATTGCCATTCAAAACTTAACCGCGAAAGAATGCCCATCTGGCAAGATGCCCGTCGTCATCGGTAATGGCTGGGGTGGCGTCTTATTTCATGAAGCGTGCGGTCACGCCTTAGAAGCAAGCGCTGCCGCAAAAGGTTTATCAGTTTTTTCTAACATGAAAGGAAAACAAATTGCTTCAAGTGTCGTATCAGCTTATGACGATGGAACGATTCCTCATGTTTGGGGTTCAATCGATGTCGATGATGATGGTCACGCGGGAGCGAAGAAGTTATTAATTAAAGATGGTATCTTAAATGAATACATGATCGATGATTATAACGGAAGAAGGATGCATGAAATCGGTAATGGCTCGACAAGAAGAGAAAATTATCGCTACGCCCCCACTTCTAGAATGACTAATACTTATATCGCAAACGGGGAAAGTAATCCAGAAGACATTATTAAAGCGACGAAGTTAGGCTTATATACCGTCGGTTTCTTAGGTGGCCAAGTTAACCCTCAAACAGGTGAATTTAATTTCGGTTGTAGCGAAGCTTACATCATCCGTGATGGAAAGATTGCTGAACCAGTGAAAGGTGCCTCTTTAATCGGGACTTGCCAAGAAATCATGTTAAATATCGATATGGTTGGGAACGATTTAGACCTAGGGGCTGGGATGTGTGGCGCTTCTAGTGGAAGCGTACCTGTATGCGTTGGTCAACCGACGTTAAGAGTGAAAGAAATTACCGTCGGTGGCCGAGGAGGAAAATTACAATGAATAGTAAAAAGATGCTCGCTTTAGCGAAAGATTATGGTTTAGAAGAAGTTTCTTTCGCCTTCTTAAAATCTAAAAGTGTCGCGGTTTCTTTATATCATCATGAAATCGATACTTATCAAAATGAAACAGTCGACAATTGTTTAATTAAAGGTGTCTATCGTGATCATTTCGCAAGTGTGTTCACTAATAAGATGGATGAGGCTAATGTTAGAAAAGCTTACGAAGAAGTAAAATTAAGTGCTTCGATGTCAGAAAAAGAAGAAAAGCCGATCATCTTTGCCGGTTCACCTAAATATAAAAGACGTAACATGTTCGTCAAAGAATTAGATGAAACACCATTGGACGATAAGATTAATCTTATTAAAGAAATCGAAAATAAGTTAGAGAAGGCTGATCCTCGCATCATTAACGTCGCCGGTGTCTCTTACGAAGAAAGTTCTTCTTCCACTACTCTAGTTAATTCTAAGGGCTTAAATGTGAAAAAAGGCGGAAACTATTTCGTCATCTTCGCCGATGTCATGGCGAAAGGAAACGATGAAAAAGTAAAAGATTATTACGGTTATGCCTTCGGCAATAGTTTAAAAGAATTCGATGTCGATGCTTTCGTCGATAAGATTAAAGATGGCGTCATCGCTAAGCTTGATGCAAGAAGTCTTAAATCTAAAAAATATCCGACCATCCTTGCGCCGAGAGTCACTTCGACTTTCCTCAAAGTTTTAGTGGGTTGGTTAAATGCTGAAAAAGTGCAAAAACATACTTCGAAATTAGAAGGCAAATTAAATGAACAAGTTATCTCTAAGAAAGTGACGATCATCGAAGACCCCCATGTAAAGAATTTCTTCTTTTCACCTTTCGATGATGAAGGTGTTGCGACAATTAAGAAAGTCTTATTTGATAAAGGTGTAGCTAAAACTTATTTATATAATTTAGAAACAGCTTATAAAGATAACGTCGAATCGACTGGGAATGCTTCTGGTTTATCTAACGTTGGAATTGGTACTTCTTTCTTGATGTTAAAACCAGGAAAGAAGAGCGAAGAATCACTAATAGAAAATATTAAAGAAGGGGTTTACATCACCGAAGTGAAAGGTTTACATTCTGGTTTAGACACCACAAGTGGAGACTTTTCTTTAGAGGCGGATGGCTTTTTAATTGAAAACGGAAAGAAGACCACTTCATTAAGTGGCATCGCCATTTCCGGAAATGTATTACAATTGTTTAAGGACGTTATAGGTGTAGCCTCTAACGCCACATTAAATATAGGAGGAACTTCCACTTCTTCATTAAGAATTAAGTCCCTCCAAGTGTCAGGAGAATAGGAGAATGAAAGACAAAGAAAAGAAAACTAAGAAGAAACGCGAGTTTACTCTCTGGAAAGAGTTTAAAGCATTCATTAGCCGCGGCAATATTTTAGACCTCGCTGTTGGTGTCATCATCGGTACTGCGTTCACCGCGATCGTTAACGCTCTTGTCCAACAAATCTTAATGCCCATCATCTCGATGGCAGTGCCTGGTGGTTTAGAAGGTTTAGTCACCGTTTTAAATCCAGCGCAAGCAGCCGTCACAGAGGAAACGGCGAATACTATTACTTATTGGGGTGTTACCTACGACGCGGATGTCGTTAACGTCATCAACTGGGGTACATTTATTAACGCTATCATCAACTTCTTACTTATCGCTGTCGTATTATTTACGATCGTCAAGATCGTTTCTAGTGTGACGAAGGCTCGTAAGAGATTTGAAGAAAAGATGAGAGAAGAATACCTTAAGAAACATCCAGAAGAAAAAGAAGAACCGGCGCCCGCACCATCCCCCGCGCCAGATCCAAACATCGTCTTACTTACGGAAATTCGTGACTTATTAAAAGCTCAACGAGAAGAAAAGACGAAGAAATAATTATTGTTAATAATTAATAAAAGGACTAGCGATTGACCGCTAGTCTTTTTTATTTAATCTAGGTTAAACATCGTATTTAAATCGATGAGATGTAATTTATCGTCTTTAACATCTAAAATTGCATCGTTAAATCCGTTCGCACCAAATAGATAAAATTCGATGTTTTTATTAATAATAAAAAACGCTCCCGCGGGAGCGTCTTCTCTTATTTAGTTTCGACAAGTTTCCAATCAGGATGTGCTTCATTAATCTTTTCTTTAGCAAGATTAAATAAGAGCGTTTCCGTATCTTTTCTTTCATCTAAGCAACGTTTCATCGCTTTTTCTTTACGGTTGATGCAATAGACCACTTCTCCTAAAGAATCATCTAATAATCCAGCGATTAGCATATACGCTCTAAGCGATTCCATCGAATTATCTTCAGCGAAGAATCTTCTCGTCTCTAAATCGACGTTTTCTTCGTAATATGTTTTTACTTCTTCGCGTGGTTTAATAAGTAATAACATGAATAGCTTTTGGGCATGCGCTCGACGATAAGTCTTAATAGGAACATTTTCTTTGTTCTTTAAAATATTATCGATAATTTCGATCGCGGGTTCATATTCACCTTTCGCTAAGTATTGATAAACCGTTAAGAAATTAACTTCCGAAGTGTAAGGGGTAATTTCTTCAAAGACTCTAACTTTGACGTCTTTATTACCGATTCTAGCTTCGTTTTTTAAACGTAACATTTCATTAAATGCTTCTAAGTTAATAGCCTTATTACCTAAAAGGTAAAGTCTATAACCATCGTTCGTATGATCAAGTTGGACTGGAACGATTTGATAAATCGCAAACATGCCGCCGACCGCTAAGATGACGATGGGGAAGAAATTCCATATGGTCATCGGAGTAAGATAATAAAAGATTAAAATCGCGGATACGAATTCTAAGATGAAGAAAAGCGTTCCGCCAAAAAGGTAAGGTTTAGGATTAGATTTTTCACTCTTTGGAACGATTTCAGTTTGACCTAAGAAACCATCCATCCCTTTAAATCTAAATTTCCACTTATTTTCTTTATTACGATAAAAATTGAAATAAAGAATATTCACGCTCGTGATGTTATAGTGACCAATTTTGGCCCCGATGATATGACCTAATTCAAATAGGGTGGCATTTAAGACGAGACCAGAAGCGATCGCTCCTAACGTAAAGCCCCACGCTAAGCCAGTTTGAACGTCATACGTATCAAAAGCAGGCGCTAAGATAGCAAAACCTACCACCGCTGCTAAAGCGATGAAGAGGACGTAGACGACAAGTGAAGCAATATCAGATGTTTTCATAAATTTATTCTCCTTAAGATGAGTGTTCGCTCTCATCTATACGTGTAGAGTACTTTTTTTCTTAAGAAGACAATTTATTATAAACTAATTATTACTTCGTGGATACACATTTGGCTTAGAATGATGATTCAATTTATAAAATACGTGGAATTTGATGGAAATTTAAACGTTTAAAAATTTCATTTTTTTGACAAGTCTTACAATTTCTTCATGCGTGAAGAGCTTTTTAATATCTTCGATAGAATTTCTTAGACGGTGATCACGTAAGTAAAGAAGATAAGTACTTGATAACGCTCCCGATAAATATTTTGCGACTAATAATTTCTTTTCTAATCTTAAATCAGGGTATTTAGAAGCGATGTAATGATTGAAAAAATAAGCGCTTGAGGAAGTGATAAATTCTTCAAGATTCGTCGCTAGTTCGCTTTCTATGACCGCTTTTAAAAATCTTTCGTTATTCGCGCGATACGTCTCTAAAACATTTAAGAAATCTTCGACTGTTAAAGATTTATCTAACTTAGCTTTTAAATCATCGATTAAGATCCAAGCCACTAAGTCTTTTAGATCGCGGAAGTGATAATAAAAAGATTGTTTAGATTTATCGATTTGCATCGCTAAAAAAGAAGGAGAAATATCTTCGATATCTTTATTCTCTAAAGCTTTTTTAAATGTGATTTTAAATAATTGTTCAGTCTTCATAGTTTACTTAATTCTAAAGCAATCTTCGCCCCTAGATGCGCATTATTTTTCACTAAGGCGATATTAGCGTCGAGCGATTCACCTTTCGTGATAGAAACGATTTCTTTTAATAAGAAAGGTGTTTCTTCTTTACCTTTAATGCCTAACTTATTCATCTTGTTAATTGCTTCGTTAATGACTTCATCCATCTTATCTTTATCTAAAGAATATTGTTCTGGAATCGGATTAGTGATAAGTATGCCGTTATTTAAAGATAAATCTTTTTGTGCTTTGATAATCTTAGCGATAAATTTAGGATCGTCCGCACGATATTCCAAAGGAATATTGGATTTACTAGAATAGAAACACGGTAAAGTATTAGTGGTATAACCTAACACTAAGACACCTTTCGTCTCCAAATATTCCATCGTCAAATTTAAATCTAAGATAGCCTTTGGTCCAGCACATACGACGCACATATCAGTCTTACTTAATTCGTCTAAGTCCGCGGATATATCAAAAGTCGAAGTCGCCCCGCGGTGTACGCCTCCAATCCCACCGGTGACGAAAACTTTAATGCCAGCTCTAGAAGCTAAAATCATCGTAGCTGCGACCGTCGTCGCACCCCAAGATTTAGAAGCGATGACGTAACCTAAATCTCTTCTTGATACTTTTAAGATACCTTTTCTTTTACCAAATTGTTCAATTTCTTCGTGGCTCATTCCAATGATTGGTTCGCCCTCGATAATACCAATAGTCGCGGGTATGGCCCCTTCATCTTCGATAATCTTTTCTACTTCTAACGCTACTTTGACATTTTGAGGATAGGGCATACCATGACTTATAATCGTCGATTCTAAAGCGACGACTGGTTTATTATCGTTTAAAGCTTCTAAAACTCTTCTAGCAATTTTCATTCTTCTTTATTTCTCCTTTTAATGATGCGCACTTTATTAAATAAGAAATCGAGGAAAAAGTAAAAGACCGCGCCCGCTAGGGTAAGGAAGACTAAGATTAACCAAGACCATAAAGTAAAGAAATCAAAATCTGTGTTCAGTAACGACCAATCTAAGATATTTATGACGATGAAGGCAACCGCTCCTACCGCACAGATAGAAACGTATAAAATGATGCGATATAAGTTGAAAGGTAAGCATCTTCTAAATAGATAGACTGCGCTAATAATCGTCATGTAGACTGTCGACATCGTAAGAGCGATCGATGTATCGATAGCTAGACCAGTATTGATGACATTAAAGTTATCTAATAACGTGAATAAATAAATGATAGTTACTCCACTTGCGATAGCGATCGCCCCTGGGAAAGCATTTCTTAACGTCCGTTCCGTAAAGGCACCACGGATTGGTTTCGTATTCGTTTGTAAAGCTAAAAAGAAAGAAGCGACACCGATAGTTAAAAATTCCCAAACGTAGAAATTATTTGGCATGAAGGGGAAAGTAATATCTACTTCTTCAAAAGGAATCGTCGCTAAGCTAGCGATAGTGAAGATGAAAGTAACGAACATCGCAAAGAATGTTTTGACTAAGAATAATGAATTCGTCGATTGTAAGTTATTAATTACTTGTCTACCTTGTCCTACGACCGCGGGTAAGGAAGCAAAATTAGAATCTAACATGACGAAGTGTGAGGCTTTCTTCGCCGCATCCGCACCATTGGCCATAGCGATCGAACAATCGCTAGATTTTAAAGCAAGGATATCATTCACCCCATCCCCTACCATCGCGACTTTATGACCTTGACTTCTAAGCGTTTTAATGATGGCTTCTTTTTGTTCAGGGCTAACGCGAGCAAAGACGACGTATTCACTAGCGATTTTGCTTACTTCTTCGATGCTTAAATTTTCTAAAGAGACGGCTTTTTCGGCGTTTTTTAGCCCAACGCGCTTTGCAATCTCACTCGCGGTATTGACGTTATCGCCACTAATAATTCTAACTTCTACACCATTATCTTCGTACCATTTTAACGTCTCTTTTGCGTCATCTTTAATGTGGTCTTCTAAGACGATTAAGCCTAATGGAATGACTTCATCTTTTTTTAAATCTTTGGCTTCTTTTAATTCTTTGTTAAGTTTTGCAAATAATAAGACGCGATAGCCGTTACGAGTTTGATTATCCACTAAAGATTGAAGTTCATCTTTTTCTAAATTAGCGATCATTTCAGGCGCGCCTAAAATGAACGTTTCATCTTTTTTAAATGAAGCAAAAGAAAATTTAAATTCGCTAGAAAATGGTGCGTATTTATGAGGAGCGGCTTTCGTCTCTAATGGGAAATAAGATTTTAAAGCTAAGCCAGTAAAATTAGGGTGATCATCTAAATGCACGTAACGAGCGATATACTCTTTTACATCTACTTCTTTATTTTTGCCTAAAGGAATTAAAGTTTTAACATTCATCTTACCGTCCGTTAAAGTACCGGTTTTATCGATACATAATGTATCGATTCTAGCAAGCATTTCGATGCCATAAAGTTCTTGCACGAGAGTGCGTTTTTTCGCTAAGCGGATGACCCCTACCGCTAGAGTAAGAGAAGTTAATAAATACATTCCAGAAGGTATCATCGCTACGAGCGATCCCGCTGTTAAAGCAATACTTTCTTTAAAAGCTTCGACGCTAGAATAATCACCTCTAAAATAATTCGCCGTAATCATTAAGATAGACAAGAATAAGATGATGATAGAGATGACTCGAAATAAGAATTGTAAAGATTTTAAAATTTCTGATTTGGGTCTTCTAAATTCTTGCGACTTCTTTTCTAAATCGGTCGCATAATTTGCATCTTTAACTTTGTTAACTTTCGCATAGCAACTACCGCTTCGGATGTAAGCGCCAGCGAATAATTCATCGCCTTTTTCTTTTTTGATGGCTTTTGATTCACCCGTTAATAATGATTCATCGACGTTAACTAAACCTTCTAACACCTCGCTATCGCAAGGGATTTGTAGACCACTAGAAAGGATGATGATATCATCTAAGACGATGTCATCGACGTTAATCTTAATTTTTTGACCATTTCTTATCACTTCGATATCAGGTGAGATAACAATCTTTAATTTCTCGACAAGCTTTCTGGCTTTGATATCTTGATATAAGCCGATAGCCATATTTAAAAATAAGATGACGAGGAAAAATAAGGAAGTGTAGGCTCCCGCATAGATTAATAGACCCGCTATAACGAAAAGTAAGATATTAAATAATGTTAAAACATTATCTTTGATAATGCGAAAGTAAGATTTCGTCGATTGTTTCTTCGTTTTATTCGTTAATTTTTGTTTTTGTCTTAACGCAATTTGTGCGTCATTTAATCCTTCTTCTAATGCGACATTAAAACGTTCGACACTAGCGATAATTTCTTGTGTGGATGATTTTTGATACTTTTTGAGATGAAACATAAATTACTCTTACTATTATACATAATATTAAGATAATGTTAATCACTGCGTAATGCTTCTACTGGATCTTTTTTCGCTGCGATCAAAGAAGGAATTAAACCAGAAACGATATTTAATACGACGCTAACTAAAACAAGAATTAAAGCATAATGCCAAGGTAAGAAAGCGATGTTACCAATGTAAGTTTCATTATATAAAGCATTAACGATAGCGTTTATTGGAAAGCAAAGAAGAACGGAGACGAGAACACCGATGATACCTGAGGTTGCCCCAACGATAAAATTTTCCGATTGGAAAAGACGTGAGACGTCTCTTTTTCTTGCCCCTATGGCTCTTAAGATACCAATTTCTTTCGTCCTTTCTAAAACGGAAACGTAAGTGATGATGGCGGTCATGACGCAAGACACTAAAAGCGCACTACTAGCGAAAGCAATTAAGACGATAGATATTAAGTTAATCATGATGCCTAATGCATCTGTAATTTCACCAATCGTATCACTATAAATAATTTGTTCATCTTCAGGTAAACCTTCATTCCATTGATCAAGATATGCCATAATCTCCGTTTTAGCGTCTAAACTCGTGGGGAAGATGACGATCGAAGTCACTAAGGAATAGAAAAGTAAGGAAGATAAAGTAGACATATAATTATCTTCTCTATTACTATATTCGTTCGATAAATCACTCGAATATTTTAAACCAAGGTTTAAATAAGCACTTATTCCTACGGAAGTAAGATTAGATTCTTTAGGAGTGGAAATATTTCCTGGATCAAAGAAATAAAAGGCACGATTTATTAAATCGTAAACATTCGAGTAACTTCTAAATATTTCTAAAGCAGGGTCACTAGGGTGATAATCTGGATCGAGATACATGCGATAAATTTCATCAATGTTTGCAAGCACAATTGGATCCACCTTCCAGTTATTTTCGTAAAGAGAATTAGAGATTTCAGAATTCATATTACTGGTAAATATCGTTTCTTTTAGTCCACTTAAATAACCGATAGATGGTTGCATGATATCAAGATAAGAATTTTCTTTAACACGAATGATACCGCTTAACGTTAAATCGATGCCCTTACTCGTGTCATTCCAGTAAATATTTCTTGTTTCTTCATCATTTTCAAAATCTGGCGCTTCATAACGATCGATAGTGTAAGTTTGAGTGTTTCCATGTAAATCGATAAAAGTACCAGTGCCTTCATACTTATTCGTATAAATATCTTCGTTAGGGAAAACCTTAAATTCGTGACCAATTAAAGAATCAAAATCGATGTATTCGGCGTAGTTATTAGAATCGATGAGACCAAGGTTCACTAAGGCGTTACGATAGACGCGGTTATAAGAATCGACGATTAAGACAACTTCGTTGTCGTTTTGTGGGAATGAACCCGCAAGGACATCATATAAAGATAAAATATATTCTTCATCCCCATAAAGTTCATGCCAAACAGTCGTCGGTAAAGCGGTTAAAGAAGAAACGACTTCGCTAGAAAAAGAACCAGTTGAACCAGCTTCATCGACTTTGACGACGCTACCGCTGGGGGTTTTAGAAAGTAAATTCATCTCTAGACCAGTTTGATTGAACATCACTGAACCAGATAAGCCTTGTTCTTCTAAACCTTTCACGTATTCGATGTATTCAGGAGTGAAGACATTATAATGATAATCGTAGACGGAAGTTGAACTAGATGAATATGAGATGATTGTATCATCATCTGGGAATCTTTCATAAGTAGGCCCATCTTCTTCGACGCTTACGGTCGCTCTCGCGATGGAGATAGGTAAAGAATTCGCGGTCGTCGCTTCAACGTTATTGACGTAAGCGCTAAAGCCGCTAGAAAGGGCTAAGACTAAGGCGACACCGATGATACCAAAAGAACCCGCCACCGCGGTTAGAGTCGTACGACCTTTTTTAGTGAAGATATTTTTTACACTAATAGAAGCTGCGGTCCAAAAAGACATGGAAGATTTTTTCTTCTTACTTTTTAATTTGACCTCTTCTTTATTCGTTTCTTCTTCTAAAGAAGGTTTATCGTTATCTTCGATAATTTGCCCGTCTTTTAATCTAATCATCCTCGTCGCATATTTGTTCGCGATTTCTTCATTATGGGTGACCATGATGACGAGTTTTCTTTTAGATATATCTTTTAAGATATCCATCACTTGGGCAGAAGTTTTTGAATCTAAGGCCCCAGTTGGTTCATCCGCAAGTATGATATCAGGATTATTAACAAGCGATCTAGCGATAGCCACGCGTTGCATTTGGCCGCCTGAAAGGGTATTAGGTTTCTTCTTCGCTTCTTTTTCTAGGCCGACGGTTTTTAAAACTTCTAAGGCACGAGCCTTTCTTTCTTCTTTATTAACACCAATAAGCGTTAAGGCGAGTTCAACATTTTCTAAGACGGAAAGATGAGGGATTAGATTATAGTGTTGAAAGACGAAACCAATTCTTTTATTACGGTAATCATCCCAGTCGCTATCTTTGTAAGTTTTAGTGGAAACATCGTTAATGATGATATCCCCTTCGGTGTAATGATCTAAGCCACCAATGATATTTAATAGAGTAGTTTTACCGCAACCAGAAGGACCAAGGATTGTGACAAAACCTTTATCTTCAAACACTAAGTTAATGTCATTTAATGCACGAAAAGGAGTTTTATTAAGGTAGTAATCTTTCGAGATATTTTTTAAGACGAGCATGCATTCATTCCTTTCACGCAAAAAACATAATATAGAAGTTTTAACAAAAGTTAAAGCGATAAACTGCAATTTGAACAAATTTGAGACTAATTGTAATTCAATTTCAAGAAAAAAGCCTCAATATTTGAGGCAAAATCACTGCAAAAACCGAATGAATGAATTTTTTACTTCTCGTTAACGGTGCTAAAATCAGCGACGTCCATAAGCGCGCCATTAAAGACGTTTTGATTAGAATTAATTGCGTAAATAAAATTATCTTGTTCGATACGTTTGATTACTTCTTCTTCACCGTCGAGATAGTAAGTCTTTTCTTCTTGACTTAAAGAAGTGATGACGCCATTTGTGATTGTAACATTAAAGCTATATTTAAAGTTTGTCATATTCGCGTTCAATGTTTGTTGATCGATAGTAACACGAATGGATAAAGTTTCAGCGTTACCATTACTCACGATAGTGATAGGATAACTTTCCACTTCCGCCGCTAAGATGTAAGTAATGGCATCATATTTAATATCGCTTGAATTTGCAATCGTAATAGCTTCACGGTAGACGTAATCTAAATAAGCATATGAATCGACGTAAGAACCAGTAAATGATGATTTATTAGCGTCGTCATAAAAATCGTAATAACGACTATTTACTAAGTCACGATTTATTTGACGGTTATAAGTGTAATCGTAATTAGTAATCGCTAAGTTTTCATCATAATAATAACCATCTTCTTCACTAATGCCATCTACAAGTAAAGTTGTATTATCTTCGTTTTGATATCTTGCTAAAGTATAGGACATATTTTTTTCAAAAATATTTTCGTCCACGCGTTGATCAAAAACGTTATAGTTCGCGTCTAAACCACTATAAGAGACGTGATTAATAACATCATCGTTCGCATCAAGATTATTTAAGATAGAAATTAATTCCTCTTGGGTAACGTTATTTTTATCCACTACAGCATTTACAGCATCTAATAAAGATGAATTTGTATTAAATTCAAAAGCATTCTCGCTTGGATCGATGGGTGGGTCGATGACAGGAGGTTTAGGATTAGCTCTTCCCCATTCACAACTTGTAAGAGCTAGGCCTATTAATGGTAATAAAAGCAAAGTTAATTTTTTCATCGTTCTTTAATTATATCATTAATTAAGTTATTTTTCTTTTTCTCTTTTCGTCTTAAAAAATCGTTTCAGTAAAGAGGCACATTCATCTTCTAATACACCACCTCTAATTTGAGGGTGGTGATTGATGTTAGGAACGTTAAATAAATTAAAGGATGAGCCTAACGCTCCACCTTTAGGATCTTTTGCCCCATAAATTATTTCATCTAACCTCGACCAAAGAATTGCACCCGCACACATCGCGCATGGTTCGATGGTGATATAAATCTTATAACCTGGTAATCTCCAAGTCTTAAGCTTCTTATTTAATTTCCTAATAGCGTTAATTTCAGCATGCGCTAAAACATCTTGTTTAGATTCGCGTAAATTGTGACCTCTTGCAACGATTTTATCGTCTTTAACGATAACCGCACCAATAGGAACTTCATCTAATAAAAAAGCCTTCTTCGCTTCTTTTAAGGCTTCTTTCATAAAATATGTATCGTCTTTAATAATCTTTTTCATCGCTTTTATAAAAAGTCAAACCACCGCGCATAGAGCGATTACTTAAGGCTGCTATATTCCTATCCTGACCTGGTTCATAACCTCTCTATCGCGGTGGCAAGTAATATTATAGAGAAATTATCTAGATAATTCATTAAACAATTGAAAAACAAAGCACAATGAACCATTTCTTTTTGTTGCTTTTACCTTTTTGGCTTGTACATTCCACTATTTCATTTATGTCTCTTAAGTGAAAGAAAAGAGTTTAGTATATGCGATTGAAGAAAGAAAAAGGCCGCGTCTTCTCAATAACGCGACCTAGTTCGTCGACAAACGAACGATACGAACTCAAATTTTTTTAGGGAAGATATACTCTTCGCCATTCATGAAGGGCCTAAGCACTTCAGGAATCTTTACCGAGCCATCCGCTTGTTGATATTGTTCAAGGATGGCGGGGAAGACACGGGACGTGGCGAGACCTGAACCATTAAGCGTATGCATGAACTTATTTTGTCCAGTCGCTTTGTCCTTATATCTCATTTTACCTCTTCTTGCTTGATAATCTCTAGCATTACTTACACTAGAGACTTCTTTATAGATATCTAAGCTTGGGAAATAAACTTCGATATCGTAGGTTCTAGCCATCGAGGCACTACAATCGCCAGCAGCGAGTTTAGAGACGCGGTAATGGAGGCCTAACTTATCCATCAAAGATTTAGCTTTATCGAGCAATTCTTCGAAGGCACGATCGGAATCTTTTTCCGTCGTATATTGCACCATTTCAACTTTGTTGAATTGGTAGCCTCTAATCGTTCCTCTTTCCACCGAGCGATAAGACCCCGCTTCTTTTCTAAAACAGGGGGTGTAAGCAAAGAATTTTTTCGGGAGATCATCCTCGTTTAAGATTTCTCCACGATAATAATTTACCAAAGATGTCTCGGCTGTAGGAAGTAAAAATTTATGTGGTTCAACATTTTCTACTAAGAAAACATCATTTTGAAATTTCGGAAATTGACCTGAGACGAGTCCACTTTCAAGATTTAAAAGTAAAGGTGAAAGCATGAATTGATAACCATCTTTTAAATGTTCTTGGATGAAGAAATTAAGAAGCGCCCATTCAAGTCTTGCCCCATCTCCGGTATAAAACCAGTTCCCGTGACCGGCAACTTTGACGCCTCTTTCGTAATCAATTAAGCCTAAATTTTCTTCGATGGTAACGTGATCTAAAACCTTGAAATTAAAGGATGGTTTCACGCCTCTAATATCGATGACTTGATTATTCTCTTTTTCGCCAGGAAGAAGGTCGTCATCAGGGATGTTTGGTAAGACGATCAAGAAGTCATAAATCTTCTTTTCGATGATTTCTAATTCATTTCTTTTTTCTTCGATCGAAGTTTTAAGTTCGCCTACTTGCTTTTTAATTTCTTCTTTTTTGGCTGGATCATCTTTATATTTGGGAAATTCTTTTGAAAGACGATTTTGCGCGGCTTGATTTTCTTCGATCGCATGTAAAAGTTTACGTCTATCTTCGTCAAGTTTTAAGACGACGGACATATCGACGTAACATTCTTTCTTCGCTAAAGCGGCTTCAATTTTTTTAGGATTTTCGCGAATGAGATTTAAATCTAACATATGGAATTATTCCTTCTTTCCTTTTTCGCTTTTGATTTCGATTAAATGTTCGTAATGATTCTTTAAGAAAATGCCTAGTTTCTCTAATGGTAAATCCATCGCTATTTGATAAGCTTTTTCCACTGTGCTAGGAATTTCTTTATTTAAGAATTTAGTTAAGGTATTGATGAGGTCCATGCCTGAAAGGCATACGTAACCTGTTTCGCCATCGATTATTTCATCTTTAAAGATGGTTTTATTAAGGGCAATAATTTGAGTTTTAGATGCCATCGCATCCATCAAAGTGACGACACCAGACATGGTGTAACCAGGTAAGATATAAGCGAGTGCATTCATCATACCAGAACGATAAACATCATCAGGGATGAGGGGATTAAAATAAGTGTTTTTTGGTTTTCTTCTAATTAACTTTTTAACAAGTCTAGGTAAGGAGAACCATTTCTTTTCTTGTCCAAAGAAATAGAAATCAACTGAAGGGAATCTTTTCGCTACTTGGACGAAAGTTTCTACCGCATCAGGATTATCGTATTCTCCTGTGCAGATGATCATCTCTTTACTTGGTTCTCTCTGGAAATAACGCCAGAACAATTCTTTTTCGATATCCTTATCGAATTTAAATCTAGCTTGGTTAACAGCGCATGGGCAAGCGACAATCGTTGCTTCCACACCTTCATCTTTTAAGAAGGCTTTCGCTCCTTCGGAAGGAACAAAAATTAAGGAAGCGTAGTTTAAAGCTTTTAATGCGCTTGGAATGAGGTGAGGGATACCAGTCGACTTATCGATGTAACGCGCTTGTGGGTCACCTTCGGTGTAAAGAGCGCTAAAGACGACTGGAATACCTTTTAATTTAGCGTTTTCAGCAATCGAGATGTCGAGCGGTGAAATAAGATGAACGATATCGTAATCATCGCTCGTATCTAAAGTGTATTCTACTTCCAAGCGATTTAAAGCTCCGACGATCGTTTTTCTAAGACGGTCGCCTTCGAAATTAGCTTTATGTTTGACGCTTGAGAAGTAGACTAAAACTTTCATTTTTACCTCTTATTCCGCGGGATTTTCCGCGATTTCGGTGTTTGTAGCATCACTTTCTTCTTCCACTTCTTCTTCGTGTGGGATGATAGCGACGCTTGACACTTTACGCTTGTTATCAAGTTGGATGATACGTACACCTTGCGTATTTCTTGAAGCGATACGTACTTGTTCAAGTGGTGTACGGATGATGACACCATTATCGGTGACGACCATCAAATCTTCATTTCCGTTGACCATAGCGACACATACTATATTACCAACTTTTTCGGTCGTCTTCAAAGTCTTAACACCTTTTGTGCCGCGGTTAGTCATACGATATTCATCAAATGAAGTCATCTTACCATAACCATTTTCAGATAAGACGAGGACGAGACTTCCTTCTTCATTCGTGATAGCGCCGATACATTCTCCGCCATCCGTGTTCATAGCTTTAACGCCGCTCGCGGTTCTTCCCATCGCTCTTGCATCGTTTTCGTTAAATTTAACCATTTTACCAAGGCTAGAAGCGATACCAATAATGGCGGAGCCAGAAGTATGTTTAACGTCGAGTAACATATCATCATCTCTTAAAGAGATGGCAATCTTACCATTTTGTCTAATGGATAAGAATTCTTCGATCTTCGTACGTTTGATTAAACCTTTCTTGGTGATGAAAGATAAATAACTTCCTTCCCTATAATGATCAAGTGGGATGATCGCGATAACTTTTTCATTTTCATCTAAGTTGATGAGGTTTTGAATTGGTAAGCCTTTCGATTCGCGACTATAAGCTGGAATTTGATGCGCTCTCATACGATAGACTTTACCAAGAGTCGTAAAGAACAATAAATCGGTGTGCGTAATGGTGTAGACTAAAATCTTCACCGCATCGTTTTCATGCGTGCGCGTTCCTCTTATACCTTTACCGCCTCTATTTTGCGTATGGAAGGTATCAACCGTTTGAC
The DNA here is from genome assembly GCA_944363535.1 of uncultured Bacilli bacterium. Taxonomy (GTDB): domain Bacteria; phylum Bacillota_I; class Bacilli_A; order RFN20; family CAG-826; genus CALVUG01. Next base: position 16,755 of record CALVUG010000011.1, read on the forward strand.
GTTTCACGTAACCGCCAGCGGTCAAAGTGATGACGATATTTTCCACTGGAATTAAGTCTTCATCTTCGATCGTTGATAAGGCGTCAGAAATTTCTGTCTTACGTTCATCTTTATAACGATTCTTAATTTCTTCTAATTCGTCGAGGACGACACCTTGTAGTTTATTACGGTCGCTAAGTAAGTCGCGATAATAGGCGATATTGTTTTCAAGTTGAATTCTTTCTTGTTTAAGTTTTTCAATTTCGATACCAGATAATCTTCTTAATGGAAGAGCAAGAATCGCTTGCGTTTGAGCGTCGCTAAAACCAAATCTAGCGATTAAAGCTTTCGCACTAGCTTCCGCGCTTTCGCTTGCGACGATAATATCCACGACTTCTTTAATGTTTTCTCTTGCTTTAAGTAAACCTAAGACGATGTGATCTCTTTGTTCATCTTTTCTTAGACGATATTTCGTCCTTCTTTCGATGACTTCAATTTGGAAATTTAAGTATTCTTCAAGTAAACCTTTGATACCTAGTACCTTTGGTACGTTGTTCACTAAGCAAAGGTTGATGATACCGTAAGATACTTGTAATTGCGTGTTCTTATAAAGTTGGTTTAATAAAACTTCAGGAATGATATCTTTTCTTACTTCGATGACCACTCTAATACCTTCGTGGTTCGATTCATCGCGGATATCGGTGATGCCATCGATTATCTTGTTTTTAACAAGATCAGCAATCTTTTCGATCATCGTCGCCTTATTTACTTGGTAAGGGATTTCGGTGACGATGATAGATTTTTTACCATTCGCGTGTTCTTCAATTTCGCATTTTGAACGGATGGTAATCGTTCCTTGGCCGGTTTCATAAGCTTGTTTGATACCACTTCTTCCTAAGATGATACCGCCAGTAGGAAAATCAGGACCATGGATCGAATTAGCCATAATTTCTTCGACGCTGATGTCTGGATTTAAGGCGACTACACGAATACCATCGATCACTTCCGCTAAGTTGTGGGGTGGCATGTTAGTGGCCATACCAACTGCGATACCAGAGCTACCATTAATTAATAAGTTAGGAATTCTAGAAGGTAAGATGGATGGTTCTCTTTCCGTTCCATCGTAGTTATCGACAAAGTCGATAGTGTCATCATTAATATCTCTCACCATCTCTAAAGATAGCTTAGACATTCTTGCTTCGGTATAACGCATAGCCGCGGCTTCATCACCATCAACTGAACCAAAGTTACCGTGTCCATCCACTAGTGTATAACGCATGGAGAAAGGCTGCGCTAATCTGACTAAGGTCGAATAGATAGCAGCGTCACCATGCGGGTGATATTTACCCATGACGTCACCGACGATACGAGCGCATTTCTTATAAGGTTTATCAGGAGTAATACCTGATTCATTCATACCGAAGATGATACGTCTATGGACAGGTTTTAAACCATCACGTACATCTGGTAAAGCACGCGCGACGATGACGCTCATAGCGTAATCTAAGAAGGAACTTCTTACTTCTTTAGCGATGTCTACGTCCACTAAGCCTGGAACGATACCAGCGCTAGCTTCGCCATCGTCATTTCCACCCTCTTCGCTTACGGGTGTTTCTTCTTCTTCTAATTGTTCATCGTTTTCTTCGTTGATGATTTTATCTTCTTCTTCAAACATTATTCGTTACCACCTTTCATTAAGCGTCGAGATTTTTGACGAATTGAGCGTTACGATGGATGAAATCTTTTCTAGGATCGACATTATCGCCCATAAGATCAGTAAAAGCTGCTTCTGCATCGATTCCATCTTGGATATTGACGCGTAACATCTTTCTTACTTCTGGATCCATCGTCGTCTCTTTTAATTGTGCTGGGTTCATTTCACCTAAACCTTTGTAACGTTGGATGGCGTAACCAGGTTTAAGATTCAATTGTTTTTTAATGACTTCTAATTGATCATCGTTATAGGCATAATACGCCTTACCGTGATAATCCACTTTATATAATGGTGGTTGAGCAATATAAACGTAACCATTTTCTAAAAGTGGGCGCATGAAGCGATAGAAGAATGTAAGTAATAAGATACGGATGTGACTACCATCGACATCAGCATCGGTCATGATGATAATCTTATGATATCTAATCTTAGAAATGTCGAATTCTGGGCTAATTCCTCCGCCAATTGCGGTGATAATGTTGCCAATTTCCGCATTGTTGAAGATTTTTTGAACGTTAGTCTTTTCGACGTTTAAGATCTTACCACGAAGCGGAAGAATAGCTTGCGTACGTCTATTTCGACCTTCTTTAGCGGAACCACCAGCGGAGTTACCTTCGACGATGAAGAGTTCACATTCTTCAGGATTTCTCGAGGAACAATCAGCGAGTTTTCCAGGAAGAGTCGTTAGCTCTAAGGAGCCTTTTCTTCTCACTTGTTCTCTAGCTGTTCTAGCGGCAAGTCTTGCTGTTGCTGCACTTAAAACTTTAGCGATGATAAGACGAGCGAGTTTAGGGTTTTCTAAAAGGAAACGATTGAATTGTTCACCGACGATACCGCTTACGATCTTACGCACTTCGGAGTTACCAAGTTTAGTTTTCGTTTGACCTTCGTATTGTGGGTTTGGGTGACGGACTGAGATGATAGCAGTTAAACCTTCTTTGACATCATCTGCAGTTAAACTTTCTTCATTTTCCTTTAGGAATTTATTTTCTCTAGCGTAATTATTCACTACACGTGTAATCGCTAATCTAAAGCCTTCTTCGTGGGTGCCACCTTCATGAGTATTGACGTTATTGCAGAACGAGAAAACGTTCGCACTATAACCGTCGTTATATTGCATCGCTACTTCCGCGTAGATGTAGCCTTTTTCTCCACCGCCGATATCGACTTGTTCACGTCCTTCGCAGTAGATGACATCATCGAACAATAACGTTTTATTTTTATTGATGTAAGCGACGTATTCTTTAATACCACCATTGTAATGGAAGACTTCTTCTACTGGTTCTTCGCCTCTTTCATCTCTTACGATAATTCTTACCCCTTTATTTAAGTAAGCGGTTTGTCTTAAGTGATCACGAATGGTTTCGTAATTAAATTCGGTTGTTTCAGTAAAAATGGTAGCGTCTGGTTTAAAAACGACGACTGTACCACTTTTAGTGGTATCGCCCACGCGATGAAGATGGACATCGACATGTCCACCATTGGCAAATCTTGCATAATATTCGCCACCATCTTTATAGACGGTTACTTCTAGCCAAGAAGATAAAGCGTTAACAACTGATGCACCGACGCCGTGTAAACCACCGGAAACTTTATAGCCACCACCGGCACCAAATTTACCGCCAGCGTGTAAGATGGTAAAAACGGTTTCGACACCAGATAAGCCACTCTTAGAGACGACGTCGACTGGAATACCTCGACCATCGTCAGTAACACGGATGATGTTATCTTTTAAGATGGAGACGGTAATGTTTTTACAATAGCCCGCTAAAGCTTCATCGACCGCGTTATCGACAATTTCCCACACGAGGTGATGTAAGCCTGGGGAGGCGGTAGTAGCGATGTACATACCTGGTCTTTTTCTAACCGCTTCAAGTCCTTCTAGAACTTGAATGTTAGTCGCAGTATAACTAGCGTCAGCCTTCTCGTCTTCGAGTTCAGCTGCTTTTACTTCGTCCACTGCTTCGTTCGTTTTGATTTCTTCTTCCACTGTAGTTATTCCTCCTTTGATTATTGTTTTGATAAATCTATGATGTGAACTTGCGATGCATCTAAATTCGTATGCGTCGCTGTGATGAAGACTTGGTCTATAGTCTTTAAATAAGTTAATAACTTATTTTTGTGTAGCGTATCAAGTTCAGATAAGACATCATCTAAGATCACTACTGGCTTATCTTCTCTTTTTTCGAGTGCTTGATGTACGCTTAACTTGAGGGCGATGACCGCTAATCTATTTTCTCCTTGGGAGCCAAATGTTGCGACATCTTGTCCGTTTAGGCTGATTAGGAAGTCATCTTTATGAAGCCCGATTGATGTTACCTTTTTGGCTAAATCGCTTGCGAGAGCGTCTTTAAACGCTGTTTTTGCTGCGATTAGGAAGTTTTCATCAGGCGTTACGAAGGGGTGATAAACAATTCCTGGATTTTTCTTTTCTTCATCGATCTTAGCGTAAACTTGCTTGAGGCAAGTGTTTAAACGCGCGATATAACGTGCACGCATAGAACAAATCGGTTCGCTCGCTTTGATGAGTAAGTCGGTGACGATATTTAGATGAGTTTCGTCTACAACTTCTTCCTTTAAGATTTTGTTCCTTTCTTGTAAGAGCTTTTCGTATTCTTGTAACTTAGCTAAATACATCGGGGAAATCTTTGCGATAGCGAAGTCGAGAAATTTCCTTCTTTGTTTAGGTGGCCCTTGTAACAAAGATACTTCTTTTGGTTCGAAGGTCACGACATTTAAGACATCCATTAGCTCTGATAGGCGCTTTATCGCTCTATCGTCGATGTAGACGCGTTTTTGGTTGTTCACGATATTTATCTTCACCTTCGTCACAATTTGACCGTATGAGGTCTCTGCTTTGATGTTTAGATAATGTTCGCCTCGTCTAACGAGTTCTTTATCTTCCGCGCCTTTAAATGAATGACCATAGGCAATTAAGGAAATAGCTTCGACGACGCTAGTCTTGCCTGAACCATTCGGGCCGATGATCAAATTGATACCAGGAAAGAATTTGTAATCGCTCACCTTGTGTGAACGGAAATTTTCGATGTGAATTTTATTGATGCGCATCTTCTTCTTTTAACTGGTAAACTTTTTGGTCGATGACCACGTAAGAACGATCGTAGAGTTTCCTACCTCTTCTAATTTCCGTTTCGCCGTCGATAGAAACGTCGTGACTCGCTAAGAAAAGTTTAGCTTCACCACCAGATTCGATAAGGTCTAATTTCTTGAGCAATTGCCCTAAAGTGAGATATGGACCTTTAAAGACGATAATTTGCTCTTTTTTATTCATATAATAAAAACCCTACGCAGTAATTATACTAAAAACAAATTAAAAAGGGAATAACAATTTATTCCCTTGGATTCATGAGTGTAAAATCGCCTATTTTTGGCTTAATAAGTGCGTCTAGGCGTCACTAATTGGACGATGGAGTCATCTTTGGTGGACTTGACCGCAAAAGGCTTCATTTCGCCTAAAAACGCTAAGATGACATCGGTCGTTCCAACCGCTTTAACGGCTTGAGCAACATAAGAAGAATTAAAGCTTACTTCTAATGGTTCGTTTTGATACTGGAACACGCTAATTTCTTCACTAGCAGATCCATTTTGCGTATCCTTAGAAGAAACCTCTACGCTAGATTCAGACATCTTGAGAGTAACGATATTATCTCTTTCTAAAGAAAGAGTTGATACTCTATCCATAGCTGAAAGTAGTTCTTGTGCATTGATTTCTAAGAAGTAATTGAAACTCTTTGGAATGATAGCTTTAGCGTTTGGGAATTCACCAGCGGCATAACGCACGCTAACGATAGTTTTACCGAAGACAAACAAGGCTTTTTTCGTATCAAAATAGATACGAACATTTTCTTCACCATCGATTAATCTCGCTACTTCTTGCGCCATCTTGGCGGGTACATTAGCAACGAAAGATTCGCTCGTATCTAAATCCGCTTCGATTCTTGCAAGTCTAAATCCGTCAGTGGTGGTGCACGCTAATCTTCCGTCAACGGCTTCAAAGTTAATGGCGGTAAGAACTGGCCTTTGTTCCTTGGTGGAAGCGGCAAACGCAACAGTGTCTACAAGTTTAGAGAATAAAGCAGCTTTCATGCCAACTTCGACACCTTTTTCTTCCATATCGAAGTCAGGATATTCTTCCGCTCGAGCGGAGTTAAGATTAAATCCCGAATTACCATATTTAATTTTAACGATAGTTTCATCGAAGATATCGAACGTTAACGTATCTCTTTCACATTTACGAACGATTTCAGTGAGAAGACGTCCATTCACTAAGGCTCCACCATATTTAGTGTTGCTGATGATTTCTTCATCGTTTTCTTTTAAAGGAACGGAAGTCTTAATTGTTATATCGTTATTGCTTCCGGTGATATGTAAGCCTTCTTCATCTAATTCAAGTTTTAAAGAATTAAGAATCGGAAGTGCAACTTTAGAAGAAAGCGCCCTATTAGCGATGTTAAGCGCTTTGAGAAATACATCTTTTCTTATTGTAAATATCATATTTTCTCTCCTTCTTTATTATAAATAATAATAATAACGGCTGTGGATTTTGTGGATTTTGTGGAAAACTCCTTTTCGCTACTTTTAAATTCTATCACATATTCGTTATCGTTTGAACAATTTTTATTTTATTAAAATAAGACTTAGTGGCCAAGATGCTTTTTAATCTCATCAATGGCTTGTTTAACAGTCGCATCATGACGATATTTTTGATCAATTTTTTCCACAGCGGACATCACAGTCGTGTGGTGCGCGCCACTAAAAATCGTGCCAATTTTAATAAATGGTGTGTCTAAAATCTCTCTGATAAGATACATTGCGACATGTCTTGCCCAAGAAATTTGTGAGATTCTAATCTTTCCAGTGAGTTGAGAAGGGGTCAAGCGATAATAATCTGCAACTTCGTTAATAATTGTTGCTTCTGTAATCGTATCACTCTTTGAAGATGGTCTATTCGCTCCACCCAGGGACTCTAAAGCATCATTAAATGTAACGTGCTGTGATTTTTTCACGTTCACGCTGTAATAAAGTAAAGAATTAAGCGCGCCTTCAAGTTCACGCACATTTGAAGAATATTGACTAGCTAGATATTGTAAAGCATCATCGTCGAAATTAGACGTATCTAAACCAGAAGCAGATATTTTACTTTTTAAGATGGATACGCACGTTTCAATATTTGGTTTAGTGATGTTAACAGTTAAGCCAGAAGAAAAACGTGAGACGAGACGATCGGGAAGACCTTTTAATTCGGAAGGGTAACGATCGCTTGTGATGACGATTTGTTTATTGTTGTTATAAAGGGTGTTATAGCAAGAGAAAAACACCTCTTGCGTTTGCTGCTTATTAGCGAGGAATTGCACGTCATCTATGAGCAATAAGTCCGCAGAATTAATATATCCTTTAATATTAGAATCGTCTGATTCTCCCCGCACAGCGCGGACGAATTCATCGACGAAGACATCGGCGGGAATATATAAAACCTTACGATTTGGATTGTTCTTTTTATAATAATTTCCTATCGCGTGGAGGAGGTGAGTTTTACCTAACCCGGAATCGGCATAGATGAATAAAGGGTTATACATTTTACCTGAATTTGAAGCGACGATAAGGGCGGCTTGTTGAGCTTCTTTATTCGACGCTCCGACGATAAAATTATCGAAAGTGCAATTAGGGTTAACTCTTACACCTGAGAAAAACGGTTGCTTATTTTCTTCAACTTTTTTTGCTTTCGCGTTCACTTCAGATTCTAAGATGTATTCGATCTCATATTGTGTTTGAGTTTCATCGAGTAAAATTGAGAGAACAAAATCTAAATAATTCGTGGAAAGAAGTTGCTTCGCTAAGTTGGAAGTTGTCACGACATATAACTTATTATTTTCCAATTTATGTACGTACGTAGGCGCGAAGAAAGAACTATAAATGTTGAAATCGACACTATCTTTAACCTTCGCTAGAACCCGGTCCCAGATCTGAGTGATTTCCGATATTGTTTTATCCATGAGGTAAGTCTCCTTTTTGTCTTAACAAAAGAATAGCAATTTCCACAATAAATTTAAACAAAAATAAATTGTTTTTTATTTTATCCACAAAATTAACTCCTAAAAGCCTAGTGTGGCTGTTATTTTCCCACAATCCACAACTTTTCATTGTGGACAAAATTGTGGAAAACTTCGTTGTGGATAAATCGTTGTGGATTTTGTGGATTGTTTTCCACAGTCAAATTTTTTCTTAGTCTTTAAAAAATTAGTCCTATTCAAAGAATACGAAAATAATTCACAGAGTTTTACACACTAATTCACAATGTTGTGGATAAATTATTTTGACCTATTTTTAAGTGGGGGAGGGGGTCTTATTTAATTAATATCAATTTAGATATTTATTTGACTTAAATTATTATTAACTTATATAATCTATATCGCATATTGCACGGAGGACCTATTAGATTATGAAAAGAACATATCAACCAAGTAAAAGACAACATAAAAATGTAAGCGGCTTTAGAGCGCGTATGGCCACTCCTAATGGTCGTGCGACTTTAGCGAGACGTCGTCAAAAAGGACGTAAGGTTATAAGTGCCTAATATTAGCTATGAAAGCACTTTATCGTATCAAAGATACGAAAGAATTTAAGCAAATCGTTTCAAAAAGAAACAAAGTATCATCGAGTAGCTTTATCGTCTATTACCAAAATAAAGAAAAAGACTTTACAAGAATTGGTATCGCTACTTCAAAAAAACTAGGCAAGGCTCACGTTCGTAATCACATTCGAAGACAAGTGAGAGTGATGGCTAAAGCGTTGATCGAAGCAAAAATAAATTACGATTTAGTGATCGTCATCAAGGCTAATTACTTAACAAATGATTATCATACGAACGAACAAGAATTACTAAACCTAGTCCTTAATTCCTTTGGAGGCAAACAATGAATAAGAAACTTAAAAGAGTTCTATACGGTGTTGGAGCGCTTTTTGGTGTGTTATTAGTGACGGGCTGTACAGCCTCTTTTTGCTCACCTAAAGATACCGCTTCCATCATGTTTGCTTACGATCAAGGTGTCGTCCGTTACGTCGAAGAAGGAACGGAAGGTGCCATCCAACACGAAACCTATCCGAATTTATATTACACAACAAGTGCAGAATATAGCCCGACTTTGATGTCGGTTTATACCCAAGCCCAAAACGATAGCATCGTTCAACCGGTTTTAGATTTCTTCGTTCAAATCGATTTACGCGCTTTAGATGCGATGGTTGAACAATATAATAAAGACTTCGTGGAACCTATCACAAATGAACAAGTTGATTATTCTTTTGTGAACGACGAACTAATTTATAAATTAAAAGACGATGGCGTTACTCGTTACGTTCATTATGGTTACGTCAAATTCTTAGGCGAAAATGATGAACTTTGGGCTAACTGGGATAAGTGGAGCGCAGAACTTGCGATCGAACTTGGACCAGAAAATGTTCCTAATATGGATTTTACAAATCTTTATAAACGAACGATGAATAATTACGTCGCAACGACGAGGTCTTGTATTTCTATCAATGGCGGAGCTTATGGATCTTACGGCCCACAAGGTAGCCAAACCGAAGTTAATATTGAAAAGAAAGACTGGGGATATGCGTGGAAAACTGGTCCAATTGAAGGTTTACTCGTCTACCCTGTCGCTTGGTTAGTAGACTTCTTCGCTACGTCCTTTGGTGCTGGTGGATGGGGCCAAATTGGAGCCATTCTCTTAGTGACTTTAATCGTTAGAGGTCTACTTTTACTCATCAGCTTTAAGTCCACTTCCTCGCAAGCTAAGATGCAAGCGATTCAACCAGAACTAGCAAAAATTCAAGCTAAGTATCCCAATTCGAAAACTAATCAATATGAAAAGCAACGTCTAACCCAAGAGCAAATGGCGCTTTATAAGAAACATAAGATTTCGATGATCGCCCCGTTTATTACGATGATCATTCAATTCCCCATCTTCATCGCTGTCTGGGGTGCGATGCAAGGTGCCGCTATCTTGAGTAGTGACGCTATCTTTGGTCTTAAGTTATCTGATTCCATCGGTTCAACATTAATCCAATTCAATAATTGGCATGCTTGGGGTACAGCCTTCGTCTTAATCATTTTAATGATTGCGGCGCAAATAGTTGCGACTAAACTTCCACAATGGATGCAAAAACGTAAACTTAAAAAGTTAGCAAGACTTGGTAAGAATCCAGCGCAAGCTGCACAAAATAAACAGATGAAATGGATTTCTAACATTATGTTAGTGGTCATCATCTTCATGGGCTTCACTCTTCCTGCCGCTATGGGTGTTTATTGGTTCGCTGGTGCGCTCATCATGATCGCTCAAACGCTCATTATGGATGCGGTAACTAAACACAAAGAAAAGAAGCAAAAAGAAGCTAAGAAAGGAAAGAAATATTAGTATGAAAACCTACACTGGTAAAACTTTAGAAGAAGTTTTAGATAAAGTAAGTGAAGAAACTGGTATCACGAAAGATGAATTAATTTACATCGTGACCGAAGAGAAAAAATCTTTATTTAAAAAGAGCGTAAGTATCGATGTTTACGACCTAAGCGAAGTCTTAGATTACGCGAGTAATTACATCCTTAACATCTTAACTGAAACAGGTATCAAAGCGAAGACGAGTGTCGCTTTAAAAGATAATGATATTATTCGCATTACTGTTAATAGTGATCACAATCCTTTAGTCATCGGTCAAAAAGGTTTGACCTTACAAGCTTTAAACGAATTAGTGAAAGCCGCAGTCAATACGAAGTTCCAAAGAAGATTCCGTATCTTACTTGACGTCGAAAATTATAAGGAAAGAAAATATCGTCACGATATTATCGTCGCTAAAAAAGAAGCGAAGAAAGTTATCACTACTCAAACGTCTGTCGCTCTTGACCCCATGCCAGCGGATGAAAGAAAACAAATTCATAACGCTTTAGCGAAAATGCCTCATATTTCTACTCAATCTGAAGGGGATGGATCAAACAGACATATCGTCATCCATTATAAGGATGAAGATTAATAATTAAATTATTAGAAACGATAAAACTCTTAGCCAAACGCTAGGAGTTTTTTGTATAATTACATACGTGCAAGAAACTATTATTGCTCTAGCGACAGCGCCATTTAAATCAGCCTTAGCCATCGTTCGTGCGAGTGGGGAAGATGCTTTAATATTGCTTAGTGAAGTATTTTCTACCACCATCGATTTATCTAAAGATAAAAATGTCTATTATGGCTACATTAAAAACGAAGATAAAATTATTGATCAAGTTGTCGTCATTACTTACGTTGCCCCGCACGGTTATACAGGTGAGAACGCTTTTGAAATAATATGCCACGGAAGTGTTGGCATCGCAAATGACATCATTTCCTTATTTATTAAACATGGAGCAAGGCTTGCTTTACCTGGTGAATTTAGCGAACGCGCTTACCTTAATAACAAGATGGATCTAATGCAAGTTGAAGCAGTGAATGATTTAATTTCAGCGCGCACTGAAGAGGCTAGAAACTTAGCGATTTTAGGGTTAAAAGGCGATGATTCAAAACTTGTGAAACCATTAAGAGAAAAAATCGCTGATTTGCTCGCTTTAATCGAAGTGAATATCGACTATCCAGAATATGAAGATATCGAAATCGCTAATACGAAAAAGATTATCGACGCTGCGAAAAGTATTAAAGTAATGATTAAAAATTTAATTCAAGATGGACTAAAAGCGAAAGTAATCAAAGATGGTGTGAAAGTCATGTTAGTGGGCCACACAAACGTTGGCAAATCATCTTTATTAAACGCTCTTTTAGGAGAAGAAAAAGCTATCGTCACCGCTATTGAAGGAACGACACGTGATATCGTCGATGGTGAAGTTAATCATAAAGGTATTACCTTTCATTTTTATGATACCGCTGGCTTACATGATGATACGTCTTTTATTGAAAATATTGGTATTAAGAAGGCTAGGGCATTAGTGAAAGAAATGGATTACATCGTTCACGTAAGCGATTCTAATAACTTTGAACCATTAAGTTTTAAAGTGAAGAGCAATAAAATTATTAAAGTGGTGAATAAATCTGAAAAGATAAAAGATAAAGATAAAAATAAGGATTATATTTACGTATCAGCGAAAAGAAAAGAAGTTAAACCGCTTTTCGATATCTTATTAAAGAAATTAAATTTAAAAGAAGAAGATTTCCATTCACCATCAATCAATAATTCAAGAGCCATCGGTTTATTATCACAAATTGATAAAGATATGGATAAAGTTATTAAAGATACTTCCTTGGGCCTTCCAATCGATATCATTAGTGTCTCCCTTCAAGATGCTTATGCCCATTGCTTAGCGATCTTAGGTGAAGATCACAACCAAGACTTTGAAGAAGAAATCTTTTCGAGATTTTGTGTAGGTAAATAATTATGTTAGTGATCGATTCACATTGCCATTTAAATGATGATAGCCTTTTCTTAAAAAGAAAACAACTAATTGAAGAAGCTTATAAAGATGATGTAAAAATTATCATCTGTCCAAGCGATTCTTATAAATCTTCTTTACGTGCGCTTTTAATCGCGGGTGAATTTGAAAATGTTTATTACGCTGTTGGGATTCATCCAAGTGAAGTTAAAAATACAACCGAAGAAGAATATAACGATGTAAAAAAGATTAAATCTAAAAAGCTCGTTGCGATTGGAGAAATAGGCTTAGATTTTTATTGGGAAAAAGATGAAAAGCAAAGAAAATTACAAATCGAAGCCTTTAAAGATCAAATAAGGCACGCGAACGAACTAAAACTTCCAATTATCGTTCATTCTAGAGACGCTATTAACGAAACCTTAAAAGTTTTAAGAGAAGTTAAACCCTTATACGGGGGAGTGATGCATTGTTATAGTGGCCCGAAAGAAATGGTCAAAGATTTCATCGATTTAGGCTTATATATTTCCTTTGGTGGACCATTAACTTTCACTAACGCAAAAACACCGAAAGAAGCATGTCTTGCAACACCCTTAGATAGGTTACTTGTAGAAACTGATTCACCTTATTTATCACCCCATCCTTTTAGAGGAAAAGAAAACTCTCCAAAGCAAGTAAGACTCGTCTTAAAAGCTCTTGCTAATATCAAAGATATAAGTGAAGAAGAAGCCGCTAGAATCACGAGCGAAAATGCGGCTAGATTGTTTCACGTGAAAACAAATTTATGAAAGACTCAAATATCGTTTTAGTGGTCGAAGGCCGACAAGATGAACAATTTATTCGCTCTTTTCTCGATGTAGAGTGCATCATAACCAACGGAAGTGCGGTTCCACGTGAAACAATAGACTACCTAAAAAGCATCCAAGATAAAAAAACGATCGTCGTCTTAACCGATCCCGATTATCCAGGCATGAAAATTCGTCAAGAAATTGCTAAATTTGTGGATAAATTCGTCAATATCTATATCGATAAGAAGGATGCGATGAAAAAAGGGAAGGTTGGAGTAGCGGAATCATCAAAAGAGGCAGTTTTAGAGGCTTTAAAACATTATTCTACTTCACTTTTGCGGGAAAAAGGCGAAATTGACCTATCTACTTTCGTCGCCCTCAAACTTAGCGGCACCCCCGACTCTAAGCAAAGAAGAGAATTTATCTCTAAACATTTTCATTTAGGTTACAATAACGCGAAGTCATTAATGTTTAAACTTAACGCTAATAAGATAAGTAAAAAAGAACTGGAAGAGGCATTAAAATATAATTTGAATTAACTTATGGAAAACGTCAAAGAATATATTGAACAAGCATTATCAATCTTACCTAATCCTAAGAAGTCACTTGGGCAAAATTTCTTATTTGATGAAAGTTCCTTAATCTTCTTATCTCAAATCGAAAACAAGCCTACTTTAGAAATTGGAGGAGGGCTAGGTAACCTTTCACATTATTTAAAAGAGAGGAGCGATGACCTTAACGTCGTTGAACTCGATAAAACTTTATTTAAATTTTTAAGTGAACAATTCGTAAATGATAAAAACGTCAAAGTTATCAATGATGATATTTTAAAAATTGATGTTTCTTCTTACGAACAAATCGTTGGTTCACTTCCTTATTACATCACTAGTGATATCCTCGCTAAGTTATTAACTGAAAGTCACGCGAAACGCATTAACATCATGATTCAAGTCGATGCCTATAAAAGAATATTTGCCAAATTCTTACATCCGGATTTTAATCCTTTAGGCGTCTTACTTACTTTCTTAGTAGTTAAAAAAGAAACGAAGATTGTAAGTAGAAGATATTTCATCCCTCAACCACACGTCGATTCCATCATCATTAACATGCATTTAGATTATGAAAAATTAAAAGATGTCGATATTAAACAATTCTATTTATTCGTAAAGAAGTGCTTTATGAATCCACGTAAGACTATCTTAAACAATTTATCGTTTGTCACTCATTTAGAAAAAAGTGCATTAGAAAAAATATTAAAAGAAATAGATATCGATGTGAGTAAGCGTCCTGCCGCGATCGAGGCGAAGTCTTATTTAACTCTTTATCAATCGATAATTAAATCTATTTAACAAATGGAAATTGTTTTAATATATTGTTATCAAAAATTGAGGAAATAAAAAAATATGTACGTCAAAGCGAATGCAAAAATTAATCTTGGTTTCAACGTCTTAGGAAGAAGAGAAGATGGCTACCATCTTATCGATTCTATCTATTTACCTTTATCTTTACATGATACGATCGAAATAACCTTAATCCCTGGTGGGAACGATACTTACGTCACTTGCGATAGTTTCGTTTCCATTCCTTCTAAATATAACTTAGCCCATATCGCTATTAGCAAAGCACGTGAAATTTTTCATTTCGAAGAACAATTCCGCATCAACATTCATAAATCGATTCCGATGGGGGCGGGCCTAGGCGGTGGCTCAAGCGACGCCGCGGCTTGTTTAGAAGCTATTTTTAAGATGTTAGAAATTACTCCCACCAAAGATCAACTTCGTGACTTAGCGTTATCGATAGGAGTGGACGTCGTCTACTTCTTACTTCTTGATTTGCCAGCGCGCGTCGATGGAGTGGGCGAACATTTAAGACCAATCAACATTAAGAAAGATTATTATTGTTTACTTGTTAAACCACATGAACCATTATCGACGAAAGATGTTTACGATAAAAGTGATACTTACGATAATCTACCTATCGCTAATCTCGACTTAGTGGCGAAAGGATTAGAAGAAGGGGACGATGAATTAATCGCTAATAATGTTTCCAATGCTTTATATGTTCCAGCGAAAGATATGCTTCCTAAACTAACGAAGATTGAACAAGAATTAAAAGATTATGGTTTTAAGATCGTTTCTATGACCGGTTCAGGTAGTTCAATGTTCGCTTTAAGTGACAACAAAAGATTAGTGAAGAAAGCTGAACTTTACTTTGATAAATTAGGTTACGAAGTCGAAAAATGTAAAATCTATCGCCCGGATAATAAATTGAAGTAATAGACTAAATAATCTATGATTTACTTGAAGCATGCATAACGGAGAGTAAAATATATGAAACTTAATACAGTCATCTTAGCGGCCGGTAAAGGGACGAGAATGCATTCCTTAGATGAAAATAAGTCGAAATGCTCTTTTGAAATATTTCATAAACCACTAATCCTTTACGTCTTAGATGCCGTAAATGAATTAAAACCTGATCGTAATGTCGTCGTCGTCGGGCGAGGCGCAGAAGAACTAACAAAGATCGTTTATGGTAGAGCTTTAACAGTCGAACAAAAACATCAACTTGGCACTGCGGATGCTTTAAAAGCTGGCATATCAAAACTTGATAAAGAAGAAGGTACAACTGTCGTCTTAAATGGCGATTCACCTTTGATTCGCGGGGAAACTTTACAAAAAGCTTACGAATTTCATAAGGAAAATCATTCTAAATTAACCATCATTACTGCGACTTTAAACGAGAAGAATGCTTATGGAAGAATTAAAAGACTTCCGAATGGTCAAGTAGAAAAAATTATCGAAACGAAAGATTTAAAAGATGATGAATTAAATCTTAACGAAATTAACTCTGGAATTTATTTCATCGATAATGAAGTCTTATATAAAGAAATTGATCTAATTGAACCCAAGAACGCTCAACACGAATATTATTTAACTGATATCGTTGGCCTTGCTATTAAAGATGGTTATAAAGTATGTGCTTATACGATTGAAGACGCCAAAGAAATTGGTGGTGTGAACGACCGTATCGATTTAATGAAAGCTTTCGAATATTTAAAAGTAAGAATTAATACGAACCATTTATTAAATGGTGTCACCATCTTTGATATCAATAATACTTACATCGGACCAGATGTAAAAATATCAAGTGACGTTGAAATTTATCCTAATACTTGGATACTTGGCCAATCCACTATTTTACCTAATAACATCATCGGTCCGAACTCTTATTTAGAAAACGTAAGAATTGGTGAATCTAATCACATTCTTTCTTGCCACATCGTCGATACGAAGATTGGTTATCATAATGAACTTGGCCCATACGTTAGAATGCGTGGAGGATGTATCATCGAAGATCATTGCCGCGTTGGTAATTTTGTCGAACTTAAAAACGTGCATTTACATGATGGCGTTAAATCCGCACATTTAACTTACCTAGGCGATAGTGAATTAGGGGATAATACAAATGTTGGATGCGGCGTCATCACCGCGAATTACGATGGAGCGAATAAATTTCACACTATTATTGGTAAAAACGTTTTCTTAGGCTCTAATGCGACTTTAATCGCTCCAATAGAAGTGCATGATGACGCTTTTGTGGCGGCGGGCTCAACCATCACTAGCGAAGTTCTTTCTAACGACTTAGCGATTGCTAGAGCAAGACAAGTTAATAAGAAAGGCTACGCCAAAGTTTTAAGAGATAAAGCCAAAGAAAAGAAAAATTCTTAATCTTACGCATTTCGTCGATTGTTATAACAAAAACATCTATTTAAAAGATGAACTTATCGGTTACATAAACGGTGATGGAAAGATGTTCATCTATCATAAGCCGATTGGTTTTTTACATGAATTTGGTGACATCGTAATAAACGGCGAAAAAGCAGGATATATTTCCTCGAATGGTGACATCTATTTTAGAGGATCGATCAAAGGTTACTTAGGACCTGAAAGCGATTTAATATTTGAAGAATTTTAAGCGAAATAATTTCTAGTTAAATTTAAGAATAACACCTAAAAGGTGTTTTTTCTTTTATTTAAGTTTCAATAATTAGGAATTAT
>CALVUG010000012.1 GCA_944363535.1 uncultured Bacilli bacterium
ATTTATGAAAAAGTTTATTGTGTTTGCAAGTGCATTATTAGCGTTAGGTGGATTAAGTAGTTGCGCTGAACCTAGTCCAAGCGTAACGCCTGAATCATTTAATTTTAATCAACCTTCTCTTACTTTGGAAGTAGGTCAAACTTCAAATTTTTCATACACTATCTTGCCTGAAAGCGCCAGCAACGCGAATGTGACTTTAACTTTATCTTCGACTGGTAAAGATATTGTCACTTTGAATAAATTGAATAAGACTTTGACTGGTTTAAGTGTCGGTCAAACTACTTTAAGAGGTAGTGTTGCTAACACTAATTTAAGCGATTCGCTTGCTATCCACGTCGTCGAAGAAATTATCGAAGTAACTTCTATTAACGATGTTCGTACAAGTTATGAATTGACTATCGGCGATACTTTATCGCTCTTTCCAACTGTTCTACCGGATGATGCTACGGAAAAGACGATCGTCTATTCTAGTTCTGATCCTAGCGTTGCAACCGTAAGCGAAACTGGTGTCATAAACGCAGTGGGTGTAGGAACAAGTAATATTAGATTAGATACAATCGATGGAAGTGAAGTTTATTTTATCACTACTATCACGGTTAAAGGTGTTTCAAATCCAATTACTAATATCAGTCTTTCTCCAAGCGAAGTAAGTGGTATCATTCCAGGAGAAACGGTGAAATTTAATGCGACTATCACACCAACGAACGCTTCAATGCGTAGTTTAGACTGGCTCGTTTCTAATGAAAATTATGGTGAAATTAATGAAGATGGTTTATTTACCGCCAAAGCGAGCGGGAATGTCATCGTCACCGCTAGAGCTAAAGATGGAAGCGGGGTAGAAGCTAAGGCTAATGTTTATATTTCTGATCCAAAAGATATTAAAATTAGCGAAATTAGGCTAAGTCCCGCAACTTTACATGTTGGTGTTGGTGATACTTTAGCCCCAAATGTTACTATCTTACCAGAAAAAGCTTATAACAAGACTTTGTCTTGGTCAATTGGTGATACAAGTATTGCAAGCGTCGATACAAGCGGAAATGCCACCGGTTTAAAAGAAGGTGTAACAACTTTGACAGCTAGAAGTACGGATGGCTCTAATGTTTCCGCCTCCATTAGCGTTAGTGTGGAAGCGATAAGCGTTCGTAAAACGCATTTAGAATTAGATAATTTCTATCGCGATCCATATTTTGCTCCAAGTCACGGTAATCAAAAATTGCTCATGGTGCCAATTAAACTTTCTGGTTCATCTGGTACGGCTGAATGGACTGAGGCTAGACTTAATCAAGTAGAAGAAGCTATCTATGCTGAAAATCCAGAAACTGGTATGTCACTTGTTTCATATTACTATAATGCAAGTTATGGAAAACTTAATATTACAGGTGAAGTTGCTCCAGTTTATGAAACTCGTTTTACGCGTAATAATTTAGATAGCAATTGGAATAACTTGATTACGATGTATAACGAAGCTACGACTTGGCTTGGTCAAAATGGCATCAATTTAGATGATTATGACTCGAATGATGATGGCTTTATTGATTCTATTCACTTCATCGTTAACGCTGTTAATGTAGATGGAAATTCAAATATGTGGCCACACATGTTTCAAACTGGTAATATGCCTGGAACGACTACGAATCCTTTAACGAATACTTATTCCTTATCAAATTTAGATCATTTAGGTGATGCTATTACGACAATTCATGAACAAGGTCACATTTTCGGCCTAGAAGATTATTACGATTATTCTTATAGTGGAAGAGATTACATTGGTAGTGCGGACATGCAATCTAATAACGTCATGGATTGGAATGCTTTCTCTAAACTAAGTGTCGGTTGGGTTGATCCTTACGTTTTTGATACTTCTTTAGATAGCCAAACATTTACTCTTTATCCACAATCTACAAGCGGGGACATTTTACTTATCCCAACTGAAAGTTGGAATGGCTCGATGTATGACGAATACATCTTGATTGAATTATTCGCTCCGGTGGGCAATAATGCATATTTCTGGAATGATTGGCATTATTCTTTAGGTGAGGGTGGAATTAGACTATATCATGTCGATGCAAGGCTTGGCCGTTTAGTGGGATCTTCTTCTGGCTGGGGGTATGATATGGAACTCATCCCTGATCCAAATAATTCTCCTGAACTTGTGGGAACAGGCGAATTCTTAAATACGAATTCTTATGATGATAGTGACTACGCTCAAACCTTATACTCTTACGCTTCAAGCGCGATGAGAGAATATGAACCATATCATTTGTTACATCTCATCCAAGCGGGAGGAGAAGATACTTATTCCATTGGTAGTGGAAGCTATTTGAACCAAGGTCGTCCCTACTTAATTGAAGATGATTTGTTCCAAACTGGCGATGTCTTCACTTTAAGTTCTTATAGCGATTTCTTCGAAAATGTCACGACATTTAATAACGGTGATTCTTTCCCGTATCGTATCGAATTTAATAAAGTTAGCAAAGATTCGGCGAGCATTACGGTCACTAGAATCTAAATTTTAATTAAATATTTCAAATGAGAAAAAATGGTCTTTTACGGCCATTTTTCTTCATATTGTAAGACTAAAAAATATGATATAATTTTTCTGGATGAAAAAATTTCTTAAATTTATTACAGGACGTCTATTCTTCACCGGTTTAGTTTTTCTTCTCGATATCGCGATATATGCGGGCATCATCTTCCTCATCATGCGTTATGCGGTGAGCCCTGATTACATCGGTGAAATTTTACTCATCATCGCCGTCATTTCTTACGTCTTAGCTATCGGTATCATGTTCTATATCGTCAATTCAAAAATTCATGATTCTTACAAGATAAGCTGGCTCGTCGTCACGGGAGCGATTCCAGTCTTCGGTCCAATCTTCTTCTTACTTTTCGCTAATAAGAAATTTACTAAGAAAGAAAGAAGGATGGAAAGAGCGATCAAAGCTATCTTAGATAACGTTCCGATGAAAAAGGAAGTGGAAGAGGAAGTAAAGAAATTAAATATCGATGCTTTGCTCATGTCCAATTACATCTATAAAGAGACTGGTTCACCTCTCACTAATGAAAGTTACGTCAAATATTTCCCCTTTGGGGAAAAAGCCTTCCCTTACATGCTCGAAGAATTAAGTAAGGCTAAACATTACATCTTCTTAGAATATTTCATCATCGAAGAAGGTTTGATGTGGAATTCGATACTTGACATTTTAAAACAAAAAGCGAGCGAAGGAGTGGACGTAAGAGTGCTATATGATGATGTGGGAAGCGTCTCTACGTTACCTAAAAAATATTATTTAAAGTTAAGGAAGTTTGGCATTAAGGCTCATGCGGTCAATCCGCTAAATTTGAGGATGTCGATTAGATTAAATAACCGTGATCATAGAAAGATTATGGTCATCGATGGGCATACTGGTTTTACCGGGGGCATCAATTTAGCGGACGAATACATCAATAAGAAAAAAAGATTTGGCGTTTGGAAAGATAATGCGATCATGATTAAAGGTGAAGCCGTTTACGGCTTAACAAGACTTTTTTTAGGTAGTTGGCTCACCATCGAAAAACCTGATCGCCCGACGATGTTCGACGCCTATCTTCCTAGCGTCCACATGGATGAATGCGCGCCTTTTTTAAAACGTGGTTACGTCCAATGTTACGGTGACATTCCTTTTAACTACGAAGCCGTCGGCGAAAACATTTACTTACATTTGATTGAAAGGGCGAAAAAATACGTCTACATCGCGACGCCATATCTCATAATCGATGCCCAGATGATGTCCGCTTTAGTAAGCGCCGCGAAGCAAGGCGTGGACGTCCGCATTTTAATGCCAGGCATCCCTGATAAGAAATTAGTGTATTCCCTCGCTCATTCTTATTATCAAGCCTTATTAAAAGGTGGAGTGAAGATTTATGAATATACGCCAGGCTTCGTCCACATGAAGATGTTCGTCGTCGATGATATCTACGCCACATGCGGGACGGTGAATTTAGATTTTAGATCATTATTCTTACATTTAGAAAATGGTACTTTCTTATATAGGACGCCTTGCATCATGGATATGAAGCAAGATTTCATCGATTCATTAGAACTTTCTAAATTCATCAGCTACGATGAATATCGTAAACCAAAAATATTCAAACGTTTGAAGTGGGGTATCTTAAGGATGTTCGCACCTTTACTTTAAAAAAAGGAAAAACTATGACTAATGCACAGAAATTTCTTGAATTATTCAATCGTCTCGACGACTTATTAAGAAAATATTATAACGATTACGATCGCTCCCGCTCCTTGATTGCTCGTTACGCTGGTCAATTAGAAAAATCGAACAATAAGACTTTACAAGAAAGAGGAAGATTACTAAACGAGATAAGAGTGTTTCGAAATTCTTTAATCCATGAATTCGATATGAATCGCGACGGTTTATTTGAAGTATCGAATAAAGCTTTAGAAGCTTTAAGAAGAGAAGTAGAAATGTTAGATAAACCTTTAAGAGCGAATGATTTCATGACGAAAATTAAAGATGTCGTCTACTTAAATTTACATTCCCAAATTGGTGAAGCCATCAAAGTGATGGTGGAGAAAGGTTTTCTTCATCTTCCCGTCTTAGAAGACGGTCATCTCGTCGGGGTCTTTTCTCCTAACGTCTTATTTCGTTACCTCGCGGAAGAAGAACATATTTCCGGTCGTATCATCGATTTGAAGATGGATGATTTGATGAATTACATTCCTATCAAGGAACATATTTCCGAATTTTATGCTTTCACTTCAAGAAAAGCTATTTCTAGCGACGTTAATGATATGTTTGCCTCCTATTCTAAGATTGGAAAAAGGCTCGCTCTCGTGTTCGTGACGGAAAATGGTAAAGAAGATGAATTTATCTTAGGTTTAATTTCACCGAGCGACATGTTACGAGCGGATGAGATGTAAGATAAAACATTTATCTTGCAAAGCAGAGAAAAAATCGCTATGATAATAACGAACTTAGCGATAAGTTCAAAAACATTTCTTAAAATATTAAGAAGTGGCCTTCGGGTCACTTCTTTGCTTGTTTAGGAGGATGGATGTTAGATTTAGAAAAATTAAAAGCTCAAATTGAAGAGACGATTAGCCCGTTAGGTTATTCCATTTATCAAATTAAATATCATGTCGTCGAAAAAGAAAAACTTCTTTCCATCATCGTAGATCATGAAGAAGATATCGATTTAAATCGCATAAGCGTAGTGTCCGATATCATCTCAGCGAAACTCGATGAACTTGATCCGATCGAAGAAGCTTACACATTAGACGTTTCTTCCCTCGGAGCGGAAAAGCCGATAGATATCGATAAATTAGAAAAATACGTCGGTAGAAAAGTTAATCTACATTTATCTCATCCTTACCAAGGAGAAAATTATCTAGAAGGCATATTAAAAGAAGTGGATGAAAAAGAAGTCACTCTTCGCGTCCAAGTGAAAGCGAAGATGAAAGATATCATCTTAAATAGACTTCACATCGATAAAGCTAGACTTGCCGTCTAAAAAATAAAAAAAGGAAATAGATGAAGGAGAAAATAAATTTATGAAACTAAACAAAAATTTCCTCGATTCGATGCTCACATTAGAAAATGAAAAAGGCATCAAAAAAGAACAGATTATCGACATCATTAAAAAAGCCTTTGCAAGCGTCTACATCAAACAAGTTTTAAGAGGCGGGGACGATGCGAAAGTGGAAGTCGAACTCGATGAAGAAAAACCAGCGATCGAATTATATTATCTAAGGAAAGTCGTCGAAAACGAAGACGATATTCAAGATGATTATCTTGAAATTTCTAAAGAAGAAGCGCTTAAAATCGGCCCTAAATCGAAAGTGAAAGTTGGCGAGGATTTTAAAGAAAAAGTTGATCTTGATGATTTCATGGAAAAATACGCCAAGAAAGTCATGGACAACATGAAACAAAAGATCGCTGAAATCGAAAAAGCTATCTTATTTGATATGTACAAAGATAAGATTGGTGAAATGATTACCGGTATCGTCGAAAAAAGCGATGAAAATTCGACTTTAGTGAATATTGGTCGTACGTCCGTCACTTTGAACGAACACGCTAAAATCGGTAACGAAAAATTTGAAGTCGGTCAACAAATTAAACTTTACGTAAAAGACGTGAGCGTCTCTTCTAAACACGGCGCCCAAATTCTTGTCAGCAGGAGCGATAATGGGTTTTTAAGAAGGCTACTTGAAGAAGAAATTTCTGAAGTTTACGATGGCACCGTCGTCATCAAAGATATCGCTCGTAAAGCCGGGGAAAGAGCCAAAGTTAGCGTCTACACAAATGATCCTAACGTCGATCCAGTCGGTTCTTGCATCGGCCCAAATGGGGCAAGAATTCAAAAAGTTATGTCCGAACTTTTCAATGGTCGCGATAACGAAAGAATTGACGTCATCAATTATTCAGATAACCCAGCGATTTACATCGCTGAATCGCTTAAACCCGCACCTATCTTAGGAGTGAATTTAAACGAAGAAACAAAAGATGCTTTAATCGTCGTACGTCCTGAAGCTAAATCCTTAGCCATCGGTAAAAGCGGACAAAACGTCTCTTTAGCGTCTCGTCTCACCGGTTGGAAAGTAAAGATTAAAGACGAAAATGAAGCGTTAGAAGAAGGTCTAACTTATAAACTTTACGAAGAAGTCGTGGCGGAAGATCAAAAAGAACGTAGCAAAAAAGAATATGAACTTTATCTTAAATCTTTGGCATCTAAACAAGAAAGTAAGCCATCTGAAAGTGAAGAACTAGCTAAACCTAGCGATGTTACTTCTATTGAAGTAAAAGAAGAAGAAAAAGTTATTGTTCCAAGCAAAGAAAGTAAAGTTGAAGCACCAGTGGTTGAACCAAAAGTTGAAGAAAAAGTTGAAGCGCCAAGCACGAAAAAAGACGTCCAGACGACGAAGACTTTAGAAGAACTTGAAAAGCAACTTGAAATCGAAAAAGAACGCGAAGAAAAGAAAAATCAAAAACCGAAACGTACCGCCCGTAAAGACTTATTTGAAACAGAAAAAGTTAAAGAAAAAGTCGAGGCGAAAGAAGATGAGACGAAGAAAGCTAATTATATGTCCATCTATACGGATGAAGAATTATCCGCGCTTGAAGCTGAAGAAAATTTTGACGATTACGATGACGATTACGACGATGACATCGATTACGATGAATATGATGAATATTACGATGATGATGAGGGTCGTTAATGAAAAAGATTCCGTTAAGAACTTGTATCGTCACGCGTGAAGTGCATCCGAAAAGTGAGTTGCTTCGCATCGTTAACGTCAAAGAAGATTTAATCTATGATCCAAGTGGAAAGATCGATGGTCACGGAGCCTACATCTTAAAAGATAAGAAGGCTTTGACGCTACTAAAGAAAAATCCGAAGATTTTAGAAAGAATCTACAAGAAGAGCGATTATTCTACTTTGTTTGATGAATTAGAGAAAGCGATCGAAAAATAAGATGTTAGACTTATTAAATTTCCTTACTTTGTTAAATCGTGGGCGTAAAGTTTATTTTAATCGGCACGCTATTGAGCTAGTAAAGAAAGATAAGGTTAACTTACTAATTATCTTCGATATCATCTCAAGTCGCACTAAAAAAGAAGTAGAAAATATCATCAAAGATAAAAAGATTGAAGTTAGAACGTTACACGTTTCAAAAGAAGAATTAGATAATTCTTTTAAAAAAGATGTCACTCTCATCGGAGTAAGTGACATCCATGCGGTAAAAAAGATTCTAACTTTGATCGATGGAAAGTGAGGTTAAATTCATATGAAAGATAAAAATAAAAATAAGAACGCAAAAAATCGTATCGCCAACGTCACTAGTGAAAAAAGACGTAACGACACGAGAGCTAAAGTTAATAATGGTTGTTTTGTTTACTGCCAAATTCCAACTATCGCCGAATTAGCGAAATCTTTAAATATCGAAACTTCACAAATTATCAAATATCTTTTCTTAAATAAACGTAAGATGGTCACCATCAACCAAACTTTAGATGAAGAAACCTTAGGGGAAGTGTGCCTCGAATTCGGTTATGACTTTAGAAAAGAAGAAATCGTCGCGGAAGAAGATTTTGAAAATCTTAACCTCGTCGACGATCCAAAAGACTTAGTGGAAAGACCGCCAGTCGTCACCATCATGGGTCATGTCGACCACGGGAAAACTACTTTGATCGATGCCATTAGAAATTCTCATCTAGTCGAAAGTGAAGTCG
Source organism: uncultured Bacilli bacterium (assembly GCA_944363535.1). Taxonomy (GTDB): domain Bacteria; phylum Bacillota_I; class Bacilli_A; order RFN20; family CAG-826; genus CALVUG01. The sequence goes on from CALVUG010000012.1 coordinate 8,232, forward strand.
GGGGTATCTCTCAGGCTATCGGGGCTTATCAAAAAGAATACCACGGTAAGAAAATTACTTTCATCGATACGCCTGGGCACGAAGCTTTCGCTGAGATGCGAAGCCGTGGGGCGAAAGTGACGGATATCATCATCTTAGTCGTGGCGGCCGATGATGGGGTCATGCCTCAGACGAAAGAAGCGATCGATCATGCAAGAGCGGCGAACGTCCCCATCTTAGTGGCCATCAATAAAATTGATAAGCCAGGAGCGAACATCGATAAAGTGAAAAATGAACTGATGGCTTTAAATGTCGTCCCAGAAGAATATGGTGGCGATACGATATTTCTAAATATCGCAGCGAAAAAAGGTCAAGGTATCGATGAATTATTAGAAAATATCTTAGTGATGGCGGAAATGCTCGAACTAAAAGCTAATCCCAATCGTTACGCGATGGGAACAGTTTTAGAAGCTAAACTTGATAAAGGGGAAGGGCCAAAGGCAACTTTACTCGTACAAAACGGTACCCTTAATGCGAGCGATTACGTCGTCGTCGGAGCGTGTTATGGTAAAGTAAGAAGGATGACGAACGAATTTAAAAAGATTTTAAAAGTTGCGACTCCTTCGACGCCTGTTTCTATCATCGGTCTATCCGAAGTTCCGAAAGCTGGTGATCTATTCATGGCTTTCCCAAGTGAAAAGCAAGCGCGCGATATCGCTTACAAACGTCATCTTAAGATGAATGAAGATAAACAAGTTTCTAAAGCTATTAGCCTAGATGATTTATATGAACGTATCCACGAAGGTGAGATGAAAGAAGTTAACGTCATTATCAAAGCGGATACGAACGGTTCAGCGGAAGCGATCAAATCGAGCTTAGAAAAATTAAGTAACGATGAAGTAAAAGTTAAAATTATTCGTGCGACTGCCGGGGCTATCACTGAAAGTGATGTCTTGCTCGCTAGTGCTTCTAACGCTATCATTTATGGTTTTAACGTAAGACCTGATAACTTAGTGAAAACGAAGGCGAATGAAGAAAAAGTCGATATTCGTCTTCACAACATCATCTATGCTTTAATCGAAGAGATGGAAGCAGCGTTAAAAGGGATGAAGAAGGCGAAACTTGAAGAAGTAGTCATCGGAAGAGCGGAAATTCGTCACCTTTTTAGAGCTTCTAAAGTGGGTACGATCGCTGGGGCTTACGTCACGGATGGAAGCATTAGAAGAGACGCAAGTGTGCGTCTAATTCGCGATGGCATCGTCATCTACGATGGTAAGTTCGGTTCTTTAAAACGCTTTAAAGATGACGCTAAAGAAGTAAAATCTGGTTTTGAATGTGGTTTTACAATCGAAAATTATAACGATCTAAAAGAAGGTGACGAAGTGGAAGCTTACGTCATCAAAGAGATGAAAGAAGATTAATTTTTTATGCCACATAAGATGGGTAATAAAAATACGAATAATCGAGCGAAAGCTTTAATTGCTAAGCATCTAAGGGAAATTATATCGAAAGATATCAAAGGGAAAAGTTTTGGCTTAGTAAGCGTCAATGAAATAGAAGTGACGTCCGATTTAGGCTTAGCGAAAATTTATGTTTCCTTTTTAGGTGTTAAAGATAAATTTGACGCTTTAGAGCATCTTAAAAATAAAGGCGGCATGATTAGAAGTAGCCTTGCACATATGCTTTCGATGCGTAAGACGCCTGAACTTAGATTTTATTTAGATGAAAGTTACGATAATTACGAACACATTAATGAACTTTTAAAACATTAAACTTTTAAATATAACGTACCATCTTCTAGATATGTAAAACCGTAAGCAATGAACTGTTTGCGGTTTTTCTTTGCTACTACTTCCACATCTAAAGGAACAACTTTTTTCTTATAGAAAATGATGATGAAATCCAATATATCTTTAAAGTACTTATCATTCGCTAATAAGAAATCATAAATGATCAATGTTTTGTCAAATAGTAAAGATGAAAACGCTCCTATGAGACGATGTTCTTTATATATTAAATACCTGCTTAAGCCCTTTTCTTTATAGGAACGCGTATGTCTTTTCTTGAAAAAAAGATCGTAATCTAAATATGTATCGACATCGTAAACTGGTAACATATGTAAATCATTTTTAATCGTGATGTCTTCTTTATTATAGTAGATGTCAAGGTGAATAAAATCTTCTAACATTTCTAAAAAACCATCTTTGCAAATGGGATATTTTTTATAGATATGTTCGCTTAATAATTCTTTGATATTTTCACGTTCAGTTTGACGGTCGGATGGGCAAATTAATGGTAAAATAGGGATATTTTCTTCATTAATTGTCCTTCTAATTTCATTTTCGTGGACGTAAATTAAAGGGCGAATGAAAGTAATATCATCTTTATTAAGATGCATCTTAGGAGAAAAAGTAGCAATCCTTTTACCATGTATCATATTCATGAATAATGTTTCGATGGCATCATCCGCGTGATGGGCAAACATCACTTTATTAGCTTTTAGTTTCTTCGCTACTTTATCGATGCAAGCTTTTTTCATGCGCGAGCAAATTGAGCAAGGTAAATGTTTATCTTCTTTTTGATTATCTTTTAAAATTTGATAGACGTTTCTAGCATCTTCGATAATTAGTTCATAGCCTAATGATTTGATATGTTCTTTAATAGGCGTGGGATCGAAATGATCGAAACCTAAATCGAGCATGACGGGGATAATTTTAAATTTTTTGCGATTGAATTTTGAATATATTGACATCGCATAAAATAAAACCATCGAATCTTTACCACCAGATATTCCTACGACGATTTTATCTTTGGCTTGAATGAGATGATACTTCTCATCCGCGCGTCTAATTTTCGCTAAAATTGTCCTTATCATTTTCATATGGTTTTTATTATAACGAGAAAAGAAGATATTTTCACTTTGAGAAATTTAAAAGTATAATTTTAAGCATGAGAGATGGAATTTTATTAATCAATAAACCAATTGGTCCAACTTCACGCGATATCGTTAACGTCTTAGCAAGAGCCTTTCCTAATGATAAATTTGGTCATGCAGGTTCTTTAGATCCTTTCGCAAGCGGCTTACTTATCATCGGGGTGAATCAAGGTTTAAAATGCATCCAATTTTTTGAAAATTTACATAAGACGTATCTAGCTTCGCTGAAGTTAGGTGTTTCGACCGCGAGCGGGGATAAAGAAGGGGAAGTCATAAAAGAAGAAAAAATTCCGAATCTAAATAAAGAAAAAGTTAATGAAGTATTAAAATCTTTCCTCGGGGAAAGTTTACAAGTACCTCCTATGTATAGCGCGATTAAAAAAGATGGTGTTCCACTTTACAAATTAGCGAGGCTTGGAAAAGAAGTGGAAAGAAAACCGAGGAAAATATTTATCGATAATATCACGCTTATAAGTTTAGACTTCGATCATATCATCTTCTCTTTAACTTGCTCGAAAGGAACTTACATTCGTAGTTTAGGAGAAGATATTGCAAAGAAGTTAGAGACTATCGGTCATCTAGATGGTCTTTTAAGACAAAAAATTGGTAAGTTTTCTTTAGAAAACGCCAAAGACGTTAATGTCGTTAAAGACGATGATATCATCCCTTTAGAAGAAGCTTTATATTTTTTAGCGATCAAAGAAGTAAGTGGAAGCGAAGAAAAAAAAGTTAATAATGGAGCAAGAATCCATCTAGAATGTAAAGAAGATATCGTCTTATTAAAACTTCATAGCACGCAAAAAATAAAAGCTATTTATGAAAGAGGTAACGATGGATTATACTATTGTAAAAGAGGGATATTATGAGAATTATTAACATCGACGATAGCACGAAAATTAAAAAACTAGATAATAATCTTTGCCTTTGTATCGGAGCATTTAAAACTTTACATCTCGGTCACCAAGCTTTGATCAAAGAAGCGTGCACGAATTTATCTAGACCTGTTGGGGTCATATCTTTCGTCCCTTCGCCACATGAACTATTTAGAGGCGAGGAAGATAAACTCGTCTTAAGTGAAGGGGATAAAGGAAGAATTTTATCTTCCTTAGGCGTCTCCTTTCAAATCAATGTGAAATTTGATCATAATCTTGCCAATATGAGCGCTGTTTCTTTCATCGAAAAAGTTTTATTACCTTTAGGTACGAAAGAAATTTACGTCGGTGAAGATTTTCATTTTGGAAAAGATAATTTAGGGGATATTTCAACTTTAAAAGAATATTTTAACGTCCATCCAGTCGAGATGGTGCTAGATGCGGAAGGTAAATTATCTTCAAGTCGCGTCTATTCTTTAATTAAAGAAGGAAAAGTCGATGAAGTAAGTAAAATTCTTGGTCGTTTTTACGAAGTAAGTGGCACAGTTATCCACGGAAAAGGGGAAGGTAAGAAATTAAATTTCCCGACGGCGAATCTTGCTTTCGATGCACCTTATTTACTACCTGAAAATGGTGTCTATTTAGTCCGGGTGTTCGTACGTGGCGAACCGCATTTTGCCATGGCTAATGTCGGGGTTCATCCCACTATCAACGAACTTGATATTCCTATTTTAGAAGTACACATCTTAGATTTTACTTTACAAATTTATGATTGGAGACTTTACGTCCAATTCTTAAGGAAAATAAGACCAGAATATAAATTTAATACGACGGATGAATTAAGTCAGCAATTAGAGGAAGATAAGGCGAAGATTAGAGATATTATCTCTAAAGAAATATTTTAAAATCGTTTACAAATCGCTTACTTAACTTTATAATTTTAGATGCGACTTCTTCTTGGTTTAGCGAGTAATCCTTCTAACGCTAGACGAGGATGAAGCTAAGTATAAAATGAAGGAGGAAAAAGAGATGGCTTTAACGAAAAAAACGAAGCAAGACATCGTCGCTAAATTTGGTAAAGACGCCAAAGATAGTGGTTCGACGGAAGTGCAAATTGCTCTTCTTACCGCACAAATTCGTGAACTTACCGAACACCTCAAAGTGCATAAGAAAGATCATTCTTCACGTCGTGGGTTACTCATCTTAGTCGGTAAAAGACGTGATTTACTCGATTATCTTGCCCGTAAAGACCGTGATAGTTATTTAAAACTTCTCGCGGAACTCAATTTAAGAAAATAAAAATTCTTAAAAAGATGCCATTAAATCTCTCATTTGAGAGATTTTTTTATTGTCTAAATCATGATATAATTTATTTACTTTTATGAAAAAGAACAGGTTCATTATTACTTTTCTAAGTCTAAGTCTATTAGTGACTTCCTTTTCTTCATTTTTCTTTCTTAAGAAGGAAGAAAGTGACGCTAAGACGGGCACATTAGTGAACAATATTAACGTCTCAGATTTAAGCGAAGGAGAAGTAAGAGAATATTATTCTTCTTTAGGTAGTAATCTAAGGGGAGATAGTTTATTAGATGGTTTACAAGATGTTTTAAGTAACGACCATCGTTGGTTCAATTATGCGGATGTGTGGGACACGGCTAGAATTACGGAAAGAGATTGGAAACAATCTCCATTAACGGCAGAGGAATTAAGAAATTATCAATACGATGATAATCCTTACGTCCATCTTCTTTATCGCTTAGATAATGGAACGAGCACTGCCGCGCATATCAACGATAAACATGGAACTTACATCGATAGAGAACATCTTTGGTCTAAATCGCACGGCTTTAGTGCGAATGAAGACGATGGTCCAGCTTACGCAGATATGCATCATTTGATGTTAGGTGATTCTGATGTCAATCAAGACGCACATTCGAATTATCCTTATGCGTCAGTAGAAGAAGTTGAAAAAATTTACGATAGTAATTATGGAACAAAAGTTGATCATTATGGTATTAGAGGCTACGCTACAATCGGTGGAAGTAGGGTGATGGTTTTTGAACCACCCGATCAAGATAAAGGTGATATCGCTAGAGCCTTATTTTATATGGCTGCAAGATATTCTAGCTTCACTAGTGCCTTAGCGGACCCATGGTTAGAACTTACCGATGACGTTTCTTTGATCGAAAATCAAGGGACGATATCTTCAGCGGATACGCAAAGCAAACCTGGTTATTACGGCGTGCTTTCCACTCTATTAGAGTGGCATCATCTAGATCCAGTTTCAGATTACGAAATTCATCGCAATAACTTGATTTATAATAATTATCAAAACAATAGAAATCCGTTCATCGATTTTCCTAGTTGGGCTGATATTGCTTTCGGCAATAGTAGTGGTTACGCAAACGTTAACGAAGACGCGATCGCTTTAGTGGGAGGAAGCATCACTCCACCTGAACCAGGGGAAGCAAGTTTAGAAATAAGCGGTCAATACGTGACTCGTTTGCCGTTAGGAAAAGCTTACGAATATTCGCTAATTGAAGTAACTTACATCGATGAATATTCTAATCGCACCAATGTTAGCGACATCGCTTCCATCAGTGAAATCGATACGATGAAACTAGGAAATCAAGTAATTAAAGTTACTTACCAAGGCTTAGAAAAAGTTATCAATGTCTTCGTCACGAACGAAAATGCTGACGTCGGTGAAGATGAAATTCCACCTGCGGAAGTAAAAGAGACGATTAATGTTAATCAAAATGAAGTAAGCGATAGTGGGGGAAGTATGCAATCTTATGGACATTATGATTCCATCATTTTAAGTTCTTCTGATGATCGCACTTGGTCCGCTTCGCTTGCAAATAGAGGTAGATGGTCTAGTTTTGAAACAGGCCTAAATATAGGTGGGAATGATAGTGATAATAGAAGCAAAAATAAATTACCTACATTAGTGACGAATGCTTCTTGGTATAACCAAGTTAAAAATTACTCTAATTTATATTATTTTGGAATGAACTTCGACGTTAGTGATGTAAATGGCATTACATTTAATTTATACAATGAAAAAAATATGGATGCTTACATCATCTATTCACTCGACAGTGGTTCTTCTTATTCCTTAGTGAATATTAGAACTTATCCTAGAAATATTGATACAAGCGCTTCTCCTACGGAGGTAAGTTATACACTAGAACACAATTATTCAAAGATAAGATTTGGTTTATTAATAGGGGTTAATAGTGAAGAAGATGGTCAACGCAATCGTTTGATGAACGTCGAATTACTTTATTATAGTGGCGAAGTTATCACGCACGAGGTATCTCCATTTGAACAAGCTAAGGCTTACGCACAATTTTTCTTAGATTTGACGAGTGAATATTGTGGTGGCTCTAATGCTTCGTGGGATTTATTTAAAGGCGTGTTAGATGAAAATTGGTCCATCTTAAATGAAGAATATCAATTCATGACGAATGAAGCGAAAAATATCTTCAAAGAAGATAATAGCAATCTTACTATCTTAGATGCGAAGGCGCGTTATCAACTAGTGATCGATAAATATGCACAATATGGGTTAACTGATTTCATTGGCTTAGGTACCAATAACGCTTATCCGGAAATAGGTAATATTGAAAATTATTATCTACTCATCGTCTTATCGATAAGCCTCTTCTTACTCCTCACTAGTGTTTCCCTTATCCTCATCTACAAGAAAAAACGTCAGAATAGTCGTTAATTTTATATAATAAAAAAGTTTAAATTTACATTAGCCTATGCTAATATAGTTTTAGTTATTTAAAGGTTTTTGAGGTAAAAAGAAAAAAGAAAGACTATGAAAAAAACATTTGAAATGAATTTCCACGGCAAAAGATTAGTGGTGGAAGTTGGCGAAATCGCCAAGCAAGCAGACGGGGCCTGCTTAATTCGCCTCGATGATACGGTCGTCTTATCGACGGCTTGTGCTTCTAAAGAAGCAAAAGATGGGGATTTCTTCCCTTTAACTGTTGGTTATGAAGAAAAACAATATGCAGTAGGTAAAATTCCTGGTTCCTTTTTAAGAAGGGAAGGAAGAGCGAGCGAACATGCAACTTTGACCGCTAGACTAATCGACCGACCCATTCGACCGATGTTCGCGGATGGCTTTAGAAACGAAGTGCAAATCGTCAATACGGTTTTAAGTGTCGATCAAAACGCTACTCCTGAAATGTCAGCGATGTTTGGTTCTTCTTTAGCGTTAGGAATTTCTGATATTCCTTTCGATGGTCCAATCGCTGGAGTTTACGTCGGAAGAGTGGACGGTAAATTTATCATCAACCCGAGCGTCGAAGAAAAAGAAAAATCGGATATGTTCGTCGCTGTTGCAGGGACGAAACAAGCAATCAACATGGTGGAAGCTGGTGCGGCAGAAGTGAGCGAAGAAGAAATGCTCGATGCTTTAATGTTCGGCCACGAAGCAATTAAAGAATTATGTGAATTCGAAGAAAAGATTATTAAAGAAGTTGGTAAAGCTAAAAGAGAAGTTAGCCTCTATCAAGTCGATGAAGAAATTAAAAAAGATATTTACGATAGAAGTTACGATCGCTTAATTAAAGCCATTTCTATCTTTGATAAACTCGAAAGGCAAAACGCTATCGATGACATCGAAAATGAAATCATCGAATCTTACGAAAATAAAAAATATGAAGATGAAAAGACGCATAAGCTAACGATGACGATGGTTAAAGATACGTTAGAGACGATCGTCGCAAACGAAGTAAGAAGATTAATTACGGAAGATAAAGTCCGTCCCGATGGTCGAAAAGTCGATGAAATTCGTCCTTTGGACGCTCAGGTGGATTTACTTCCTAGAGTGCATGGTTCTGCTATGTTCACGCGTGGTCAAACCCAAGTCATCTCTTCTTGTACACTTGGCCCATTAACGGATGAACAAATTATCGATAATTTAACGGAAGAAGATAAGAAAAGATTTATGCACCATTATAATTTCCCACCTTTCTCCGTTGGAGAAGTTGGTCGTATGGGTTCACCTGGTAGAAGAGAAATTGGCCATGGTGCGTTAGGGGAAAGAGCTTTATCTTACGTCATTCCAAGCGAAGAAGTTTTCCCTTATACGATTAGAGTCGTAAGCGAAGTCGTCGAATCGAATGGTTCAAGTTCACAAGCTTCCATCTGCGCTTCTTGTATGGCGCTTATGGCCGCAGGTGTTCCAATTAAAGATATGGTAAGCGGTATTGCGATGGGTTTAATTACTTCTGGACCATTAGATGAAAAACATCCTTATACTATCCTAACTGATATCCAAGGTTTAGAAGACCATTTCGGTGACATGGATTTTAAAGTCGCGGGGACGAAAAATGGTATCACCGCTTTACAGATGGATATTAAGATCAAAGGTGTCACCAAAGAAATTTTACGTGAAGCTTTAGCCCAAGCCCATGGTGCGAGAGCAAAAATTAGAGAAGTGATGGCTAAAGCCATCGATAAGCCAAGAGATGACGTCTCCAAGTGGGCGCCGAAGATGGATACGATGCAGATCGAAGTCGATAAGATTCGTGAAGTTATTGGGACGGGCGGAAAAGTTATTAATGATATTATTGCTAAATGCGATGATGTGAAAATCGATATCGATGATGATGGTAAAGTTGTCATCTATCATTACAATCGCGACGCGATTAATAAAGCAAAACAAATGATCGAAGATATCGTCCGCGAAGCTAAAGTTGGTGAAATTTATGATGGCGAAGTGACGCGCGTCGAAGATTATGGTTGCTTCGTTAGATTATTCGGTGATACGGAAGGCTTATGCCACGTCTCAAGACTTGGCTGGGGCTACATCGAAAATGCGAGCGATGTCGTCAAAGTGGGCGATCATCTTCGCGTCCGTGTGACCGAAATTGATGAAAGAGGAAAAGTAAAAGTTTCGCACCGCGAATTTGAGACGAAACCTGATAATTACGTCGAAAGACCAGAGAAGAGCGAACGTAAACCTTTCAAGCGTAACGCTCGTAAATAAATTTATTCATCTTAAAAGTGCAGTGAGGAAAGGAGTAAATTGTGAAAAATAATCGTCGTATAGCCATATTATCTTTCTTACTTACTGCGTTAGTGAGTGGCTGTGCCACACCTAATGATAAATCTGACTTAGAAGGCTTTGCTTTAAGTCCAGGTGAAATTAGTATTGAAGTGGGCGATACTTTTAGCTTTGATGTTTTAGCTAAGCCCTCTAATGCTGAGATTGGTGAAGTTTATTTCGCCTTAGGAAGTGGAGAAGAAAATTTCGCTACGTTAAATGACGATGGCTCCATCACTGCCATTTTACCAGGAACAGTTCACGTTTACGCTACAACTATGAATTATGAAACGCAATCAAGTTTCTATAGCGAAGCGTTAGTAAATATCGTCTCCAGTGGTTCGATGATCGATGTGACAAGTATCGACGTCAACAAACAAGAAGAGTGGAAAGATGTCGACATCGGTGAAAATTTACATTTCGATGCCTTAGTCTATCCTTCCAATGCTTCCGTTAAAGAAGTGGAATGGGTTTCGACAAACGAAAATGTGGGCTCGATTGATGAAAACGGCCTATTCACTGCTATAAGTCACGGGAACACTAATGTCTATGCTATCGCTAAAGATGCGAGTAAAATTCGTTCGGAAAGTTTTGATATTTACGTAAGAAAAGGAAGCGATGATGTTCTAGTTGAACAAATTGACGTAAATGGACCTTCTTCTTTACAAGTTGGAAGTAGCGCTAAAATGAGCGCTACCGTCTTACCTGCTTTGGCAAGCAATAAAGAAGTTAGCTGGTCATCTTCAAACACTAGTGTGGCTTCAATTAGTAATGATGGAACTATCACTGCTCTAAGCGTTGGTAACACTAATATTATTGCAACAGCGACAGATGGAAGTAATGTTTCTTCTAATCCATTTACATTAAGTGTCGTCGCTAATGGTGGGCAATTACTTGTTAGTAAAATTACGATAAGTGGAGATTCAAATCCTTACGTTGGTGAACAAATTCAATATAACGCTACCATCTATCCGATGGGGGCGAGCAATAAAGTTTTAACTTGGTCATCATCGAACACTAATGTGGCTACAATTGACGATAATGGTTTATTAAATGCTTTAAGTGAAGGCACGACTTCTATACAAGCATTTGCGACGGATGGAAGCGGTGTTACCTCAAATATTATTGAAGTAAATGTTAAAGAATTTAGTGGCGGTGGCGGAGGAGAAAGTACTTACGAAGGAACCTATTACAATTTCACGAATTTAGATACGACTGGCAATACACTCTTAAATAATTTAAGAAATTTAAATAGACAAAAAAGACGTACCACTGTTGGCTATGGTAGTATGTTAATAGACCATGGTAGCAATCGTTCGAGTGCTTTCTATAAGACTGATTATGATCCTAATAACCCAAATAAACTTCTAAGTTTCTATTCAGGTAAATCAGTTAATAGCGGTTTAAACCGTGAACATGTTTGGCCATCTTCTCGCGGTGGGGATTTCGTCGATAACGATATTCATATGCCTAGACCCACTCTTACTAGTGAGAACGGCAATAGAGGAAATTCTTTCTACGTTGAAGGGATGAATCATTCTGCTAATGGTTGGGATCCAGCGGCGACAAACTTTGGTTTAGCAAGTTACCGTGGGGATGCAGCAAGAATCATCTTCTATTGCGTCGTGGCGGATTCTCGTCTTTCCTTAGTGGATAAGACAAATGATAATCAGAATAATAATACGATGGGAAAATTGAGCGATTTAATCAAATGGCATTTATCTTATCCAGTTCAACAAAGAGAAATTAATCGTAACGATGGAGCGGAAGATTTACAGGGTAACCGTAATCCATTTATCGATCATCCAGACCTCGTCTGTCGTATTTGGGGTGATTATAATTCCACGACTGCTTCGCTTTGTCGCGTCGCTTAATATATTTATATTAAAAAGGAGCAAATTATGGCTAATATTTCAATTGGAGCCTTAGGTGGCTTAGATGAGACAGGCAAAAATTTATACGTCGTCATGATAAACGGCGATATCTACATCATCGAATGTGGCCTTTCTTATCCAGATAGGACCACGCCAGGAGTGGATTTTATCATTCCTAATGTCGATTATTTAAAAGAAAGAAAAGATAAAATCAAAGCCTACATTATTACGCATGGGCACGATGAACAATTTGGAGCTTTACTTTTCGTCTATCCTGAAATTCCGGCACCGGTATATTTAAGTGAAACGACGAAATCCGCTATCGAATTATTTGCTTCTACTTATCATAAAATTGTGTCTAATATCGATTTTAGAGTCGTTAAACCGACGAGTAAACATCGTATCGGTAACGTCGATGTAAGATTTTTTCAAACTGCGCATTGTATAGCGGAATCTTTCGGCGTTTGTTTTGAAACGGAAGATGGAAATATTATTTTTTCTAGCGATTTTATTACTGAATATACAACCGCTTCGCCTTATCACTTAGATTTACCTGCATTAAGTGAAATAAGTGAACAAAAAACTTTGCTTCTCATGTGCGAATCAATGCATAGCGATCATCAAGGTTATACTTCCCCGATGCATCATATCTCGCCTCTTATTGAATCTTCTTTTAGAGATTCAAAAGGAAGACATTTCATCGCTATTTCTAGTCAAAATATGTATCATATGCAAGAAGTTTTTGATCTTTCGATCCAATATGGTAAAAGAATCGCGTTTTACGATAAGTTAAGCGAAGATATCTACAAATTAATTCTTATTTCTAATCCTTTACTCGCAAAAAGAATACGTCTTTTAGATTTAGAAGACTTAGTGAGAGTAAGAGAACAAGATATTGTCATCTTAATGTGTGGTATGGGCGATAAACTTTATCATAAAATCGATAAACTTATTTCTCGTACGAACGATGATAAGCGTCTTTTCATCAAACCTAGCGATACGTTCGTCTTCGCATGTCCTGCAAATCTAAACAATGAAATTCTTGCTACATCTGTCATCGATAATCTCTATCGAACGGACGCAGAAATTATTAATATTACCCGTAAGAAACTTATGACGATGCACGCTTCAGAAGAAGATATTAAAATGCTTCTTTCCATCTTAAAGCCAAAATATTATTTACCTATCAAAGGGGAATATCGTCATTTGATGAGCAATGCAAAAATTGCTGTAAGTATGGCCATCAATTTAGGTCATCAAAACGTTTTCTTATTAGATAATGGTGGTTTAATTACGATTAAAGATGGAAACTTAGTTTCCATTCAAGATGAGGCGATGGAAGTTTCTAGCACTTTAGTGGATGGTTTAGGTGTAGGTGACGTCGGGAAACGCATCATCGATGAAAGGATGAATTTATCGAAGAACGGCCTCGTCGTCTGTAGCATCGCAATCGATAGGAAGAAGGGCTTAATTGTTTCTACTCCTAGCGTAGAAATTAAAGGTTATACGACTTCAAGAAACTTAGAACTCATGAAGAAAAATATCACTCAATTATTCGTCGATGAAATTTCTAAAGCTTTAGAAGCGAACGTGAGCGATGAAGAAGAAATCATCACGAGTGTCAAAGACCGCATCAAATATTTCTTAAGGCACGATAAAGGTTACGTTCCAACGATCGTTCCCGTCATCGACTTCATCGCTTAAAAAAACATTAGTTTTAAAGTTTTTTTCTTTCCATTTTTCTTATAAAATTAAAATATGCCAACGAACGAAATAAACGATGAAAAAAAAGTAAAAATCTTTAAGAAAACCTACATTCGTTTCGCCTTAGGTTTACTTTTTGCATTGCTAGCGATTTCGATGTGTTTAAATGTCGGACCGATTGCGACTTACGCAAATTACGGTATGGCTTTCTTATTCGGCGTCTTCTTCTTCGTTCCTTGGGCGCTTTTATTCGTCTTAGGTTTCTATTTGATGTTCTTTAAAAAATCGAAGAAAAAGCACCATAAATTTTCTTATGTCATGTCGTCTATTATTTTATTCTTAGGACTATTAATTTTATTATCTCTTATCGCTAGAAGCGATATTAATATGAATTTTTACGATGAATTTCTGAGCGTCTTAAATCCGAATGGCGAGATGGCTTTACCAGTCAAAGTTTTTGATATTGCTTTAGGGGGCGGTATCATCGGTTATTCTTTTGCTGGCCTCTTAGCGTCTTTTTTAACTCTCGCGGGCGCCTATGTGATAGCGATACTTATCATCTTGATCGGTCTATTTATCTTTGCCTTACCTTTCATCGTTAAAGCCGTAAAAGAAGCCAAAAATAAGAAGAAAGAAGCACGTTACCCCGAAGAAAATCTAAAGAGTGAAGAAGAAGCTAAACCTTTAACTTACCAATATGAGACGACCTTGCACGAAAGATTTAAAAATGAGACCATTTTACATAACACGAGTTACGATTTAAGAAGAGAAAATGAGGAGGAAGAAAAGATGGATAATTTTAAGATGGATGATGAACGAAATGAAAAAGAAGCGATAAATCAAAATAATTACGTAAGAAAAGAACCTTACCGCGAAGAAATTCCTACTTACATCGTTAGAGATGATAGAGGACTAACCAAAGCTCATCTATTCTTACCTGATTCGCATCGCGGAGACTATAAAAATGAAGAAGTTAACGTCGTTAATAAAATGGTTAGAGAAACACCAGTGCAAGTGAAAGAAGAAGTATATACTTCACCTGCGATAATTAATGAATCTTTTGAAGATTCATCAGTGCGTCTTCCTCACGAAGAAGTAAGAGCTGAATCTGTTAAAGAAGTTAACTCTTATCTACCTCACGAAGAAAATGAGACTTCCTTAGTAAGTAACCCCGTCGAACATCTTTTCACTTCGAAAGTGGAACAAGCGGAAGTAAAAGTCCTGACGCCTAAAGGCGTAGAAGCAGAAGATCCAAGCGTTAATCTTGGTCCAAGTCAACCTAAAGCTAAACCGCGTAAGCCTTACGTCTTCCCCGATGCTTCTTTACTTAACGAATACGAAATTCAAGACGCCATCAATAAGAACATCGAAGTGAGCGAAGAAAGAATGAAGAAGATGAATGAAATCATCGAAGATTTACACGTCGGAGCTAAGATTGTCGGTTATACGATTGGACCATCTATTACAAGATTTGACGTTCAAACTAACCGCGACGTCTTAGTGTCTAACGTCGAACGTATCGTTCGTGACTTATCGATTCGTCTCGATGGCACTTTATTAAGATTTGAGGCTATCGTCCGCGGGAAATCAACTTCTGGTATCGAAATGCCTAACGCTAAGACGACGATGGTTTCCTTTAAGGAAGTATTTAATAACTTAGAGCCAGTGGAAGGTTATAAAAATAGGATGTACATTCCTTTTGGAAAAGATATCACCGGTAAAGTCATCGGGGCAAACGTCGATGAATTCCCACACTTCCTCGTCGCTGGGACGACAGGTTCAGGTAAATCCATTTACATGCATTCGGTCATCTTATCGTTAATCATGCGTAATAGACCAGAAGATTTAAAACTTATGATCGTCGATCCAAAACGGGTCGAAATGTCTAGATATCGCGATTTACCGCATCTACTTTGTCCGATTATCACCGAACCAAAACCAGCAAAAATTGCTTTCGACCGTTTAGTGGATGAGATGGAAAGACGTTACGATTTATTCGCCGATAGTGGCTCATCTAATATCAACCAATATAACGAATACGCAAAAGAGCATGGTTTAGAACCATTACCGTCGATCCTCGCTATCGTCGATGAATATGGTGACCTCGTCCAAACTGTCAAAGAAATTCAAGGACCAGTCTTAAGATTAGGGCAAAAATCACGTGCGAGCGGCATCCATATGCTCATCTCGACGCAAAGACCAGCAGTTAATATCATCACGGGTGATATTAAGGCTAACATTCCTGTTAGAGTAGCGTTAATGACTTCAAGTGCGACAGATTCTGTAACTATCATCGGTGAAGGTGGCGCGGAACTTTTACTTGGTAAAGGCGATATGTTAGTGGATTGTTCACTCATCTCAAGAAGTGGGGTGACGCGTCTACAAAGTGCTTTCGTCGATAATCATGAAATTGCGCGTGTCGTCAAATTTATTAAAGACCAGATGGAACCACAATATGATCCATACTTCTTAGATTTAAAAGAAAAGACGCAGGATGACACTGATATGTCACAAATGGCTGGTCATAGCGGCGGAGAAAAAGGACAAGATGATCTTTATCCTGAAGTCGTAGATTACGTTAAATCGCGTGATTACGCTTCCATCTCAGGGATTCAAAGATTCTTTAGTATTGGTTTTCCTAGAGCGGGTAAACTATTTGCTCAATTACAAAGAGATGGTATCATCGCTCCGACGAGCGATTCGCCATCGAATTCGAAAGGTTGTAAAGTTTTAGTTAGGTCATCTATCGTCATTCCTGAAGATGAAGAAATCGACGTCAATTCGACTTATAAGACGATCGATGATCAAAATAATCAATACGAGGATTAAATTATGATTGGAATCGATGTGACCCACATTTCTCGATTTGAAAATAATTTGCATCTAGCGGTGAAGATTCTTTCTAAGAAAGAAATCGAAGAATTTAACCTCGTAAAAAATCAAGCACAATATCTCGCATCACATTTCGCTTTGAAAGAAGCTTTCCTTAAGGCTAATAAAATTGGCTTAGGTGGCATCGATTTAAGAAAGATTGAAATTAGCCACGAAAAAAGTGGAGCGCCTTATATAATTGTTAATGAAAGGAAATATGATGATGTCTCTTTATCGCACGATTTAGATACTGTCATCGCTATTGTGAACGTATGAAAGATACATTTTTTAAAGCAAAATTGATCGCCTGGCAAAAAATTCGTGTCGCTTTATTCTCCAGTAGCGCCAAAGATGATGATACGAAGTTTTGGCTCGTCAAAGATTTTTATGAAACGATTCCTTTAAAATTGGAAAAAACTTCTTCTTTAAGTGGCGTGTCTTATTTCGTTTTGTCTTCACCTAAAGTTTTAGAATTAGGCCATTTTTATGAAATTCATATTTCTAATTTTGGAAAAGACGTCCTCGATGTGAGCGAGGCCATTTACTTTGATGATTTTGATGCACTTTTTACTTATACGGGCGATGATTTAGGGGCAAGATACTCTAAAGAAAAGACGACTTTTAGACTTTGGGCGCCTCTTTCTAGCGCTTGCTTTTTAAAGTGCCGTAAAAAAGAAGAAGACTCTCCTTCCTACATCCTCATGAAAAGAGATGTCAATGGGACTTATTTTTTAAGTTTAGAAGGGGACCAGGAAGAATTAATTTATACTTACATCGTCGTAAATAATGGCGTCATCGTCGAATCGATCGATCCTTACGCTTTTTCTAGCCTCGCCAATGAAAGCGCAAGCGTCGTCGTCAATATGGAAAAATATGTACCAAATTTCCATGAAGATAAACTTCCTAAATTTCATTCTTATAGCGAAGCTTCAATTTATGAAGCACACGTTAGAGATTTAACAATCTCTAAGATGACCGACATCGAAAATAAAGGTAAATTTTTAGGTTTAATCGAAGAAAATCGTAAAACCTTAGGGGGTAATCCCGCTGGTTTTGATTATTTAAAATCTTTAGGTTTTAGCCATCTACAATTACAACCTTTACAAGATTATAAGACGGTCGATGAATTAAATCCGGATAAGCTTTATAACTGGGGTTATGATCCTAGACAATACTTTGCATTAGAAGGAAGCTTCGCTAGCGATCCAAACGATGCTTATAAACGCGTGAACGAATTTAAAGATGTCGTCGCTAAATTTCATAGCGTCGGAATTAGAATTAATGTTGACGTGGTCTATAATCACCTTTACGAAGGCGATTCGACGAGTTTAGATAAAATTGTCCCGGATTATTTTTTCCGTCATCTAGACAATGGAAAACTATCTAATGGTTCTGGTTGTGGAAATGATTTCGCTAGCGAAAGACCGATGGCAAGAAAACTCGTCATCGATTCGATTCTTTTCCTCATTAAATATTATCATATCGATGGCTTAAGATTTGATCTCATGGGTCTATTAGATATTGAAACGATGAATTTACTTACGAAAGAAGCAAAAAAACTAAAAGAAGATTTCATGGTTTATGGCGAAGGTTGGAACATGCTTACACCTATCGAAGAAAAAGATCGGGCGCATCATGGAAATGCTTCTAAGATGCCAGAAATCGCTTTCTTTAACGATGCTTTTAGAAATATCGTCGGTGGCGGGATCGGTTACGATTTAAGAAAAAGAGGCTACGCCTTAGGCGAAGAATCTTACCGTGAAGGGTTTAAGTATACTTATTTAGCTTCTTGTCTAAATTATTGTTATCCGGCAAGATTTATCGACGCGAATCAATCCTTAAATTACGTCGAATGTCACGATAATGAGACATTTTATGATAAACTAAGTGCTTCCTTTTTAGAAGAAGATGAAGACGTTAACCATCTTTTATCACGGGTGAAGATGACTAACGCTATCATCGCTTTAGCGTTCGGCGTTCCTTTCTTCCACATGGGTCAAGAAATTGGTCAATCGAAGAGAGGAAACGGTAATACTTATAACGCTGGCGATAAATATAATCGTTTAGATTATAAATTGCTCGATGAACGTCAAGAGATGGTAAGACATTTTAAAGACATTTTAACCTTACGCAAAAGACTTAAAGAATTACAAACTTTTGATCCTAAAATCATCGAAAATCTCGTCACTTTTAAAGACTTAGAACATGGTGGATTAATTATAGATTATGGTTCACATATTTCTCAGTTTGAAGCTTTTAAAGTCATCATCAATCCCGCGGATGAAACGATCTATTATGAACTCGATGATTACCATCAAGTTTATCTATCTTCTAACGGTCTTGTTCCGAAGAGCGACATCCATATTAAACACTTGATTCTTCCTCCACGTTCCACGTTCGTCTTAGTGAAGTGTTTAGAGTGATTTTGCGCTTTTAGCTTTTTCCTTTATAGTAAAAGGTACATAGAGGAGGAAAAAGTTATATGCTATGTTCAATTATTATGTGCGGCCGCTTAGGTGAAAATATCGAAGCACCTTTTCGTTACGTGGAATTCGATCGTCTTTTAAGAGGCAAAGAAAAACAAATTACCGATAAGATTCCGGTTTGTCCTTGGGATAAATCAGATAAATCATCTCTATTTACGATGAAGCAAGGAACCTTAGTCTTAGTGTCAGGTTCTTTAGAAAGAGATGAAAAGATTGGTCTCTACGTTTTAAGTGACGCTATACATTATCTTGGTGACAAGCAATTTAATAAGTTATAATATATCCACATATGTGGAGATATTTTAAAGCGGTATTTACTTGCATTCCCGTCATTCTATACGCTTACTTTGCCTGGATGATTCGTTATTCTAGACACCCAGAAAAATATCCTTTGGAACAAAGATATAACAAAGCTCGTAAGCTCATTCGATACGTTGCTAAGCATTTAAGAGTGCGTTATGAAGTAAGTAATTACGAACTATTAAATAAGATGGAAGAACCTTATCTATTGATCGCTAATCATCGAAGCGACTTCGATGCATTATTGTTCATCGCACTTAGTGAAAAACCTATCACTTTCGTCGCTAAGATCGAAATTAAAAAATTTCCATTTATCGGGCGCATTGTTAAGGCGATCGGAGGGGTATTTTTAGATCGTTCTGACATTCGTCAACAACTTCTTATGTTAAAAGAAGTTGAACGTTCCTTAAATGAAGATAAAGATCGTTCTTGGACTATTTTTCCAGAAGGAACAAGAAATAAAAATCCTAAAGAGAATCCTCTCTTAGATTTTCACCCTGGTTCTTTTAAAATTTATCAAAGAACCAAAGCGCCTTTAATTTGTGCAGCTTTATATGGAACGGAAAGAGTTTTAAAAACAAAACATTATAAATATTATCCGTGTGTCGGAGAAGTGTTTGGACCAATTAATGAAGATAAATACCGTGAACTTCCAAGTAAAGATATCGCTTCTTTAGTAAGAAATAAAATCGAAGAAACTTTACCGTCTTTAAAAGCAAGAGACGACGCGATTTTAGCAAGTTATTTAAAGAAGAAAAAAGCTTAATTAATTTTCTTTCTTAAACCTTTCGGATATAAATTTTTGGCGTCATGATGACTTATTTTACTTAAGCCTAAAGGAATATTTTTATAAGTTAAAGTGACGTAACCTTCGACTTTATCTTTGACTTTGATGTTTAAACCATAAATATAATTTTTAGCGTCATTTTCATCGATTTCGACTTTTGTTAATTCGTTAGCGGCTTTGGCGTAATGATGCTCTAATTTCCAAGTTTTAGAAACCTTGCTCGCTTTTAAGACGCCGGGTCGAAGTAAGTAAAAATCTTTCTTCAAAGCAAGAAACCTCTCATTCGTGAGATAAATATGATCATTCGCAACTTGTTCTATTATGTTAAGTGGCTTATTAGTTTCACGCGTTCCGTCTTTCTTAAGTTTGCTCATGAAATGGCCTTCGCCAGGAAAAAGATAGAAAAAGACGTGGAGAGCAAAAGACAAATCTTTATGATGATAAAAATGAGGGGAATGATCGATATCAAAGATGTGCATATCTTCATGTCTATTTAAAAAAGGAATAATTTGACCTTCATTTTCTTCGTAACTAAAAGAACACGTCGAATAGATAAGTTCGCCACCTGGTTTAAGTAAAGCATAGGCTTTTTCTAAGAGTTTTTCTTGGGTGGTTAATAGTGCTTTAATTTTTTCTAAACTAAAATCTTCTAGCATCTTCTTTTCTTTTCTAAACATCCCACTTCCAGAACAGGGAGCATCTAAGATGATTTTATCGAACGTTGGTTTATCTAATTTCAAATTAGTTAAATCGTTTAGAGTAACACAAATATTAGATAATCCCATCCTTTCGATATTTTTGATCGTCTCTTGTTGTCTAGATCTAGATATATCGTTTGAAACGATATAACATCTTGGATTTAATAAACTTAAAGCGATAGATTTACCGCCTGGTGCCGCGCACATATCGAGCACGAAATCATCATCTTTTACATCTAAAAAATATGAAACGAGCATAGCGCTAGAATCCATGATGTAATAAGCACCTAATTCATGCAGTAATGTTTTACCTAAGTTATAACTTTGCTTAGTGTCTATCAAAGCATTTTTTAAATAAGGATGATCTTCTAGTAAAGGAAAAATAAGTTTAAGTGTTTCTTTACTAATTTTATTTTCATCAAAGATGATAGCTCTAGTGGGTGAAAAAGATAAACTTTCTTCCAATTTATCGACTACCTCATCTTCAAAATGTTTTCTTAAAAAATCGTAAGCCATATGTTCATTCTATCTTAAAACAGTCTATTTTGATATAATTAAACTCGTGAGGTAAGTATATATGCGCATGGTAGATATTATCATTAAAAAGCGTGATGGACACGCATTAAGTAAAGAAGAAATTCATTTCTTCATCAAAGGTTACGTCGATGGTTCCATCCCAGATTATCAAGTTTCGGCCTTACTTATGGCTATTTTAGATCACGATATGAACATGGAAGAAATAGTCACTTTGACTGATGAGATGCTCCATAGCGGGGACGTGATGGATCTAAGCGCAATTAAAGGTCATAAAGTCGATAAACATTCGACGGGTGGCGTTGGCGATAAAACTTCTTTAGTTTTAGGACCGTTAGTTGCTTCGCGTGGCGCGAAATTAGCGAAGATGAGCGGACGTGGCTTAGGACACACCGGCGGAACGTTAGATAAGATGGAATCGATTCCAGGCATGCGAATCTCTGTTTCTAATGAACATTTTATTCGACAAGTAAATGAAATTGGTATCGCTATCGTCGGTCAGACAGGTTTACTTGTTCCCGCTGATAAAAAATTATATGCCTTAAGAGATGTGACAGGCACGGTCGAATCTTTACCGCTCATCGCTTCTAGCATCATGTCAAAGAAATTAGCGTCCGGCTCCGATTCAATTTTACTAGATGTAAAATTTGGTAAAGGAGCTTTCATGAAGACACTTGACGATGCAAGAAAATTAGCGAGGACGATGGTTTCAATTGGCAATAATTTAGGAAGAGATACAAGAGCTATCTTAACGGATATGGATCAACCTTTAGGTCATGCAGTCGGTAATGCTTTAGAAGTAAAAGAAGCGATCGATACTTTAAAAGGACATGGTCCTAAAGATTTAGTAGAACTTTGTTTAGAAGCTGGGGCAATTATGCTTGAACAAGCTGGAGTTTATAATAATCATGATGAAGCCATTAACGCTCTTAAAGAATCTTTAGAAAACGGTGATGCTTTTAATAAATTAAAAGAGATGATCGAATGGCAAGGGGGAGATGTCTCTTATATCGAACATCCAGAGAAATTCCCACTTGCAAAACATATCGTCGAAGTCAAAGCTGATAAAGCCGGTTACGTAAGAAGAATCGATGCTTTGATGATTGGCGAATCCGCGATGCGACTCGGCGCGGGTAGAGCTAAAATTGAAGATACGATCGACATGAGCGCTGGCATCGTTTTAAATAAGAAAATTGGTGATAAAGTTAAAAAGGATGAAACATTATGTTACGTCCACACTAACATCGATGAATTCGATGATATATTAAAAGATATTAAGGAAGCTTTCATCGTCGATGAAAATGAAGTAAAAGTACCTCCTATCATCCACGAATATATTAAATAGATAATTATTTCTTTCTTCTTAATAATTTTAAATTATTACTACGGCCTTGTCTTAAAAGACGGTCGTAGTTTTCTTTTAAAGCTTTTTCGTAATTACTTGAAAGCCAAGGTTCATAAAATTTAACTTCTTTTAAAGCTTCAGGTAAATATTGCATCTTCTCCCATAAATCAGGGCGATCATAAGGATATTTATCTTCTTCTTGTACGTTAACAG
This sequence comes from uncultured Bacilli bacterium, assembly GCA_944363535.1. Taxonomy (GTDB): domain Bacteria; phylum Bacillota_I; class Bacilli_A; order RFN20; family CAG-826; genus CALVUG01. Next base: position 30,897 of record CALVUG010000012.1, read on the forward strand.
GGGTAAGTTTTAAATAATCTAAAACATCTAGCGGCTTGTCTTCGATAGTAGACATGGCTTTTTGAACAGCAAGAGTAGAAGATTTTGATTTAGGAGAAAGGGCTAAATCAACTGTGACCATCGCAAGGGGAATAATAGCTTCAGGAAAGCCAACTTGCTTCGCCGCTTCAATAGCGATATAAGTTCTTAAAGAAGCATTTGGATTAGCGAGTCCTACATCTTCATAAGAAGTGACAAGTAATCTTCTTGCAATTGAATCTAAATCGTTAGATTTAGCAAGGCACGCTAAATAATATAAAGAAGCATTGACGTCACTTCCTCGAATCGATTTTTGAAGGGCGGAGACGTAATTATAATGTGCATCGTCATTCGCGTCGCTTATCAGATTTGGTACACGAATAATTTTCTTTACGTCTTCTTCTTCGATGACGTCTTTATTTTCTAAAGATAAAATTTCTAAGTAATTCAGAGCGAAACGTAAATCACCTGCGCTCGATTTAGCGATTCTTTTTAAGGCATCTTCGCTAAATTGCAATTTATTATTTAGACCATCTTTACTTTCGATTGCTCTTCTTAGTCCGATGATAATTTCTTCATCAGTTAGTCTTTTTACTTCGAGAAGATGCGTTCTACTACGTAAGGCTTGGTTGATAGCGATATAAGGATTAGAAGTCGTACAGCCTAGAAGATAACAAGAACCATCTTCGATGAAAGGAAGTAAGATATCTTGTTTATCTTTATTGAGACGATGGACTTCGTCCATGATGATGATCGTCGGATGGAAAATCTTCGCTTCTTCGATGGCGAGTTCCATCTCTTTTTTATTGGAAGTGACAGCATTTAATTTGATGTAATGAATTTTAAGCGATTTGGCGTAAGCTTCCGCAATCGTCGTTTTCCCTGTACCAGGGGGACCATAAAAGATACTTGAGATAGGAACGCCTGATTTGACGCTTCTAGTTAAAAAGCCATCTGGTCCGACGAGATGTTCTTGACCGATGACATCACCTAAATCTTTTGGACGTAAACGAAACGCGAGTGGGGAAATCATGCCTTAATTATAAATTAAGCCCGTCTTTTAATCTATAAAAGATTTATTGATAAATCTCTAGCATACACAAAAGTGAAAAATAAGTTTAAAATAAAAGCATGCGTATCATCATTCAAGTCGTCTTAGATGCTTCGGTTAGCGTTAATGGTCACTTAAAAGAAAAAATAGGCCGTGGTTTTTTGCTTCTCACTGGTTTTAAAGTGGGAGATGATAAACTAGTAGTGGATAAACTAATCGATAAACTCCTAAAACTTAGAATATTTCAAGATGAACAAGGTAAGACGAATCTATCTTTAAAAGATATCGATGGTGAAATTCTTTCCATCTCACAATTTACTTTATATGGTTCTTTAAAAGATGGAAATAGACCCTCATTTACTAAAGCCCTAAAATATGAAGACGCGAAAGAACTTTATTCTTATTTCTTCACGAAATTACATAGTTTATTTCCTAGAAGTTACGATGGTCTTTTCGGTGCGGATATGCAAGTATCGCTCACTAACGATGGTCCGAGTACTTACATTTTAGACAGTGAGGAAAATCGATGAAAAAGATAAAAGTTTTATTAGGTCTAAGTGGTGGAGTCGATAGCGCAGTTGCGCTTTATTTACTTAAAGAACAAGGTTACGATGTCGAAGCATGTTTCATGCGTAACTGGGATTCTTTATTAAATAACGATCAACTTGGTAATCCGACGGTGGACGATGATATTTGCCCACAAGAAAAAGATTATTTAGATGCGAAAGCAGTCGCGGATAAACTTGGTGTGAAACTTTATCGTAAAGATTTCGTTAAAGAATACTGGGATGACGTCTTCACCAATTTGATTTATGAATATGAACATGGGCGTACGCCAAATCCTGATGTATTATGTAATAAATATATAAAATTTTCTGCCTTTTTAGATTACGCTAATTCTTTAGGCTTCGATTATATAGCGATGGGGCATTATGCAAAGAAGATAATAGAGGACGATAAGTCATATTTAGTTAAACCAAAAGACCGTAACAAAGATCAAACTTATTTTTTAGCAAGACTAAATCGCAAGCAATTAGATAAAGCAATCTTTCCTTTGAGTGATATAAGTAAAGAAGAAGTAAGAGAAATCGCCTTAAAACTCGGCTTAAATGTCGCTAATAAGAAAGATTCGACGGGGATTTGCTTCATCGGTGAACGCCATTTCCGTGAATTCTTGAGCAATTATATCCCGATGAAGAAAGGTGATATTATCGAAATTGACACCAATCGTAAGATAGGTGAACATCAAGGCGTCTTCTATTATACAATTGGGCAAAGGAAAGGCTTAGGCATAGGTGGGATAAAAGATATCA